>DATGUF010000012.1:0-5974 GCA_035301485.1 Alcanivoracaceae bacterium
GAAACCGTTGTCTTTCATGTGAAGCAGCAGCTGCCAGGCATTCGCATGTTCCATTGCCATATTCTGGAACATGAAGATTTAGGCATGATGGCCAACCTTGAAGTGATCTAACCCTACCCACACAAATTGCTTGATGAGGGGTAAGTTCAGTTGAGTGGAAAATCGCTGAAGTACTATACTGGTGCAGATGTTAAAGTAGATTCGGTGTACCGACTATAATAAAACGAAGGCCCGTTTCTTATTCAAAAATTAGCGAAACACACTCATCTGAACGCATAAGCGTTAGGTGGAGGAGGGGTGGCAAGATAACAGATCGCGTGGCCACAGCAGGTTATTTGTAGCGTCATTGGCAAATGGATCGATCGCCCCAAGTGTTTATAAAAAGGCGAACCATTAATGATTTCTGAAGAAACCCAATTGAAGTATGGTTTTAAATTTGGGCAAGCTGGGGCGCACGCGTCTCGCACAATTATGTTGGCAGAACTAGAACTTCTTTTTGAGGCCACTGCATCAAATTTCACTGTGAATGAATACCGAGATGCCATTGAGCAAAAGAATGTTCTTAATAAAAACACCAGCAAAACCCGCAGTTTAACCTTTAGGCACCTGGTTGATTTATACAGCCTTGAAAATGGTTTTGCGATTTTTCGTGTTTTCCGACGTTTATGGGATGTAGATGAAGCTGCACGCCCTGTATTAGCGTGTCAGTTAGCCTTAACACGTGATGCCTTATTACGTCTATCGCAGCAAAAAATATTGTCTTTGGAGTTAAACGAAGTATTGCCACGGGTAGATATGGAAGCGGTATTTGAAAAACGTTTTCCGCATCGGTTTAGTGCAGCTACTTTGAAATCTATAGCACAGAATATTAATGCCAGCTGGACTCATGCCGGCTTTTTAAGAGGGCGCAGTAAAAAGTACCGTGCCGAACCTGTTATTCGGCCAGTTAACGTGGTATTTGCTTTATTTGCGGCTTACCTACAAGGTGCCACCGGAAACCGATTGTTTATTTCAGAATGGCTTAAGGTGTTAGAGCGCCGAGAGGAAGAGCTTTTAGAGCTTGCTGTATTTGCTAGCCACGCCGGGCTGATAACCTTTAAACACGCTAGCGAAATCATCGAAGTGGGTTTCCCCAATTATTTAACCAAAGAAGAAGAGGCGTGGCTGCATGAGTAATCGATTAACACGCTTAATAAAAAGCTATACCAGTTTTATTGCTATCCCGTGGATACCTGGGCTAGCCGATGAGCAGCGTGTGCTGTTTGCCGTTTATCGCAAGGAAGACGAGCTTAAGCTGCGTGCGCGCGTTGAAGAGTTTCGGTTGGCAACAGAAAGTGCTGGGCATGATTGGCTTGAGTTGGATATTACTCGGCTTTTTCCAGAATGGATGGCAGGCCAAAAGTATCGTGAAGATTATTTTGAAGAGCCAGAGTTTCTTAAAAGTAAGTATGGTAGCTTTGTGGATGATGCGATTGAAAAGTTAGCCGAGCAATTGCAGGGCGTTACCACTAACACAGTGGTAACGCTAATTGGCTGCGGTACTTTATTTGGTTTTGCCTCGGTATCAGATTTTGTAAAAAGGCTCTCAGTGCATGTGCCTGGGCGCTTGCTCGTGCTGTTTCCTGGGGAGTACAGCGAAAACACTTATAAGTTGCTAGATGCGCGCGATGGGTGGGGTTATCAAGCCACCGCTATAACAGCAAATAACTAAAACGACAGCCCTGGATGTGAAGAACGCTATGTTAAATCGTGATATTTATTTAATCGAACCAAAGGATAAAACCCTTGCCAATAATGGTGTGGCAGTGGTGAAAGACGACCAGTCGGAAGCGGCCTTAAGCACCTTACGTTATGAATTAGAAACCTTTGTGTGCGAGGGTGAATACCAAGCGGGACTAGATAAAATATTGTCTACCTACCTTCGTAACTTAGGCAGCAATAACGAGCAGCCTGGCATCTGGATTTCAGGTTTCTATGGCTCGGGTAAATCTCATCTAGCTAAAATGTTGCGGGCCTTTTGGACCAACCAAGTGTTTGCAGATGGCATGCAGGCACGCGATATTGCTGAGCTTCCGCAAGGCATTAAAGATCATTTTGTAGAGCTTTCCACAGCAGCAAAACGCAACGGGGGCTTGCATGCGGCATCGGGCACGCTGGGCTCAGGCATAAGCAATAACGTGCGCTTGGCATTGCTCAATATCATTTTTAACTCTGTGGGGCTGCCCGAGCAATACAACCAAGCGCGCTTTGTGTTGTGGCTTAAGCGCCAAGGCATCTTTGCAAGCGTTAAACAAAGTGTGGAAGCACAGGGCGATAGTTGGGAAGAAGAGCTTAAAGACTTATACATGTCGCGCAGCATCGCATCGGCGCTGATGGAGCACGATAGCACATTAGGTGATTCGCCAAGCCAGGTGCGCCAGCTATTGCGTGAACAGTACCCACATGTGGATGACGTTACTAACCAGCAAATGGTGAACGCTATTTACGATGCCTTGGCTACTGAGGGTGGGTTTCCTCTCACACTCGTAGTGCTGGATGAAGTGCAGCAATACATCGGTGATGATGCTGAGCGTGCGCACCTCGTACAGGAAGTCATTGAAACCTGCTGTAAAGATTCTAAATTCAAAAGCAAATTACTGTTTGTGGCAACGGGGCAAAGCGCACTATCGGGCATGCCTAATTTGCAGCGCTTAATGGGCCGATTTCAGGTACCGGTGCAGCTCTCAGACACCGATGTGGAATCGGTAATTCGTAAAATTATCTTGCAGAAAAAAGACTCTGCAAAACCGAAAGTTGAAGCTTTATTGCAAAACAACCTGGGTGAAATTTCACGCCAGTTGCGTGGCACACAAATTGAGCACAACAGGGATGATGAAAAAGTGATGGTGGCCGATTATCCTTTGCTACCTGTACGTCGCCGCTTTTGGGAAAAGGTACTGCAAATGGTGGATACCACCGGTACCGTTTCACAGTTACGTAACCAACTAAAAGTAGTGCACGAAGCAACCATCGCTACCGCAGATAAACCCCTTGGTCATGTAGTGCCTGCTGACTTTATTTATGAACAAATTGCTATTAACTTACTGCAAACGGGTGTTATTTCCAAAGAAGTCTCTGAACTGATTGGGCGTTTTGCAGCACAAGACAACGAAGAGGCTCAGCTTAAATCACGCCTGTTGGCGCTTATATTGTTAATTAGCAAGCTACCTACCGAAGCTACGGCAGATATTGGCGTGCGTGCCACGCCTGAAATGTTAGCCGATTTACTGATAGAAGATTTACATCAAGGTAGAGACACCATACGTGCCGCCGTACCTAAGGCTTTAAAGGAACTGCAAGCAGATGGCTATTTGATGGCTATGGAAACAACGGTGGGTACTGAATTCCGTTTGCAAACCCAAGAAAGCTCGCAGTGGTATGACACTTTACGCCAAGAAGAGGCTGATTTACGTGGCAATACCCAGCGTGTGGAGAATATCCGCGCCGACTTACTGCAAAACCATGTGCGTAAAGAGGTGGCTAAAGTGCGTTTAGCCCAGGGCAAAGTGAATGAAATGCGTAACCTGCATATAAGCTTTGATACCGAAGTGCCCAAGGATGCTCACGAGAAAATTTATGTGTGGGTGCAAGATGGCTGGAGCGTAGATACCAATAGCTTCACATCGGTAGCGCGTCAATACGAGCCAAGTGAACCTACGATATTTGTATATATTCCTGCGAAAAATCGCAGCGAGCTCACTAACGCTATTATTGCCGAATACGCTGCTAATGCCACCTTAGAAAAACGAGGCTTGCCTGGCACCGATGCCGGCAAAGATGCTCGCAGTTCTATGCAAACACGTTACCGTGAGGCACAAAAACATAAAGAGTTGCTTCTGCGTGAAATCTTTGATGGGGTGCAAGTATTGCAGGCAGGCGGTGCAGAAGAATTTGATGGCACCATTGCTGAACGCGTAGAAAAAGCAGCTAAAGCTTCTTTGGTGCGCTTGTACCGCGAGTTTGATGCAGCAGATAACCCGCACTGGGGCAAGGTATACGACCGCGCCCGCAAAGAGGGTGGTCACACCGCTTTAGAGCTACTGGGCTACAAAGGTGATCCTGAAAAACACCCTGTGTGCGCACAAATCATGCGCTACATAGGCGCCTCTAAGCGCGGCAGTGAAATACGCGAGCACTTCACTAAGCCCCCTTATGGCTGGCCACAAGACGCCATTGAAGGCGCTTTATTTGTGTTGCTTGCCGCGGGCGAAGTGGTCGCAAAAGATAGTCAGCATAACCCTGTGTCTGCCACTGAGCTCGAGCGTAAAAATGTGGGGCAAACCACTTTTGCGCCAGAAAGTATCACGATTAGGCCAGTGGATATTATTAAAATCCGCGGCGTATTAAATGCTTGTGGTGTGAATACTGCGTCGGGAGATGAAGCCAATAACGTGGCGCAGTTGCTGCAAAAAGCCCGCCAACTTGCCGACGAGGCCAGTGGCGATGCACCACTGCCGGCCAGGCCAGATCTTGACTTGTTTAATGAAATAGAGCGCCAATCTGGCAACGCCAAATTAAAAATGGTGTTAGATGAAGGCGATACCATTAAAGCGCTGTTTAAAGAATGGCAAGCCATTGCGAGCAAAATAGAGCTGCGCAGCAACGAGTGGTGGCAGTTGAAAGATTTACTGGATTTAGCTAAAGACCGTGCTTTTTATCCTGCCATAAAAGCTGAAGCCGATGCCATTAGCGCCAACCGCAGCCTGCTTGATGAGCCCAATCCTGTAGCAACACATATCAAGGAGCTCACCGCCAAGCTGCGCGAAGCCTTACAACACCATGTGCAAAGTTACCTGGATACCCACGCCACACAATTGCAGCAGTTAGAAGCCGATGTGCACTGGCAGCAGTTGGATATAGACCAACGACAGGAACTGCTGCAACGCCGCCAACTACTCACCATTGATGAGCCCAACTATGGCAGTCCAGAAGCGTTGATAGAAGCTTTGCAGCACACCAGCCTTAGCCAATGGGCGGATCGCACCGCATCGCTCGCCAGTAAGTTTGAAAGTGCTCGCCTCGAGGCAGTAAAGCTCTTGCAACCCAAGGTACAACACCTGCATTTGCCGCGTGCAACGATTCAAACTGAAGCCGAATTAGAGCAATGGCTCGCAGACGTCAAGCAGCAAGTGCTAGACAAATTAAACGATGGACCGGTGACCTTCTAATGCATAACTACATAGCCCCAACTCTAGATAGAACCTTACGCGGCCAATTGGAGCGTGCGGTAAAAAAAGCCCGCACAGTAGCAGAGCAAGCCGCTAGCGAGGCCTTGAATCGTTTAGCCGTAGGGGAGGCGCGTCCACCGGAATACCTCAATGAAGCACAACGAAACCTGCGCACACGCTTGCGCGCACTGGGGCGCCAATTGGGTGATATAAGGCATGAAGATCGCCATCAGGATCTTGATAACCTTATTACCAGCGTGGCCTATGAGCATTGGCACCGCATGTTGTTTGCCCGTTATTTAGAGCAAAACAACTTGCTGATGTACGACGAATATACCGCTTTAACCCTGGAAGAGTGTAATGAGCTGGCGCAAGAGCCAGATATTGCGCGCGATGAACAAGAGCGTCGTTGCACCACGGGTTGGGAGCTGGCAGGGGTGTTGGCCTCTAAAATGCTGCCGCAAATTTTCCGGGTGGATTCCCCGGTATTTGAACTTAGCTTTGCGCCTGAGCACCAACAAGCGCTCACTAGTCTAGTGATGGGGCTAGCCACCGATACCTTTCATGCCAGTGATAGCCTGGGATGGGTGTATCAATTTTGGCAAGCGGATAACAAAGAGCGTATTAACCAATCTGAAGTGAAAATTGGTGCCCGCGAGCTGCCTGCCGTGACCCAGTTGTTTACCGAACCTTATATGGTGAGTTTTTTGCTGGATAACGCTTTGGGCGCTTGGTGGGCAAATAAACGCTTAACCGAAGAGGATTGG
>DATGUF010000013.1:0-79298 GCA_035301485.1 Alcanivoracaceae bacterium
TGTCGAAGGGCGGAAAGCCCGTAAACACCTGATTTTGGGAACGAATTGCATGAAAACCTTCAGCGCAAAACCGGATAGCGTACAGCGCGACTGGTACGTGGTTGACGCCGCAGATAAAACTCTCGGCCGTCTGGCTAGTGAGATTGCCACCCGTTTACGTGGTAAGCACAAGCCTGAGTACACACCGCATGTAGATACCGGTGATTATATTGTTGTTGTGAACGCTGAGAAAGTGCGTGTCACAGGCAACAAAACTACGCAAAAAACATATTACCGTCACTCTGGTTTTCCAGGTGGCTTGAAAACAACGAACTTTGAAGAGCTCATCGAGAAGCACCCTGAGCGTGCTATCGAGTTTGCCGTTAAAGGCATGATGCCACGTAACCCGCTGGGTCGTGCTATGCTGAGCAAGCTAAAAGTATATGCTGGTAATGAGCACCCACACACTGCTCAGCAACCGCAAGCGTTAGATATTTAAAGGGGTTATTGATGGCAACTGCATCCACTAGTTATGGTACTGGTCGTCGTAAGAGATCCAGTGCACGCGTTTTTCTTCGTCCTGGTAGCGGCAATATTACGATCAACGGTCGTACGATTGAAGAGTACTTTGGTCGTGAAACGTCACGTATGATCGTTCGTCAGCCCCTAGAATTGACCGAAAACACCGACAGCTTCGATGTTTACGTCACCGTTTCAGGTGGTGGTAACAGCGGTCAGGCGGGCGCCATTCGTCACGGTATTACTCGTGCACTTATGGAGTACGACGAAACACTAAGAGCTCCATTACGCAGTGCAGGTTACGTAACTCGTGATGCAAGAGCTGTTGAGCGTAAGAAAGTAGGCTTGAAGAAAGCGCGTAAGCGTCCTCAGTTCTCCAAGCGTTAAGCGCTCAGAACCAAACAAAAAAGCTCAACTTCTTGGTTGGGCTTTTTTTGTGTCTGTAAGTTCGTGAATCTTGAGTGATAGGGCTATTCGGCAAGTCTTTGACTTGTAAGGCCCCTGCTAATTCACTACAATTCATGCCACCTTGTTCTGCCTAGAACACTGGGATGAGCCCAGTAAAATTGCCCGAGCATGGGATCCAGGGGAGATCTATCCAATGAATAATGACGGCGTAAATAAAAGCCGGCGCACCTTCCTCATCGGCGTGACATCTGCTGTCGGCGCTGTAGGGGTTGTTGGTGCTGCGGTACCTTTTGTAAAGTCTTGGCAACCTAGTGCGCGCGCTGAAAACGCAGGTGCGCCGGTTGAAGTTGATGTAAGTAAGCTAGAAGCGGGCCAGCGAGTTGTTCGTGAGTGGCGTGGACAACCTATTTGGGTAGTTCGTCGTACAGAGGCAATGCTAGAAGGCCTCAAGAAAATGGCAACGAGCGGCAAGTTAAGCGATCCAGATTCGGGTGTAACAAACCAACAGCCTGAATACGCACGTAACGAATTCCGTTCTATTAAGCCAGAAATTTTGGTGCTAATAGGGGTGTGTACTCACTTAGGTTGTTCGCCAACCCTAGAAGCTGAGCCAACAGTACAACTAGAACAGGGTGGTTTCTTCTGCCCTTGTCATGGCTCTATGTTTGATTTTGCCGGGCGTGTTTATCGTAGTGTGCCTGCACCCACGAACCTAGTGGTGCCCCCGCACTCTTATCTCAACGATAATCTGATCATCATCGGCTCTGAAGAAGGAGAGACAGCATGATCAAGAGAATGTTTGCAGGCACAATGGAGTGGGTTGACGCTCGTTTGCCTGTTACGCGTGCGTTTGAAACGCATATGTCGAAGTATTATGCCCCGAAGAACTTTAACTTCTGGTACTACTTCGGCGTTCTCTCCATGGTAGTGCTAGTAAACCAGCTTGTTACTGGTATTTGGCTCACCATGTTTTACTCCCCCACCGATGCGTTCGCTTCTGTTGAATACATCATGCGAGACGTGCAGTTTGGGTGGTTGATACGTTATATGCACGCAGTGGGTGCTTCGGCATTCTTCGCGGTAGTGTATTTACACATGTTCCGCGGCTTAATGTATGGCTCTTATAAGCCACCCAGAGAGCTCGTGTGGATTTGTGGTATGCTTATTTACCTCGCGCTAATGGCTGAGGGTTTCCTCGGTTACGTATTGCCATGGGGTAACATGTCTTACTGGGGTGCTCAGGTAATTATTTCATTAGCTGAAGCTATTCCATTCCAGGTGATTCCTTTTGTAGGCGCAGAACAAGCAGCAGGCTGGGGTGAAGCCCTAACCACTTGGGTGCGTGGCGACTACTTGTTGTCTGATGCCACCGTTAACAAGTTCTTTGCTTTGCACGTTGTAGCTATTCCATTGGTGCTTGTGGCGTTAGTGGTATTGCATATTTTAGCGTTGCACGAAGTGGGTTCTAACAACCCCGATGGTATCGAAATTAAAGCAACTAAAGATGAGAACGGTGTGCCGCTAGATGGTATTCCATTCCACCCTTACTACAGTGTTAAAGACTTAGTAGGTATTGTTGTTTTCTTAATGGTATTTGCATTCGTCATCTTCTTCTTCCCTGATGGTGGCGGCTACTTTATCGAAAGGCCAAACTTCGAACCTGCTAACCCGTTAGCAACTCCGGACCATATTGCGCCGGTGTGGTACTACGGCCCTTACTACGCCATGTTGCGTGCCACTACCTTTAGCTTCTTGTTAGATGCTAAATCTTGGGGCTTGATCGTGATGGGCGGTGGTATCGCAGTGTTGTTCGTGTTGCCATGGCTAGATCGCCATCCTGTAAACTCTATTCGTTACAAAGGTTGGTTTAGCAAAATCACCCTGTGGTTGTTTGCTATCTTCTTCTTAGCGCTTGGTTACCTTGGTACTCAGCCAGCGGATAATAGCTTCCTAGGGTTGAGCTTCACTAAGTGGGCGCAGATAGGAACTTTCTACTACTTTATCTACTTCCTAGTGTTGTTGCCCTTTGGCCACCGCTTCGAAAAGTCCAAACCAGTGCCAACGCGCGTAACAGGGGGTAAGGCATGAGACAGTTAAGCGTAGTTTTACTCGGAGCAATTGCATTATTGCTCTCGCCTGTGAGCATGGCTGAAAACATGCACAAAGCGAACATTGATATTTCCGATAAGGTGTCGCAACAGCGTGGTGCACAGATTTTTGTGAACAACTGTATGGGGTGTCACTCCTTACAGTTTTTACGCTACGGTCGTATGGCTGAAGATTTAAATATGCCAGAAGACTTAGTGCTACAAAATCTGAACTTCGTTAGCGAGCAAATCGGTGACACAATGGAAAACGCAATGCCGAAGAAGGCTGCGGAAGAGTGGTTTGGTGCAGCACCACCAGATCTCTCCCTTGTGGCACGTTTGCGTACACCAGATTGGGTATACTCTTATTTAATTGGTTTCTATGAGGACGAGTCTCGTCCTTATGGCTACAATAACCATGTGTTCCCTATGGTAGGTATGCCGCACGTATTGGCTGGCATGGAAGAAGAGTTGGGTGAAGAAGGTTTCAGAGAAGCCATGCTTGATCTTACTAACTTCCTTGTTTATGCCGCGGAACCGATTCAAGAGCGTCGTAAGGAATTAGGTATTTATGTACTGCTCTTCCTTGCGATCTTGTTGATTCCAACCTACTTGTTGAAGCGCGAATATTGGCAAGACGTTAAGTAATTCGTCTCAACCAGTATGCGTAAAAGGGGGCAGTTACTGAGAAGTAACTGCCTCTTTGTTTCTTAAATTTAGCCTTTGGAGGCGTATAAAGTGGCTGCAGCAGCAAAACGTTCCTCAATGACTTTTTATTCTTCTCCCACAGACCATTACTGCCATCGTGTACGTATCGTACTGGCAGAAAAAGGTGTGGCAGTTGATATTATCGATGTGGAGCAGGGTAATGAGCCCGAAGATTTGGCTTCCCTAAACCCTTACAACGAGGTACCAACCCTAGTGGATAGAGAGCTCACTCTTTATGAACCAGGCGTGATCATGGAATACCTCGACGAACGTTTCCCACATCCTCCTCTGTTGCCGGTTTACCCTGTTACCCGTGGCCAGTGTCGCTTGTACATCCACCGCATTGAGCGCGACTGGTGTGCACACGTGGATGCCATTGTGGCGGGTAAAGAAAAAGCAGCAGAATTAAACAAACACAGAAAAGCTCTGCGTGACGGCTTAATCACCATCGCTCCTATTTTTGAAGAAATGCCTTACTTTATGAGCGAAGATTTTACCTTGGTGGATTGTGCGCTCGCTCCTATCTTATGGCGCTTGCCTGAATTAGGAATTGAACTCCCCGCTAAGCAAGCGAAGCCGTTGCTAGAATATGCTGAGCGTTTGTTCCAACGTGATAGCTTCCAAGCGAGCTTGACCGAAGCTGAGCGTGAAATGCGCGGGCTTTAAAAGCAGGAGAAAGCAGTGAGTAATCCATTTACGACCACGTCAAAAAGGCCATATTTGCTTCGCGCAATACATGAATGGCTATGCGATAACGATTTAACGAGCCATGTGCTAGTTGATGCGGAGTATCCAGGTGTGGACGTGCCATGGGATTTTGTTGAAAACGGGCAAATAGTACTCAATATATCGCCCACGGCGGTGAGTAATTTCTCGGCTGACAACGAAGGGCTCTCATTCTCTGCTCGATTTGGTGGTGTACCAACGGGCATTTATGTGCCGGTAAATGCAGTAGTAGCAATATTTGCTCGTGAAAATAACAGCGAAGGGATGGTGTTTCCGCCTGTGGAGCCGCCATTTCAACCCGATCCGGATCCTAACGACGATCCACCTTCCCCGCAGCCACCTACACTAAGGGTGGTGAAGTAACACTAAGGCCCCAAAAGAAATTTTGGGGCTTTTTCTTGTGCAGTGATATATTGAAGAAGATAAAAAAACCAGGCTCCATAGGAGGTCTGGTTTTTTGTGCGTTAAGCAGGGGGGGTTAGCTATCAACCACCACGTAGCTTGGCAGCCTCTAGAATGCGCGTGCAAGCCGCGATAAACGCAGCGGTGCGCAAAGACACTTGGTGCTCTTCAGCGGTGGCTGAAAGCCTTGCATAGGCGTCACGCATGATAATGCCCAAGCGTTCGTTAACTTCTTCCTCAGACCAATAGTAATTGGCAAGGTTTTGTACCCACTCAAAGTAACTCACGGTTACGCCACCAGCGTTAGCAAGCACGTCTGGTACAACACGGATGCCTTTCTCTTTAAGAATGTCATCGGCTTCAGGAGTGGTAGGGCCGTTAGCCCCTTCAACAATCACTTTGGCCTGTACTTTCTGCGCATTGTTAACATTAATTTGGCTTGCGAGTGCTGCAGGGATCAAAATGTCGCACTCTAAGCTCCAGAAATCATCGCTAGCAATGGTTTCGCAGTTAGCAGCACCGGCTACACCGCCTGTTTTGCGAACTTGCTCTAGTACGGCAGGTACATCTAAACCATCAGCGTTATAAATAGTGCCTGTGTGGTCTTGTACGGCAATTACTGAAGCGCCGGCTTCATGCAAGAGCCTGCCCGCTATGCCGCCCACGTTACCGAAGCCTTGCACACAAACGCGTGCGCCTTCGAGGGAAATATTAGCATCGCGAGCAGCTTCGGAGGCAATAATAAATACGCCGCGGCCAGTGGATTCTACACGGCCTAAGCTACCGCCTAAGGGGATGGGTTTACCGGTAACAATACCAGGAGTGTGCTCACCTACCTTTTTCGAGTAGCTGTCCATCATCCACGCCATGGTTTGGCCTGTGGCGTTAATGTCGGGCCCAGGAATATCTTCTTTGGTGCCAATGATGGGTGAAATTTCTTCGGTGTAGCGGCGCGTAACACGCTCCATTTCGGTGGCAGAGTAATTGCGAGGATCAATGCGCACACTGCCTTTCGCGCCGCCATAGGGCAGGCCTACAACAGCGGTTTTAATCGACATCCAAGCAGAAAGAGCCATGGTTTCTGACAGTGTAACGTCTTGGTGGAAACGCACTCCGCCTTTACCAGGCCCGCAGCTTAAGTCGTGTTGTACACGGTAAGCTTCAAAGTGCTCAATGCGACCATCGTCCATTTTAACTGGCAAATTGACAATTAAAGTGCGCTCAGGTTGCTTTAGTGTTTCAACCCACTCGGTCAAGTCGCCTAAGTATGGGGTTACCCGGTCTACCTGCTCTAAAAAAACTACCCAAGGGCCAGGGTTGTCTGGGTTTAAATAAGAGGGCAAAGGCTGCGATGACTTTTGTGACATGGTAGAAACCTTAAGTGTTAATGATTGGGGATGGCAGTATAACGATGAAAAATGGCTGCCAAGTCTTATAAAATTTAACTCCAAAGTAGTTGGTGAAAAAAACGGAGTTTCTGCTGCAATTGCCTGTTTAATGAACTAATGCAATACAGACAACCGAGGAACTTTAGCGATTAACGAGCCGCTAGACAAGTGCCTAGCGGCAAAAAAGTTGGTGTTTAAGGGCTAATTTTTGACAAAATGTGTGTACTAATAGGTGCTCGTTTTGGTGTCTGTAAGGCTAACAGGTTCGCCAAAATACAGTTTTACATCACCTATATATTGCAGATGCGAAGTTGCTTTTAATAAGCGTTGGTTGAGTTGCTGAGCATGTGTCGCATCTTGGAAATCATCCAGAGGCAGCAAAATATCCACATAAATTTGGTTGGCCAAATAATGTAGTGCCATGGTGCTGAGGTACTTGTCGTCGATGATGCCTTGCCATGCCTTGCGCAACGCAGCTACTACATCACGACGCAATGGCAGAGTGAGGTCTGTTTTGTAAATGGAATCATCTTCTGGGTCGATGTGCACGGTGACATCAGTAACCTCTGTAATTGAACGAATTAATTTCATGCGCACATATTCGCTGATTTGGTGGCCTTCAGACACGCTGATGCGTGGTTTCACTTCCACGTGCACATCCACCAGAGCATTGCCGCCCATGCGCCGTGTGCGCAACATATGAACGTCCTTTACGCCTTCTACTTCGCTAATAATGTTGCGTATGGCTTTTACTTTTTTGGGCTCTAGCGCGGTGTCGATGAGTTCAAGCATGGCTTGTTTGCCTTGGTCCCAACCAATGCGTGCAATCATGATAGCCACAATGATTGAGGCAATGATATCGAGGTAAATGAAGCCAATGAGGCTACCCGCCACACCGATTAACACGACAACAGAAGAAATGGCATCTGAGCGGTGATGCCACGCATTTGCGTGGAGCAAACCAGATTTGTGGCGCTTTGCCATGCGCATGGTGTATTGATAGAGGCCTTCGTTGGCGACGATGGAAATAAAGGCAATGATGAGTACAAACGATGAGGGGGTTAACAAAGCGCTTGGATCAATAATGCGCTGGCTGGCGTCGTAAACGATGCCGAAAGCGGTAACGAGCAGCACCAAAGCGAGAGCTACGGTGAAAACGGTTTCAATACGGCCATGGCCATAAGGGTGCTCTCTATCTGCTGGCATGTTCGTGTAACGGGAGGCCACCCACACCATGACGTCGGTGCTAATGTCAGCTAAAGAGTGAATACCATCGGAGACGAGAGAGTGTGATTGGCCGATAATACCAAAGAGAATCTTGATAACCGTGAGGAAGGCGTTAACAAGAATTCCCACGATGCTTGTGTTGCGCATCGCTGCGGCGCGTTGGGAAGCTTCAGAAGACATAATCCCCTCAATTAATATTGGTGGTGTTGAAGGGCGCTATGGTAACACGAAGCATCAAAAAGAGCCCTTGAGGGCTCTCAAGAAAATTATTTAATCCGCCTTGCTTTTTACACTAGCAGCATGGTTTTTAGCCAAAAATTCCTCAGCGTAATCGAGAGGCTGCTCTAAATCTGTGGGCTCAGTGGTTGTTTCTGTTTTAGTTAAATCCACAGGCGTGAAAAGCGGCGTTTTAGGGGGTTGGTGTTGTAAGCCAAAATCTTCAGCGAGGGTGCCTTTCGCAGTGGGGGCATAATCCAAAGGTTGTTGTATTGGGGCTGGGGCACGTTCACCAGGGTAGCCTGGCAAGTTATCCATAGCGCTCGACATGGCTAAATTGCGGCCTTGCTCTGTGCACAGGCTACGTGCGCCTTCAGATAACTGTTCATGCACTGCGCGGTAAGAAAAGGTGAGTTGGTTTACGAGTTCTGCAGTGCGCAGAAAATGCTGGTCTACTTTTTCTTGATGTGCTTTGAGCTGTTGCAGTGCTTCATCGCGCTCTTTCTTTAATCCTTTTTGGCTGCGTGGGCCCGCGAAGGCAATATACGCAATAAAAAAACCTAGTAGTGCTCCACCAGCAAACAGTAGCGCCATTTGCATGCCAAGACTCATTTCATACTCCTAAATAAAGCTTCCAAATAACGGGATAGCAAAAACAGCAGGGTGATACTTAAGTTGAGTGATGTGTTGCTCTCTCGCGCAAAGTTATTCTTATGTATTCCACCATAGCAGAGGGTAGAGTCAAGCAGAAATGTTTAACAATTGTTAGAATTCGTACATTCTTTAGCATTAGGAGCTTTATATGGTTGCCCCCACCCGTGAAAACATTCTGATTCAAGGCCCTGCAGGTGCACTTGAAGCTGTGGTTGAACAGCGTACAGAGCAACCTGCGTATGTGGCTGTAGTTTGCCACCCTCACCCTTTGTACCAAGGTACCATGAATAATAAAGTAGTGACGACGTTAGCGCGAACTTATCGCGATGATGGTGCGTTGGTGGTGCGTTTTAATTACCGTGGTGTCGGTAAAAGTGAGGGCAGTTACGGTGGCGGTGATGGCGAAGCTGAAGATTTGTTAGCTGTTGTAGCGTGGCTGCGTGAACGTTATCCCACCTTGCCGTTACAGTTGGCGGCGTTTTCTTTTGGCACTTATGTGGCAACGAAAGGAGCAGTGGCTTTAGCAGAGAAAGGGCAGCCGGCACGCCAGTTGTTGTTGGTGGCCCCAAGTGTCGAAAATTTTGATTTTACTCCTTTTACCGCCGTGCAATGCCCTGTGTTGGTAGTGCAGGGAGATGAGGATGAAGTAGTGTCTGCTCCAGCAGTGTTTGCTTGGGTGGCAGCATCGCCTCTGCACCCTGTATTGCTACGCATGGAAGGTGCTGGCCATTTTTTCCATGGTATGTTGCCAGAGCTAGCCGAGTTAGTGCGTATCAGCAGGCACCCACAATAGTTTGCCAAAAACGACTAGCGGGGCTACATTGTGCGCCCCGCAACCCCTAATTATTATCACTGAACTGACACTATGTTATCTCCCTTAGCCCGCTATAAACAGGATTTGCAGAGGCCTGATTTCCATCACGATGTTGCGCAAGAAGAGGCCGTGAAGCACCTCGAAGAAATTTATCAACAACTTATTGCGCCTGCCCCTAAACCACGCGGTTGGTTTAGACGTCGTGTTGAAAAGCCAAAAATTAAAGGCCTATACATGTGGGGTGGCGTTGGCCGTGGCAAAACCTATCTCATGGATGTGTTTTTTGAATCCTTGCCTTTTGCGGCGAAGCAGCGGCTGCACTTCCACCGTTTTATGCGTTACATACATGATGAAATGAAGGCAAGGCAGGGTGAAAGCGACCCACTAGTAGCGATTGCTAAAGATTTTGCGCGCACTACGCGCGTGCTTTGTTTTGATGAATTCTTTGTTACTGATATTACAGATGCCATGATTTTGGCGGGGCTATTAGAAACTTTATTTGATGAAGGTGTAGTGCTCGTCACCACCTCAAATATTGTGCCCGACGATTTATATTACAATGGCTTGCAGCGCGCCCGTTTCTTGCCAGCCATAGAGCTCTTAAAAGAAAACACGACCGTGCTTAATGTGGATGGTGGCACGGATTATCGGCTCCGTTTGCTAGAACAAGCAGAGCTGTTTCACTTCCCGCTAGGGGAAGAGGCAGATGCCTTCTTAACCGAACGTTTTAACACCTTAAATAGCTATCCTGAAAAGGTGCGTGAAGGCCATCGCATCACCATTGAAAACCGACCCATTCAAACGGTGCGCACTGGCCCTGGCATTGGTTGGTTCGATTTTATGGCGCTATGTGATGGGCCGCGTAGCCAAAACGACTACATTGAGCTTGCTTCTAGGTTTCATACCGTGCTACTCGCCAATGTGCCGCAAATGGATGGGCGCATGGATGACCAATGCCGTCGTTTTATTAACTTGGTGGATGAGCTGTACGACCGTAATGTAAAGCTTATTACTACGGCGGAAGTGGGCATCGATGATTTGTATAAAGAAGGCCGCCTAGAGTTTGAATTTGCGCGCACAAATAGCCGTTTATTAGAGATGCAGTCCACAGAGTTTTTAGCTCGCGAGCACAAGTTAGACTAATCCCATCGAGAAAGGTGAGGCGGTGGCCGTTCGTGTTACCGCAAGCCTTGCTCCCGATCAATATTCGCAGCCATAGCCACACTATTGCGGGCAGAATCCGTTATGCTTTGCTCAGTTTTTATGAGGAGGCAATGAGTTATGCTGCAGTTTGATCGCGACTTATTACGTAAATACGATGTACGTGGTCCGCGTTATACGTCTTATCCCACCGCGCCGCAGTTTACCGAGGCTTTTACCGTTGCTGATTATGCAGAAAAAGCACAGCAGGTGGGGCAAAAAGAAGCGCCTTTATCTTTATATGTGCACATCCCTTTTTGTAACACCATTTGTTTTTATTGTGGCTGCAACAAAGTTATTACTGCTAATTATAAGCGCGCAGAAAGCTATCTCGATTTTTTAGAGATAGAAATGGAATTGCAAAGCGAATGGTTTGGGCACAGAGAAATTACCCAGCTGCATTTTGGAGGTGGTACGCCCACTTACCTGAATGAAGCAGATTTCCGTCGGGTGATGACAGATTTGCGCCGTTACTTTAATTTAAGCGATTCGCCAGAACGAGAATTTTCCATCGAAATCGATCCGCGTACTGTAACCCGTGAAAAAATGGCGTTACTGGCTGAGTTAGGCTTCAACAGAATGAGCCTAGGCGTGCAGGATTTTGATCCAGCAGTACAGAAGGCGGTTAACCGTATTCAATCCGTAGAGCAAACACGCGCCGTTTTAGAAGCGGGGCGAGAGCTAGGTTTCCGCTCCACTAACGTGGATTTGATTTATGGGTTGCCTCTGCAAACCAAGAAAAGCTTTCTGCAAACGCTGAACACGGTTATTGAAATGAAGCCCGAGCGGTTAGCCGTGTACAGCTATGCACATATGCCGCAGCTGTTTAAAACACAAAAACAAATCAAAGAAGAGGAATTACCGAGTGCAGAGGAGAAGCTCGATTTGCTTGAACTCACTATTGATACGTTCACGCAAGCGGGTTACCAGTATATCGGTATGGATCACTTTGCTTTGCCCACAGATGGGTTAGCGGTGGCGCTGGAGCAAGGTACCTTGCAGCGTAACTTCCAAGGTTACTCCACCCACGCGGAGCTGGATATGCTGTCATTAGGCGTCTCGTCCATTGGTTTTTTAGATGATACCTACACGCAAAACAGCCGAGATATTAATGAATATCAAACCGCGTTGGGTGAAAAACGCCTGCCAATTATGCGTGGAAGCACGCTAACAAAAGAAGACAAGCTACGCCGACGCGTTATTCAGGACATCATGTGCCAAGGGGTGCTGCGTTTTGAAGAAATAGAAACACTGTTTGAGATTAATTTTAAACAGCACTTTGCTAAAGAACTGGCGGCCGTTACAGAATTAGTGGCGGATGAATTAATCCTAGTGGACGACGAAACGTTGCAGGTGACCCCTAGGGGCAGGCAGTTTTTGCGCAACATCGCTATGGTGTTTGATGAATACCTCACCGCAGATGGGCCAGAGCGTTACTCTAAAGCCATTTAGAAAGATAAAGAAGCGAATGAAGGGCGCCTATAGGGCGCTCTTTTTTTGTGCACCTTGGCACCAATGAGGAGGCAAAAAAAAGGCTCCGACGAGGGGTCGGAGCCAAGGATCTAAGGTAGATCCAAAAAGTGAGCTTAGTATAGCAAACTTTTTTAAGGATTACACCCGTTCGATAACGGTGGCAATACCTTGCCCTAAACCGATACACATGGTGGCGAGGCCAAGTGTGGCATCTTTGCCTTCCATGATGTTCAGTAGGGTACCGGTAATACGTGCACCGGAGCAGCCTAGTGGGTGACCAAGAGCAATAGCACCACCGTTAAGGTTTACTTTCTGCTCAACCACATCTAGTAGCTTGAGGTCTTTTAGTACGGGTAAGGACTGCGCGGCGAAGGCTTCGTTAAGTTCAACGATATCGATATCTTCGATGCTTACGCCAGCACGCTTGAGTGCTTTCTGTGTAGCAGGTACTGGGCCGTAACCCATGATTGCTGCATCACAACCAGCCACTGCCATAGAGCGGATCTTCGCACGTGGCTTCAGGCCTAGTGCTTGGGCACGCTCAGCGCTCATCACTAACATGGCTGAGGCGCCGTCAGACAGAGCAGAAGAGGTGGCCGCTGTTACGGTACCGCTACGTGGGTCGAACACAGGACGTAGCTTGGCGAGGTCTTCTAAGTTGGTTTGCGGACGAATTACTTCGTCGATTTCGCATAGCACTTTGAAGCCTTCAGCGTTGTGGCCTTCGATGGGAACAATTTCGTTCTTCCAACGGCCTTCTTGGGTAGCTTCCCAAGCTTTGGCGTGGGAGCGTACAGCGAACTCGTCTTGCTGCTGACGGCTAATGCCGTGCATGCGGCCGAGCATTTCTGCTGTTAGGCCCATCATGTTAGAAGCCTTAGCAGTGTACTTAGAGGCTTCGGGGTTTAGATCAATGCCGTGGTCCATGGCAACGTGGCCCATGTGTTCTACACCACCAATCACAAATACATCACCGTTGCCGGTCATGATGGCTTGTGCTGCTGAGTGTAAAGCTTGCATGGAGGAACCACAGAGGCGGTTCACGGTTTGGCCTGCCACGGTACGTGGCATGTTGGCGAGTAGAGCAATGTTACGAGCAATGTTCATGCCTTGCTCGAGGGTTTGGTTAACACAACCCCAAATTACATCTTCTGTTTCGGCAGGGTCCCACTCAGGGTTACGCTGCATGAGCGCTTCCACGAGTAAAGCAGACAGTTTTTCTGCGCGAACGTTGCGGAACATACCGTTGCGTGAGCGGCCCATAGGCGTACGGACGGCGTCCACAATCACAACATCTCTTGGATTAAGACTCATTTGAATAATCTCCTATGTCCGATTAGCCGAAGAAACTTTCGTCTTTCGCTGCCATGTCGCGCAACATTTGCGGCGCTTCATAAATACCACCTAAGTGGGCATATTTGTCGCAGAGTTCAACGAAGGCTTTCACGCCAATGGAATCAATGTAACGTAGTGGGCCGCCGCGGAATGGAGGGAAGCCAATGCCGTAAATCATGGCCATATCAGCTTCTGCTGCGGAACCAACAATGTTGTCTTCGAGGCAACGAACGGTTTCTGTGCACATGGGGATCATAACGCGAGCGATGATTTCTTCTTCATCGAACTCTTTGCCCTCACCCACGTGGCCTGCGAGCAACTCATAAGTGGTTTCATCCACTACTTTCTGCTTACGGCCGCGCTTATCAAGCTCGTACTTGTAGAAACCAAGGTCGTTCTTTTGACCGTAACGGTTGTTTTCGTACATGACAGTGGTGGCGTCTTTAAAGTCGTACTGCATGCGCTCAGGGAAACCTTCCGCCATAACGGCTGCAGCGTGAACGCCTGTGTCGATACCCACAACGTCGAGTAAGTAAGCAGGGCCCATAGGCCAGCCAAACTTCTCCATTACTTTATCAACGGCTTGGAAATCAGCACCGTCGCGTAGCAACATGCCGAAGCCGCCGAAGTAAGGGAACAACACACGGTTAACAAGGAAGCCTGGGCAGTCGTTAACCACAACTGGGTTTTTGCCCATGTCTTGTGCGTATTTTACGAGGGTGGCCACGGTTTCATCAGAGGTTTTTTCACCACGGATGATCTCCACGAGAGGCATCATGTGCACAGGGTTGAAGAAGTGCATACCCGCAAAGTTTTCTGGCTTTTTAACAGCTTCAGCTAAGCGGTTGATGGAAATGGTGGAGGTGTTAGAAGCCAATACAGCGCCATCTTTAAGCTGTTCTTCAGTTTCAGCAAGAACGGCTTTCTTAACTTTCTCGTTCTCAACAACAGCTTCCACTACAACGTCTACGTTGCCGAAGTCGCCGTAGTTAAGGGTTGGGCGAATGGAAGAAAGCACTTTACCCATTTGGGCGCCGTCGATGCGCTTGCGCTTCAACTGGCGATCTAGGAGGCCGCTTGCTTCTTTCATACCGAGAGCTAAGGCTTCATCAGCAATGTCTTTCATGATGATGGGGGTGCCTTTGGAAGCGCTTTGGTAAGCAATGCCACCACCCATAATGCCCGCGCCGAGTACAGCGGCTTGTTTGATTTCGGTTGCGCCTTTCTTCACGTGTGCACCATTCGCACGCTTTACAGCTTGATCCGCTAGGAACAAACCAACGAGTGCGGTGGCTTGTGGTGTTTTGGCTACTTTAGCAAACGCTTTTGCTTCGGCTTCAATGGCTTCTTTGCGCTTCATGCCAGCGTGTTGCTGCATAACGTTAATGGCTGCAACAGGGGCAGGGTAGTTACGGCCTGCTTGCTGTGCCACCATGGCGCCAGATGTTTGGAACGCCATCATGTTCTCTAGAGGAGGCAGCTTGATGGGTTCTAGTTTTTCTTGACGCTTAGCCATGTGATCGATCTTGCCATCGAGGCATTCTTTCACAAGGGCAATGGCTGCGTCTTTAAGTTGTTCAGGTGCCACTACGGCATCGGCCACACCATCTTTAAGGGCGCGGTCTGGGCGGTGCTGTGCACCCGCTGCAATCCATTCGGCTGCGTTATCAACGCCGATGATGCGTGGTAAACGAACAGTACCACCAAAGCCGGGGAATAGGCCGAGCTTAACTTCCGGTAAGCCCACACGTGCAGCCGTGCTAAGTACACGGAAGTCACAGGAAAGAGCCATTTCTAAACCACCACCGAGGGCAATGCCGTTAATAGCACATACGGTGGGTACAGGAAGATCTTCAAAAGCGTTGAAGGTATCGTTAGCGAGCACGCTCCACGCTGCGATCTCATCTTCAGGTAGCTTGAATAAATCGGTGAATTCAGTGATGTCGGCACCGACAATAAATACTTTTTTGCCGGATGTAACGATAACGCCTTTAACATCGCTGTTAGCTTTAATGGCGTCGGTGGCTTTGCCTAAATCATCTAGTGTGCCACGATCAAACTTGTTGACGGATTCGCCCTGAAGATCAAACTTCAATTCGGCGATGCCATCGTCGAGCATTTCGACGGTGACGGACTGGCCAGAGTAGATCATAGTGATTCTCTCCACATGGTATCGGATCGGATGACACTTATATGTGTCCCGTAAAACGAGACAGTGAACTCATGGTTGAGTGCCACTGCCTTGAAACTCGCTGTTATTGTAACGTTTCAAGTTCTTAATGCACTAAGCGCTTGCTTGGTGCGTTAAGCAAGCGCTTAGTATAGGCAAAATATATAGAAGTTTGACCCCCTTTCTCCAAGTTCTTTGTGACTTGTTAGTTTTTAGTGTCTAAGGTGTTGTTTTTGTGTGATGAAACGCTGTCCTCATCATCTGCCAGTGTGACAGCATCTCCTTGTGTGTTAACCAGTGTCACTTCAAGCTGGTTGTAAGCAATGTTGATGTTTAAAGCCCGCGCTCGCTCAATAATGCTTTGGTTTAACTCATCAATGGTGCGCATACGGTCGGAAAGCGTTTTTACATGCATTCTCAAGTCGTAATCGAGTGTGCTGGCGCTCATGGCCGTAAAAAGCGCTGTTGGGGCAGGGTCATCAAGAACGCGCGGGTTTGCTGCCGCTGCGTCTAATAGCATTTGCTTGGCAAGATTTAGATCAGTGTCGTACCCAAACCCAACTTTAACAACCACGCGAGTGACCGTGTCGGTGAGGGTCCAGTTCACAAAGCGATCGGTAACAAAAGCCTTGTTAGGCAGAATGACTTCGCAGCGATTGGAATCACGCACTGTGGTGGCACGAATACGAATGCGGGTGACGGTGCCTGTGTAGTTACCAATGGTGACGAAATCACCCACACGAATAGGGCGTTCAAACAAAAGAATAATGCCAGAAATAAAGTTGGCGAATATTTCTTGCAAACCAAACCCTAAGCCAAACCCAAGGGCGGCCACTAGCCACTGCAGTTTATCCCAAGAAATGCCCAGGGTGGCCATGGCGGCCACTATGCCAATGCTTGTTAACGCATAGGTAAGCAGCGCTGTAATGGTGTAGCTGCTACCAGGCTTAAGAGTAAGCCTAGAAAGGACGGTAACGGCTAATAAGCTTGGTAGGTTGCGCGCTAGAGCAATGCTGATGGCTAAAATTAAAGTGGCTCCTAATAAATTGCCTAAGGTGGCATTGCCACTTTCGCCATAGCTCCACAAGGTGATGTGGTCGAGATAAGACAGTGCGCCAACGAGGTCGGCCCAAATGAAGTAAAGCAGTGTGCCTAGCACCAATAGGGTGGCCCAGCGCACTAAGCGTAACGATTGTTCGTTTAAGCGCACCAGGTCTAAATTTAAAGCATCTTCTTTTGCGCTTAATTCACTGTCTTCCACTTCCTCTTTTTCTTCGCGGTATTGGCGTCTCAATATTGCTCTTTCATAAGCCAGTTGGCGCGCAGACACGTTTAGTGCACGTAGGGCGAGGTGGTAAATTAAATAACAGGCCCAAAGCGCGGCCAGTGATAGTAACAAGCGCTGCGCTAAAGTAATGGCGGTGTAGTGATAGCCCAATGCAGAAGCGATGGCTACCCCAACGGGTAAACACAGAAGGAGAAGAGAGCCTATTACCGGCAGTAAGGCGATTTTTTCTTGTGCCTCGGAAGTCTCGCGGTGTTGCATGAGTGGGCGCCATAAGGACCACGCCAACATTAAACCGATGATAACGAACAGTAAGGGCCCTAGCGGGTTGCTCATTAGGCTAGCGGGATGTTGCTTGCCCAGTTGAATGCTCCATAGAACGGGCAGTAGCAATAGGCTAAAAGGTACAATGCGTTTGCTGAAATATTCGCTGCCTGTTGCAGACCAACGGAAGTGCTGCTGCCCAATACCTTCTGCATGCAAAATATCCTTGGCCCACAGTAACAGCCACAGAGCCAAACCATATTGCCACGTTAGGGTAAACAGCATGCCGTTATAGGTATAAGTGGTTTTGGGTAACCATAAAATGGCGCTGAGGGTAATGGCTAGCGGTAGTGGTGCGCTGTTGAACAAGCTAAGTATCAGAGCTTTAGGGGTGTGCCACTGGCGCTCATAGCGCACATAACCGGTTTGTTCGTTAATGGCGGCCACTTCTTGCTGCCAGTGAGAGGTTTGGCGGCGCAACAACGCTAGCAAGGCAAAACCTGTAAGCAGCCATGGCCACTGTTTCTTAAAGCCTGTTTGAAATGCACTATAAATGGGCTGTAGTTTGAGTGAGCCAAGCGTACTAAATAATTTTTGCGGTAGCTGCTGCCACCAATGGCTATCCATGGGGCGGCTGCTTGGCATCCAAAACAATTGTTCGGTGATAATGTCTTGGTTTTGTTTGATGGCCGCTAACAGTTGCTGGTAAATAATGCGGTTGTTAACGGCTAAATCTAAAGTGTCGGCCAGTGCATCACTTAAGGCATCGAGCAGTTGCCAGCCCATTTCTAGGTTATCGGCTAAGGCAGTTTGCAGGGTGGAGTCTGTGGTGCCTTCTTGTTGCAACATTTCAGCCGCTGTGTCGACGGCATTCGTTTTTGCGATGCGTTGTTTGGTTAATTGAAACTGTTCAATACGCCAATCTGCTAGTTGTGTATCGTCGTAAGCCGGCGCTTTAGGTTTGGGAAGCTGTTGCTGCTGTTGGTAAAGCAGTTGTGATAGCAGCAGGCTGCCACGCAAGGCGTCTATTTGCTCTTGTAGGTTGTGCACCATTTGGCGGCTACGTTTGAGTTGTTCTTGCAGTTGTAATTGTTCTTGCTGCAAGGTTCTTTGTGCTTTGTTCACGCTGTTTAAACGCTCTGCGTATTGCAGGTTACTTTTGATTTGCTGCGCTAAAGCGGGGGAACGCTGAGCAAGGAGTTGTAAATCTTCAGCGCTGCCATAGGCCAATAAACTATCGAGTTGCGCATCGCGTTGTTGGGTGAGGTGTTGTTCGCGGAGGCTGATGCTGCGTTTAGCATGCTCTATTTGTAGGGCTACCCATTGTTGTTTAATGTTTGCGTAACGCTGCTGTGTAGGGTTTATTTGCAGCTCTTGGCGCAACACATTGAGTTCTGCATTGTGCACATCGGTTTTAAGCTGCCAGTAAATATAGTCGGGAGTTTGCTGTTGGCTACTGTCTAAAGTGGCTAGCTGTGCCTTAGCATCCTCTAAAAGCTTTAGGGTGTCTGCAATGCGGCGCTGGTTTCGTTCAGGCAGGGTTTGCGTGTTGGAAAAGTTAATCTCCGCTTGCTGGAGTTCGTCTTGCAGTGCGTTGAGTTGTGTATAAGCGTCTGTAAGCGCCACTTTTTGTTCGGCAAGGGTAAGGTGCTTGAAGTCGGGCGCTATATAGCTGCTGTTTG
Organism: Alcanivoracaceae bacterium; assembly: GCA_035301485.1. Taxonomy (GTDB): domain Bacteria; phylum Pseudomonadota; class Gammaproteobacteria; order Pseudomonadales; family Alcanivoracaceae; genus CALEAR01. The sequence goes on from DATGUF010000013.1 coordinate 18,538, forward strand.
CAAGCTGTTGTTCAAGTTTGAGTGCATCTGTTGTGGCGCTTTGTTGGGCCTGTTCGAGGGTGCTTAGCTGCTGCGCTAATTGTGTTTTTTGTTGTAGTAAATCTTTGTTTTTCTGCCACAGCTCTCGTTTTTTTTGAGCTTCTTCGGTGTCTTCTTGGGCGAGGTTTTCTAGCTGTTGCTCTATGTGGGCTAAGGTAGTGGCTTGCAGGGGCGCACTCGCCAACGTTAGTAACAGCGTTAAGCACGCGAGTTTAAGAAAATTAACGAAAGTGGGGTGCATGGCCAATCAGAGCGTCCTCGGTGTAAAGATAAGTAAGGCTCTTAGTGTGCACCGAATGTTCTGTGAGTAGCAAGGTATATCAAAGGGCTACACTGTGGCGGCAGCCCTTTGTAGGGTGGAAGTTAAAACGGCAGTTTACGTGGTTTAAATTCCGCCACGCTTTTCTTTAAGGCTGCTTTGGCGGCACGGCGTTGGTTGCTGTTAAGCAGCACACGCAGTTGTGCTAAACGCTCTCGTGCTAGGGCGCGCTTAGGTGTGCTCACCCAGTTCTTTTGGAACAGTACTTTAATTGTGCCAAGGGCATCGGGAGATTTCTCCACCAAGGTAGCGCATAGGGCTTCTGCAGCAGCCATGGGGTCTTCATGCACTTCTGTGATGAGTTGCCACTTTAAGGCTTCTTCTGCGCTAATCACTTCTCCTGTCATGGCTAGTTTTTTGGCCACATCCAGTGGCATGAGTTCGCGCAAGGTAAGGGTGCCAGACATATCGGGCACCAAACCCCATTTTATTTCCATAATGGAAAGTTTGCTGTTGGGGGTGCTGAAGCGGAAATCAGCGGCCAGTGCCAGTTGCAAAGCGCCGCCATAGCAGTGGCCATGGATTACCGCCACCACGGGCACAGGCACATTGCGCCACGCCCAACAGGCTTGCTGGAACAGGTTCGTGCGCCGCCCCCAAGGAAAGAATGACAGGAACATTTGAGCGGGTTGGCCGGTAACACTCGCCACATCTAAGCCGGTGCTAAACGCAGGGCCGTCACCACTGAGGATGACAGCCCTGAGTTCACGCTGCGGACGCAGCCAAGCGGCTGCCTCCGTCAGTGCTTTAAGCATGGGTAAATCTAAGCCGTTGTATTTGTCGGCACGTATCATGCGCACATGAGCGATGTGATCGCTCAGTGACACTGCGACACGGCTACGAAATACTTTGTCAGACATGTTTTACCCTTTTAATTTCGCTTGCAACAGCTCGTTCACCTGCTGTGGGTTGGCCTTGCCCTTGCTGAGGCGCATGGTTTGGCCTACGAAGAAGCCGAACATACGTTTTTGGCGGTGCTCTTCAGCGGCACGGAAGGCCTCCACTTGTTCTGGGTTTTCGGCAATCACTTGATCTACGAGTTTTTCTAACTCGCCAGAATCCGACATTTGCTTTAAACCTTGCTCTTCGATGATGGTGTCTGGGTCTTTGCTGGTTTCCCACGCAGCCTCAAACACCTGTTTCGCGATGCGTCCAGAGATGGTGCCATCTTTAATACGGCTAATGAGCTGAGCTAGCTGTTCTGCACTAATTGGCGCGTCGGTGATGCTAACGCTGTGCTGGTTGAGCGCGCCCGCGAGGTCGCCGAGCACCCAGTTGGCGGCCAGTTTGGCATCGCCACAGGCGGTGGTAACGGCTTCGAAATAATCAGCTGTAAAACGGTCGCTAGTGAGTTGTACTGCATCATAAGTGGATAACTCATACTCACTAATAAAGCGCGTTTTGCGTGCTTCAGGCAGCTCAGGCAAAGCTTCTTTCAGTGCTTGGATTTGTGCCTCTGTTACATTAACGGGGGCGATATCTGGGCACGGGAAATAGCGGTAATCGTCAGCATCTTCTTTCACACGCATGGAGCGTGCAGTGTGCGTGTCGCCATTGTATAAGCGTGTTTCCTGAATAACTTCGCCGCCATCTTCCAAGATGTCGATTTGGCGCTCTACCTCTTGCTTAATACACGCTTCCATAAAGCGGAAGGAGTTGAGGTTTTTTGTTTCCGTACGCACGCCTAGGGTTTCGGTGCCTTTTTTGCGTACCGACACGTTAACGTCGAAGCGTAAAGAGCCTTGCGCCATTTTACCGTCGCACACGCCAAGGGTAGTAACAATGCTGTACAACGAGCGCGCAAAAGCCACCGCTTCTTCCGCAGAACGCATGTCGGGCTCGGTGACTACTTCAATTAAAGGAGTGCCCGCTCGGTTTAAATCGATGCCCGATTGGCCATGAAAGCCTTCGTGGCTAGATTTGCCTGCGTCTTCTTCTAAGTGAGCATGGTGAATGCGAATGGTTTTTCGTTCGCCATTGCTGAGCTCAATGTCGATGCCGCCACCCACCACAATGGGTTCGTCGTTTTGTGTGGTTTGGTAGCCTTTTGGCGAATCAGGGTAGAAATAGTGTTTGCGCTCAAATACTGAGCGTTTGTTGATGTCTGCGCCCACAGCGAGGCCGAATTTAATCGCTTGCTCAATAGCGCCTTTGTTAACGCTAGCGATGGTGCCTGGCATGCCCAAATCAATCAGGCTGGCTTGGCTGTTTGGTTCGGCACCAAAAGCGGTGCTGGCAGCAGAAAATATTTTTGAGGCAGTGGTGAGTTGCACGTGAACCTCAAGGCCAATAACGGTTTCCCACGAGTTCATTTATGCATCTCCCATAGCAGTAGGTTGTTGTGTATGCCAATCGGTATGTTGCTGATATTGGTGAGCCACTTGCAGCAAACGGGCTTCATCAAAGGCGCGTCCGATAAGCTGCGCCCCCACGGGTAAACCTTGTGAGAAGCCTACAGGTAGAGACAGTGCAGGCAACCCAGCCAAGTTGGCGCCAATGGTGTAAGTGTCTGATAAATTCATGGCCACAGGCCCTTCTTTATCAGCAAAGGGGAAGGCGGTGGTGGGGGTGGTGGGCCCAAAAATAACATCCACGTCGTTAAGGGCATTGTTAAAGGCATCGGCAATCATGCGGCGCACTTTTTGTGCTTGCACGTAGTACTTGTCATACCCCTTGGTGGAGAGCATGAAGTTACCGAGTAGGATTCGCTCTTGCACATTGAGGCCAAAGCCTTCGCTGCGGCTACGGCGGTAAAGGTCTTCGATGTCTTTAGGGTTGTCGCACTGATGGCCAAAACGCACGCCGTCAAGGCGCGCTAAGTTAGAGGCCGCTTCTGCCGCCACCAACGCCGTGTAGGTGGGGATAACCCACTCTAAACAGGGCAGCGAAATGTCCACAATGGTGGCGCCTTGCGCTTCGAGTGCCGCTAGCGCAGCACGTACGGGAGTGGCCACTTCGTCAGAAAGAGCTGCCGAGAAAAGTTGCTCAGGAACGCCAATGCGTAAGCCGCTAATGGGTTGCGTTAATGCAGCAGTGTAATCGGGCACCGCTTGAGTGGCGCTGGTGCCATCTTTTTCATCGTGGCCAGCCATAGCGCCGAGCAATAAAGCACAGTCAGCTGCAGTGGTGGCCATGGGGCCCGCATGGTCGAGGCTTGAGGCTAGCGCCACCATGCCCCAACGAGAAATGCGCCCATAGGTGGGCTTTAAGCCGGTTATGCCGGTTAAAGCAGAGGGCTGACGAATGGAGCCGCCCGTGTCTGAACCAGTGGCAGCCGGTGTTAAGCGAGCCGCTACTGCTGCAGCAGAGCCGCCAGAAGAGCCACCAGGTACGCGTTCTGTATCCCATGGGTTTTTTACTGGCCCATAAAAACTGGTTTCACTGGAAGAACCCATGGCGAGCTCATCCATATTGGTTTTGCCGAGCATCACCATACCGGCTTGCTGTAAACGCTCCACCACTGTGGCGTCGTAAGGAGGTAAGAAATTATCGAGCATGCGTGAAGCGCTCGAAGTGCGAATGTTCTTGGTGCAGAACATGTCTTTGTGAGCAATGGGAAGGCCGGTAAGAGGGCCTGCTTGGCCTGCCGCTCTCGCTTTATCGGCGGCTTTTGCTTGGGCTAAAGCCACTTCTGCGGTAACGGTAATGAAGCTGTTGAGGGTTTTGTCCTGTGCTTCAATACGCGCGAGATAATGCTCGGCCAACTCTGTTGCGCTGAAATCACCACGCTCAAGGCCTTGCTGTAATTGCGTTAAGGTTTTCTGATGCATGGTCATTCCTTATTCTTCAATAACTTGCGGAACCACATAGTGGTGGTCGGCGGTGTTTGCAGCGAGGTGCATAACGTCTTCGCGGCAATCCTGCTCGGTGACAACATCTTCTCGTAGGGGTTGCGAAGGGTCGAACAAATGCAAAAGGGGTTGCGTGTCACCGGTATCGATAGTGGATAGAGTGTCCACCACATCGATGAGTTGTTGTAAATGTGCAAGGGTGGTGTCGGTGCCTACAGTGGCTAGCTCGAGTTGCGAGAACTCAGCTAAACGTGCTAGGTCTTCTTGGGTTAATAACATGAAATTTTGTTCTCCATGGCAGAGTGCAAGTAAGGCTGTGCAAGTGAAAATGACAGCCAATCAAGAAAAAACTTGCGAAAACGGCCTGTAAAATAGCATAAATCATGGCTCTAGGGCTAGCAGATAGGGAGCTAAAAGCAGCTTAATCGCTTGCCCCAAGGGGCAAGCGTTGTTAGAGTTGCGCGTTCTAACTATCATTGCCGCATGAGCGTGTTTTTTGGCCGGTAGGTGCTCACCTTTTGAACTACTGCCTTACTGCCCAGTGTTAAAAATTGGTGTTTATTAGCACAGCGGCGATCTCTATAGCGCACCAAACATTTAGGAAACCGACTAGAATGTCTTTGATTAAGCGAATCCGGGGGATGTTCTCCACCGATTTATCCATTGACCTAGGTACGGCGAATACCATTATTTATGTTCGTGGTCGGGGCATTGTCCTTGACGAACCTTCTGTAGTTGCTATTCGTAACCATGGCGCACAAAAGAGCGTTGCAGCAGTAGGCGGCGACGCAAAACGCATGCTTGGGCGTACCCCAGGCAATATCACCGCCATTAGGCCCATGAAAGATGGTGTGATTGCAGATTTCGAAATCACAGAAAAAATGCTGCACTATTTTATTCGTCGCGTGCATGAAGGAAGTTTCTTCCCGCCTGCGCCACGTGTATTAGTGTGCATTCCTTGTAAATCCACGCAAGTAGAGCGACGTGCCATTCAAGATTCCGCTTACGGTGCTGGCGCGCGTGAAGTGTTTTTAATTGAAGAGCCCATGGCGGCGGCTATCGGTGCAGGCTTACCTGTGGACGAAGCGCACGGCTCCATGGTGGTAGATATCGGTGGTGGCACCACTGAAATTGCTATTATTTCTTTAAACGGCATTGTTTACGCAGAATCCGTTCGTGTAGGTGGCGACCGTTTCGACGAAGCCATTGTTAGCTTTGTGCGCAAGGAATATGGCAGTTTAATCGGTGAAGCCACTGCAGAGCGTATTAAGCAAGAAATCGGTACTGCCTACCTAGAAGATGAAATTCGCGAAATTGATGTGCGTGGTCGTAATCTGGCTGAAGGTATTCCACGTGGTTTCACGCTTAATAGCGAAGAAATCCTTACCGCCTTGCAAGATCCATTATCCAGTATCGTTAACGCGGTGCGTAACGCGCTAGAAGCGTCGCCTCCTGAATTAGCGTCCGATATTGCCGAACGTGGGTTAGTAGTAACAGGCGGTGGTGCTTTGTTGCGCGGTATAGATCGCCTGCTCAGCGAAGAAACTGGCTTGCCAGTGGTGGTGGCGGATGATCCACTAACCTGTGTGGCAAGAGGTGGTGGCCGCGCGCTTGAGTTGATCGACTCTCGTGGTATGGAAGGTTTAGCCTTAAGCTAAAGTTGTGGGCCTTTAACAACGGTTAGAGGCCTTTTCTTTTGGGCGTCCAATCAGCCCTTGGAGGCCACTTATTAAACGCTTATTTTCCAGTGCACCTAAACCTGGCTACCGGCTTTTGTTGGTGGCCTTGGTGAGTTGTGCCTTCATGTTTGCCGATTTACGCACGGCGCACCTAGAAAAGCCGCGCCATTTAGCTTCCTACCTCATGACGCCCATCCACTACGTGGCCCACCTACCTAGCGGGGCTTATAACTGGACCACCGAGCAAACTAAAAGCCGCACTGAGCTATTAGCTGAAAATACGATGATGCGGCGGCAGTTACTTGTGTTGCAGCAACGGGTGCAAAAATTTGCCACTCTAGAAGCTGAAAATGTACGTTTACACCAGTTGTTGAATTCTGCTGCAAAACTAGAAACCAATGTGCTCGCCGCACAAATTATTGGTATCGACCCAGATATTAGCCGTCAAGAACTCGTGATAAACAAAGGGTCACGAGATAACGTATATCGTGGCCAAGCAGTATTAGACGCGGAAGGGTTGTTGGGGCAAGTGGTGGAAGTAGGCCCTTATACCTCTAGGGTGTTGTTAATTACCGATGCGAGCCATGCTTTGTCTGTGCAAGTTAATCGTAGTGGCGTGCGTGCCATTTTAAGTGGCAGTGGTAAAGCCGACCAATTGCGCTTGCTCTATGTGCCCAGCACAGCCGATATCAGAGAAGGTGATTTATTAGTGAGCACAGGGCTTGATAAGCGCTATCCGGCAGGGTATCCCGTTGCACGGGTGGCTAGCTTGCGTCGCGATACGGGCTCACCCTTTATAACCGTGTTTGCTGCGCCTGAAGCCCACATCGAGAAAGTAACGCATGTTCTGCTGGTGTCTTCTGAAGAGATGGAGGGCAGCATTGATGAATGAACGGCTGCATTACAGTTCTGGCAACCTCACCATTATTTTTAGTTTTTATATTGCAGCGGTGCTGCAAGTGTTGCCTTTGCCAGAAGCTGCCATGATGGGTAGGCCCATGTTTTTGGCGATGTTAGTGGTGTTCTGGGTACTAGCTTTGCCAGCGAGGTTTGGTGTGTTTATGGGTTTTTGCGTAGGGGTTTTCTCCGACGTACTACTCAATAATATTATCGGTGTTAATGGTTTGGCCTACGCTTTATTGGCTTATTTAACCTTGGCAAGCTATAAACGATTACGGGTGCAGAACCCTTTGCAGCAATCAGCAGTGGTGTTTTTATTGCTAGGCATTGCCCAATATTGTGCTTATTTGTTGAAAATATTTTTAGGCCAAAACACTGTGTCACCCATGTTGACGCTGTTGCCTGTGCTAGCTTCCGCCATTTTGTGGCGGCCAGTGTTGCTGTTGTTACGCTGGTTGCAGCTGCGGTTTGGAGTACGTTAATGCAACTGTTTTTAGCTTCTGGCTCGCCGCGTCGGCGCGAGCTGCTAACCCAAATAGGGGTGCCTTTTACGTTAATGTCTGCGCCTGATATTGACGAAACACCGCTGCCTGGTGAGCATGGCGCGGATTACGTGCAACGGTTGGCGCTAGAAAAAGCACAAGCAGGCTGGCGCGCACTCACAACACAGGATGAAGCGTGTGTGCTCGGAGCAGATACTGTGGTGATGTATCAAGATCAATTGTTGGGCAAGCCCACAGATGCTCAACACGCAAAGGAAATACTAAGCTTTTTATCGGGCACGGCCCATCAAGTGTTAACCGGGGTTGCCCTTTGTGGCGAAGCAGGGTGCGAAGCATTCGTAAGTGTCACTGATGTCACTATGCGTCCTCTTTCAGCAGAGGATATCGCTCGTTATATCGCCACAGGGGAACCTTTCGATAAAGCGGGTGCCTATGGTATTCAAGGTTATGGCGCTGCACTTATATCGGGCATTACAGGTTGCTATAGCACAGTAGTAGGGCTTCCGCTAGCAGAGACAGCGCACATGCTAGAGCGTGCAGGAGTACCTATTTGGCAAAACAATCCTTAACTTCCCCCCCTTCTTCTAAGCACTTCACAAAGAAGCTTTTCTGGTGGATCAGCCTTACTGCCATGGTTGCCCTATTGCTGTTTGCAGCGGGTGCTCGTTATGCCATGCAGTGGATGCCCGAAGTGCAGCTGTATGCCGAACAGTATTTGTCTGAAGAGGTGGGCGCCAAGGTTAGTATTAAGTCCTTAGAAGGGCGAGTAGAGGGTTTTTACCCCGTTTTTGTTGTGCACGGGCTGACGGTGCAAACGCATGATGAAGGCAAAGCGCCCCTAGTGATTCAGCATGCAAAATTAACGGTGGATTGGTGGCGCTCTTTACTAAGCTTCAAGCTCAGAGCGAAACAGGTATGGCTGAGTGGCGCCGATATTCATTTAATAATGGATGCCACAGGGCAAGTACGGTTGCGCGGTTGGAGCGCACAAGAGCACGAAGCGGTAGCCACCCCAGAGGATCTATTAGCGCTACTTGAACTTGCTTATGGGCAGCAAAGCATTTTGCTCGAGAATATACGCGTGCGCTTTGAGTTGCCCGATGTGCCTGCTTTAGAAACCCATGATTTAACCGTGGCGCTCGTTAAGAAAAGAGGCAAACGCCATTTTGCAGCCTCGTTTAACGCAGTAGATGAGCCGCTGAGCTTTGATGTTAGGTTGAGGTTAGATAACCCCGCTACTCGATGGCATGAGCTGCAAGGAGCTGCCTACACCCGTTTGCAAGGCGAATACTTAGAACGTTGGTTGCCGTCACAATGGGTGCAAGGATACGTGCCTTTTCGTGTGAGTGGTGCCCTTGAACTATGGGGCGCACTTCAATCTAAAGGCACAGCTAATGTGGTGGCAGCACTAACAGACGGGCAATTTAGTGTGCGGCATCAAGAACAAGAGGGCGAATGGTTGCTTGATAACGCCTCTTTCTTGTTGGCCACGAAGCGTGATGAGCAAGGATATACCGCTCAGCTTGGGCATTTACGCGGGCACAGCGAAAAAGGGGGCGATTTTAATGTCGGCCCTGTTTCTTTGAAAACCAAGCACGAAAAAGAAGACGGTGAAGTAGCATGGTCATTGCGGGGCTCGAATGTGTCGGTGAGTGGCTTAGCGCGCCATGGCAAGGCATGGCCATTTACTTTGCCGGCTGTGGCGCATCAATTTTTTGCCTTGAATCCACAAGGCTATATCAACCAATTTGCACTAGAAGGTAAGGGGTACATGCCCACGGCCTTAAGCGCCCGTTTTACCGAAGTGGCAGCAGGCGATGAAGAAGGGCCCGTTAGTGTTGCCGGGGTTAGCGGTTGGTTGGCAGGCACAGAAAGTAAAGGGCTGCTTTTTGTGGAGCATGAGGCGGTTACGCTTACGTTGCCCGCAGTGTTTTCTGAAACGCTGCTAGCCAATGTGAAGGCGCCAATAGCGTGGCAAAAAAACGAAGAAGGCTGGCAGTTAACCTCGGGCTTAGTAAAGCTAACTAACGAAGACGTGGCAGCAGGTGAAGCCTCCTTTAAGCTCTTGTGGCCCCAAGAAGCATTGCCGCAATTGCAACTTGAGGGCGAAATAAGTGCCGCAAAAGTGGCGGCAGCAGCACGTTATATACCCCTGAAAAAATTGCCACCAACAGTCAGTGATTGGCTAGCCCATGCGTTTATCGACGGGCATTTGCCCATCGGCACCTTTTCATATGATGGTGCCATTCGTGCTGTGGATGGGGTCCCCATGGAACGCGATTTCATCATGTATTTTGATGTGCTGAATACAGAGCTTAATGTGGCGCGGGGCTGGCCTCACTTTCAACAAGTGGGAGGGTTGGTACGTGTGGCTATTACCCCACAAGGTATTGAAGTGGTGGGCAATGATTTAACTGCGCAGTACCTAGGGCAAGCCCTTTCTGCTGTGGCGCTGGATATCCAAGGCAGCCGTGATATTCCCACAGCTTTATCTGCACGCGGGCACTTTCAGGGCGGTATAAACAGCTTAAACCAGTTGTTTAATGACACGCCCATTAAGCGTCATATTCCATCACAAATGGCAGAATGGGAGTTTAGCCAAGGCACCACAGAGGGTGAGTTAGCGCTGAAAATACCCTTGCATCCTCAAGCCCCTAAATTAGAGGTAGGTGTGCAGGGGCATTTTGCAAACGCTACGATGCGCTCGCCAACACTCAACTTAGCCGTCACTGGGCTTACCGGTGATGGGGCTTTTGGCCTTGTTGAGGGCTTTCGGTCTGATAGCTTTACAGGTGTACTGTTAGGAGAGCCCATAACGGGCCGCGCCACTAGCAACCGCGATCTCACCCACGTTACGTTTGCCGGTGCAACCAGTATTGCCGCCTTACAACGTTGGCAGCAGCAACCTTGGCTTCAGTATGTGCGTGGCACTTTGCCTTATCAGTTCTCGCTCACTGTTCCTCGTCGGAAAAACCACCAGGTGGCTTGGCGGTTGTTTTCCGATATGCAGGGCACAGAATTGCTGTTACCGGCGCCATTTAAAAAACCAGCGTACCTAAAGCTTCTCCTTAATGTGTCTTGGCGCAAGCAAAGCCCTCAACGCCAACACTTGCAAGTGCGCGCCCAAAAAATGTTGCAAGGCGAGTTTGCGTTAGTAGAAGGCGGGCTAGAGCGTGGCAATGTGCGTTTAGGCGGTGCCAGCGCTGTGTTGCCAACCTCAGGTTTTGTGTTAGATGGCGCTATCGAAACGTTGAATGTAACGGAGTGGGCGAAAGTGCTGCAGGCGGCTAATAAACAAGGCACGGTTTCAGCATGGCCTACCCTACAGGCTGATTTGGCCATTAATAATTTACGCTTAGGCGATGTGGGCGACGTGGGAAAAGCCAAGCTAGGTGTTAAAGAAACACGGGATGCTTGGGATATACGGTTGCGTAGTGAAAATATTACGGGTGAACTGTGGTTGCCTAAGGGCTATCAATTACGTGGTGAACGGCCCTTAACGGCTAATGTGGAAGAAATTCGTTGGCCCTTCAATAACCGCACTCATTCCATTGGCGTATTTGATCAGCAGAAAACAGGCAAAGCAGGCATTACAGCACATCAACTCCCCATCGCAGATGTGCGCGTAGGTAGAGCGCTGCTGCAAGGTAAAAACCTTGGTAGCTGGCAAGCGCAGCTGCGGCCATACCAGTACGGTACTCGCTTCTCTGCTCTGCAAGGGCGTTGGCAAGGTACTAAGCTCACAGGCGAAATGACTTGGCTGCAGCAAAGTGGCACACAGGAAGAAACCAATATTGATGCTGTAGTAAACAGCCATCGGCTTGAAGACACGTTAGCGAGTGTAGGGTTGAAAGGTTTCTTAGAGGGTGAAAAAGGAGGCATCACACTACAAGCCCGTTGGCTAGGGAACCCAACTGCGTTTGATTATCGTAAGCTTTACGGCAAGGCTAGCATTAAAGCAGAGAACGCTTATTTGCCAGATAGTAGTAAACATACATCTGCTTTACGTATGCTTGGCGTGTTGAATGTGGGGCATACGCTAGGGCGTCGCCTACGGTTAGATTTCTCTGATGTGGTGCAAAAAGGGTTAGTGGTTGATAAGTTAAGCGGCGATTATCGTTTGGCGGGCCCATTGCTCAGCACAACCAGTTTGCGCCTGGTATCGCCATCAGCCGAGTTTAGTGTGGCGGGGCAACTGAATTTAGAAACAGGTGAGCTAGATAGCGGGGTAGAAGTTACCTTGCCTTTATCTAGTAATCTTTATGCGGGTTGTTTAGCTGGGCCGGCGGTGTGTGCCGGCGCTTTTGTTATAGAGCGCTTGTGGGGCAGTCGTTTAGAAAAAATAACCTCAATGGAATACCAAGTAACAGGGCCTTGGCAGAACCCCAAGGTAGACGATGTGAACGGCATTTATAAACGCAAACGCTCACAATATGAGCGTTGAGTGAAACACTAATGTGGGAGTACTAGGAAGTGTCTGATTCCTTGATGCAGCAAGCAGAAGCGGTGTTATTGGCACCCGAAGCGTTATCAAGATCGTCATTGGAGAAATTGCTTAGCTCGGTGGCTGGCCCACAAACAGATTTTGCTGATGTGTTCATGCAGCATAGCCGGCATGAAGGCTGGGTGTTAGAAAATGGCATTGTGCGCAATGCGAGCTTTAATTTAGAGCGTGGCGCAGGCATAAGAGTGGTGAGTGGCGAGCAAACAGGTTTTGCTTACACGGATGAGCTTTCTATGGCTGCCCTCACTAAAGTGGCTGCGGCAGCTGGCGGTATTGTGCGCCAGGGGCAGTCGGGCACTGTGCCCGCCTTAACCGCTCAGCGTATACAACCGCTGTACAGTGCTGCAGACCCTATTACAGGGTGGGATGCAGAGCAGAAGGTGGCTTTATTACAACGTTTAGACCGCTTAGCGCGTTCCATCGATCCTGCTGTTGCTGAAGTATCCGTATCATTGTCTGCTGTGCACGATACTATTTTAGTGGCGGCCACCGATGGCACTTTTGGTGCTGATGTGCGGCCCTTAGTAAGATTAAACGTGTCGGTAGTGGCAGAGCGTAACGGCCGCCGTGAAAGCGGCAGCTCAGGTGGCGGCGGGCGCGTTGCCTATGATTGGCTGCTAGCTGAAGGGCGTGCAGAGGCTTGGGTGCATGAAGCAGTGCGCTTGGCACTTGTTAATTTAGATGCGCAGCAAGCGCCCGCTGGTGTGTTCCCAGTAGTGTTGGGTGCAGGTTGGCCCGGTGTGCTTTTGCATGAAGCCGTGGGGCACGGCTTAGAAGGTGATTTCAACCGCAAAGGCACCTCCGTATATGCGCGCCAAATGGGTGAAATGGTGGCGTCGCCCCTGTGTACTGTTGTTGATGACGGCACCATGGCAGGCCGCCGAGGCTCGTTGACCATTGATGACGAAGGAACCCCCACGGCAGTGAACACACTGATTGAAAATGGGCGTTTAGTGAAGTACATGCAAGACAAGCACAATGCCCGTTTGAGTGGCAATGCTGTTACAGGCAATGGCCGGCGCGAATCTTATTCGTACTTGCCCATGCCGCGCATGACAAATACCTATATGTTGCCCGGGGAATCTGAACCGGAAGAAATTTTGGCGTCTTTGGATAAGGGCCTCTATGCCGTTAACTTTGGCGGTGGCCAAGTGGATATTACTTCTGGGCGTTTTGTGTTTTCCACAAGCGAAGCTTATTGGGTTGAAAACGGTAAGATCCAATATCCAGTAAAAGGCGCAACGTTAATGGGCAGCGGCGCTGAAGTGATGCGCGCTATTTCCATGGTGGGCAACGATTTAGCGTTGGATTCTGGTGTTGGTGTATGTGGCAAAGATGGCCAGTCGGTACCCGTTGGCGTAGGGCAGCCTACCTTGCGTGTAGATGCCTTAACAGTGGGCGGCACCGCCTCTTAGGCGGTGCAAGAACTGAGATTAGTAAAGAGGCGCCTGCTGATCTAGCTCGTGCAGGTATTGGTGTAAGCGGCGCCTTTCGTGTTTGTGTTTATCACGCTCGGCCTTGCTGGTATCTGCTCCGGCAGCAGGCGTTGCGTTGATAAGGTGGCGTAGCAGCTGGCGCAGTTGTTGGCGGTTACCATGGGGGTAAGTGTCCATGATCTCGTTAAACACTGTGGGCAGCTCCTCGGCATCTTCTTCTACACGTTGGATCCATTTTTGTAGGCGTTGCTGGCGCAGCGGATCAGTTAAAGCAGCCAGTGCGTCTTCGATGTGGTAGTGGTCTGTTTCGCGCACTAAGCGGCCAATGTAAGAAGCATGCCGGCGTCGCGCCTCATGAGAACGAATGCGGCGTGCTTCATCAAGGCCAGCCTGCAACGAATCATTAAGAGGCAGGCGCGCTAATTGCTCCGGCGTAAGCGCCATGAGCTTAATACCAAGTTCTTGTAAGGCGGTTGCTTCGCGTTTAAAAGCGCTTCTGCTTTGCGTGTTGTCAAAATCATCGTTCATAAATAAGCCCTTCGTAAGGGTCGGAAATAAAGAATAGGAATAGGCGTTACATGACAAATAAAAAGCACACCGTTGCTGCTAACGGCACCATGGCTGCGCCCTCACAGGCGGAGCTCGGCCAGCTTAAGCAACAAGTGGAGAGTATTCTAGCAGAAGCACAGCGCCAAGGTGCGACTGCGGCAGAGGTAAATATTGGGCAAGGTATTGGTTTATCTGCGGGCGTGCGCTTAGGTGAAGTGGAAACGCTTGAATTCCATCGCGACCGCGGCGTATCGCTAACGGTTTATTTAGACCAGTGTTCGGGTTCAGCCAGTAGCACGGACACATCGCCTGAAAGCATTCGCGAAACAGTGGCTGCAGCGCTCGCCATTGCTAAGCATACCGGGGCAGATGAAGCCAGTGGTTTGGCGCACCCAGAGCAGTTGGCAGATGCCAATGCCTTACCCGATTTAGATTTATGCCACGAATGGGCCATTACGCCAGAGCAAGCTATCGCGATAGCACTGCAGTGTGAAGAAGCGGGGCGGCAAGATGCGCGCATTGTGAACTCTGAAGGTGCGCAGGTAAGCGTCAACATGAGTACGCGAGCTTATGGTAATAGCGAAGGCTTTGTGGCGGCTTACAATAGCTCGCGGCATGGGCTTTCTTGTGTATTAGTGGCAGAGCAAGATGGCCAAATGCAGCGCGATTATTATTACGATAGCCATCGTGTACCAAGTGAATTAATGGCGCCTGAAGCTATTGGTGCCGAAGCGGCACGCCGCACATTGGCGCGTTTGGGGGCGCAACGTCCTGCCACGGGGCAATGGCCCGTTTTGTTTGCGGCCGATGTAGCGAAAGGAGTGCTTGGTCACTTGGTAAGGGCCATTAGCGGTGCCGCGCTATACCGTAAGGCGAGCTTTTTGCTCGATCGTCTTGGCACCACCGTGATGCCTGAGTGGGTTACCTTGGGCGAGCAGCCACATATTAAGCAAGGGGCGGCTTCTGCACCGTTTGACAGTGATGGTTTGCCAACGCGGGCGCAAAATTTTGTTGAGGATGGAGTGCTAACTCAATATGCGTTGAGCCTGTATTCAGCACGTCGCCTCGGTATGCAGCCAACTGGTAACGGCGGTGGTGTGCGTAATTTAGTGATGCCTGCGGGTGATGCGTCTTTAGCGGAGTTATGCCAACGCATGGGCACAGGTGTGCTCGTGACGGAAGTAATGGGGCAGGGCGTAAATATTGTGACGGGTGATTATTCTCGTGGTGCCGCTGGTTTTTGGGTGGAGAATGGAGTGATTAGCCATCCCATTGAAGAGTTCACTATTGCGGGCAACCTTACTGATATGCTGTTGGGCATCCAAGCAGTAGGGCACGATGTGGATAAAAGAGGCGGCATTCAAACAGGAAGCATATTAATGTCGCCGATGACCATCGCAGGGCAGTAATGCTTATATTCTGCTGAGGGTTATTCCTCAGCAGAATGCTTAACCATATTGAGGTGGCGCACCTGAGCGGGCCAATTATGTTGGTGGAGCCGCTTGGCAATGTTCTCCACGGCAAACACAGACCTATGCTGGCCACCTGTGCAGCCAATGGCCACGGTGATATAGCTGCGGTCATTTTCTTCGTAGCGCGGCAGCCAGTTGAGCAGCAAATGCTCAATGTCATTTAAAATGCCAGCGGTGGCTTTTTGTGCGTGGAGAAAATCTATCACCGGCTGGTCGCAGCCACTGTAGGGGCGCAAGGAAGCATCCCAATAAGGGTTTGGCAGCATGCGCACATCAAACACTAAATCTGCATCAGTGGGCACGCCATGCTTAAAACCAAAAGATTGAATTAGGATCGATAAGTTTTCAGTGCGTTGCACCACGCGCTCGCGTACTTTGTTGCGCAGGGTGTGGGGGGCCAAGCGGCTAGTGTCGATAACGAGGTCCGCCGTTTCGCGGATATTACTGAGTAATTCTGCTTCATGCACAATGGCTTCATAAAGCGACATGTTGCGATTACTTAGCGGGTGACGGCGGCGAGTGGAGCTAAAACGCTTCAGCAAAGTTTCGTTATCAGCATCAAGGAAAATGGTTTCGTGCTGAATGTCTGGGTTTTCTATTTCTGCCAAAATGGCAGTGAATTTAGGTAGCTGCTCACGCACGTTGCGCGCATCAATACCCACTGCAACGTTTTTCAGTTCATTGGGTAGCTCGGTGAGCAGTTGCTCGGCTAAAGCGGGCAGCAACCCCAAGGGAAGGTTGTCGACACAATAAAAGCCCTGGTCTTCTAAGGCTTGTAAGGCTGTGGTTTTTCCAGAGCCTGAGCGGCCACTTACAATCAATAACTTCATTAAACCTACCTGCTGATGCTATGAAATGAGTTCTAGTTCAATGCGTGAATTAACGGCTTGCTCAAATAACTCTTTTGCAGAGGCTGCATTGCGTAACGCTTTACGGTACTCGCTTTGGCCAAATAGGTTGGCGATGTAGCTGAGCGTATTAAAGTGCTGCTCAGGGTCCGTATTGGGAACAATCAGCATAAAGGCGATGTCCACGGGCTGGTTGTCGGAGGCTTCAAAATCGATGGCTTCATCTAAAGTAATCAGTAAAGCCATGGGTTGAGTGCAAGCGTCTAAACGACAGTGGGGAAGGGCGATGCCTTCCCCAATGCCAGTTGAGCCTAATCGTTCTCGAGCTAACAAGGATTCGAATACCGTGTCTGTGTTGAGTTCACTATGGATAGCGGTGATTCTTTCCGCGATGTCTTCTAGCAAACGTTTTTTGTTAACGCCTGGCACGTGATGAAAAGTGTTTTCAGGGGTTAAAAGATCTCGCATTCGCATTGTTAGCCTTGTTACCTTTGGGTTAGTTGCCTTGGTTACGGCTAATGATCTTACTCTTATGTTTGCGAACTTGCCTATCCATTTTATCTATCAGTAAATCAATGGCGGCATACATATCGTGAGCTTCGGCGGAGGCAAAAAGCTCGCCACCTGCAACACGAATAGCAGATTCAGCCTTATGGGAGTTGGGCTCAGGGGAAAGGGTAACTTTCACACTGGTGATGTCGTCAGTGTGGCGGTCAATACGGGCAAACTTGTCGTTAACATAACTGCGCAGTGCATCAGTAACATTGATGTGGCGACCTACTACCTGAATTTGCATAGCTGACTCCTCTTAGTCTTATAAGAATTAGCGCCCCATCTATTATGTATGGTTTTGGGTGCGCTAAGAGTGTGTTAGGAATGGCTACCTAAACACGCCAAGGCTTCTGGCCGACACTCACTGGTTCAACTTAGGTTTGAGGAGGTCGGCATCAAGCAAACCTTGTGCCCTCATCATGGCATGAAGAAACGTTCTTGGGTAGTAGCTAAAAAAATAAGATGTAAGAAGGTGAGAAATGCACGTGCGGCTAATAGATGCAGCCTATTAGCCGGGCGTTTTATAAGCGGAAGTCGGCGCCTAAGTAAACATCGCGCACTTGTTGGTTCGATAAGATGGTGTCGGCATCGCCAGCGGCAATAATATGGCCGGCACTCACAATGTAAGCAGTATCGCAGATGTCTAACGTCTCGCGCACGTTGTGGTCGGTAATTAGAACACCAATGTTGCGTTCGCTTAAGTGACGAATAACGCTCTTGATATCGTTAACCGAGATAGGGTCTACCCCGGCGAATGGTTCATCAAGCAAAATGAAGGAGGGGTCAGTAGCTAAGCCACGAGCAATTTCTGCACGGCGTCGCTCACCACCCGATAAGCTCATGCCGAGGCTGTCGCGAATGTGGGTAATGCTGAATTCTTCAAGCAGTTTGTCGCGTTCTTCTTCGCGCTGTTGCTTAGAGAGGTCTTTGCGTGTTTGCAAAATAGCCATGATGTTATCGGCCACAGAAAGACGGCGAAAAATACTGGCTTCTTGGGGTAAATAACCAATGCCACGCTTAGCACGGCCATGCATGGGTAGAGCGGTAATATCTTCGTCACCAATGGTTACGTAGCCGCCGTCTGGCTGCACAAGGCCGACAATCATATAAAAGCAGGTGGTTTTACCTGCGCCATTAGGGCCGAGTAAACCTACCACCTGGCCTGGGCTTACCGCCAAGGACACATCTTCAATAATACGGCGGCTTTTATAACTTTTTGCTAAATGGTGGGCTTTTAATTGTTTTGTCATGGTTTTGCCTTTTCGCCAGGAATAACTAAGCGTACGCGTTCGCCAGGCTGTTGGCTGCTTGCCTCTACGTTTTGGCTGCCAAGATGATATACCACTCTGGCCCCCTCGAACGTGCGGCCCGCATTATTAATGTAAGCGTTTTTGGTTAACGTGATGGTGTCTTTGGCAACTTGATAAACCAACTTTTGGGCGCGTGCATGGGTATCGTTGCCGTCTTGTAAGGTAACGGGGTTGCCTTCCGCTTCCACGCGTGTGAGGTCGCCATTTTGGTTAATGAAGAGCTTGATAGTACGCGCTGTCATTTTACGGTTGCCTTGCTCTAATTCGGCATTGCCTTCGTAAATGCCCCAACCTTCGTGCTGATAAAAGCGTGCGCTGTCAGCGGTAATAATGGTATCTGCTTCAGGATTAGCCGTCGCCACGTTGGCGAGCAACAACAAGGGTAATGTAGCCATTAAAATGTGCGGCCATTTATTCCGAAACATAGCGGCTCTCCACCGGTTTGTGTAAATCTAAAATGCCTGTTTTAGCGTCAGCGCTCATGCCGCCTGCTGTAGTAGTGCTAGTGCCTTGTTGTATGCGAACCGGCGTGTCTGAATGCATTTTCTCTGTTTTTGAAAAGTAGGTGAGGTGTTCAGTTTCGAGGCGCATGCGCTGTGCTTGCTGCTGTTGCGCTAGCACCTTACCTGAAAGTTGTAGCTCTTTTTTCTGATTGTTGAGTAAAGCGTTTTCGCTCTCAATATGCCAAGTCATTTCACCATCATAGAGATCGAGCGTTGGTTGCGTCAGAGTAGTAGTGAAATCGTAGTCGTTCTCAACTAACTCTTTGGTGTTAATGACGTATTCCAAGGCGCCAGTTTCGTCAAAAATTTGCGCGTACACACCTTCAGCAATAATTAAGGGTGTTTTTTTGGCTTCTTCACTTTCACCAGGCAAACGTCCATCCCATTCATTAAGAACGGCGATAGCTACAACAGATAATAAAATGCCGAGTGCACTAAAGAAACCGCCTTTACTCATGGCAGGCGCTCATCATGTCGGGCGGCGAGAAGAATATCGCAGATGTCGCGTACGGCACCATGGCCTCCAGCACGCTGAGTAATAATGTGTGCGGCATTGGTGGCTTGCACGTGGCCATTCGGCACGGAAAAAGCGAGGCTCGACCAAGCAAGTGCGGGAGCGTCGGGGGCATCATCGCCCGCGTAGCCCACTTGATCGGCGTTGTATCCAAACTCTTCCGCAATGGAGGCTAGTGCTACTTTTTTGTCTAAGCGCCCTTGGATGACTTTGTCGAAACCTAAATCTGCCGCACGTTTTTCTACCATGGGAGAATTACGGCCAGTAATAATGGCGAGCTTAACGCCATCTTGGCGCAGTGCCTTTAGGCCATGGCCATCGAGCGCATGAAAAATTTTAAGTACTTCGCCATCGGCATTATAAATAAGGCGGCCATCGGTCATGACGCCATCCACATCAAAGGCCATTAGGCGTAACGCTTGTGCGCGCTCACGTAAATCTTTTTCATCGATGCGATAGATCATGGGTTAAACCACTCCAGCTTTGAGTAAATCGTGCATGTTTAGTGCGCCCACCGCCTCATTATTGTCATTCACAACAATGAGGCCGTTAATTTTCTTTGTTTCCATAAGACTAACAGCTTCAGCTGCTAACATGTTAGGGCGTGCCACCACTGGATTTTTGGTCATGACATCAGCAATGTTTTGGCTTTTATAATCAATATTTTCTTGGTCGAATAAACGGCGCAGATCACCATCCGTGAAAACACCTGCCAAGGTGTTGTCATGGTTTAGCACGGCCGTCATGCCTAGCCCCTTTTGGCTGATGTTTAAGATAGCGTCACGTAGCGAAGTGGTGATGGACACAGAGGGTAGATCATCATCTTTATGCATGATGTCTTCTACGCGTAGCAGTAAGCGCCGCCCTAGGCTGCCGCCAGGGTGCGATAAAGCAAAATCCTCTGCTGAAAAACCGCGAGCTTCTAATAGTGCAATAGCCAATGCATCGCCCATGGCTAGCGCAGCAGTAGTGCTAGAAGTGGGAGCTAAGTTGAGTGGGCACGCTTCTTCATCAACAATCACAGGAATGTGCACATCGGATTGGGTTGCCAAAGTGGATTCAGGGCGGCCGGTAATACTAATTAGCGGAATGTTGCGGCGTTTCAATACCGGTAAAATAGTGATGACTTCACTGGTTTCTCCCGAGTTGGAAAGAGCCAGTACCACGTCTATCGGTGTAATCATGCCAAGGTCGCCATGGGAGGCTTCAGCGGGGTGCACAAAAAAAGAAGGCGTCCCAGTGCTAGCAAAGGTGGCGGCTATTTTAGCTGCCACATGGCCCGATTTCCCCATGCCGGTAACAATAACACGGCCCTGGCAGGCAAGTATGCGCTCGCAGGCGTTTTCAAACTGCGAATTAATAGAACCAATTTGTTTAGTAATAGCTGCCGCTTCGATTTCTAGTACGCGGCGGCCAGCAGCGAGAAAAGATTGCGTCATAATGCCCTCATCCAGTGTGGCTCTAGTATACACGTGCAGGAGGGTGAATATAACACGGTTTGAGTAGCAACATGAGTGCGAGAAAGCACCACGGAGACATTTCACAATTTTGTTGTCTATGGGCGATATAGGCACTGCTAAAAATTTAGCGGTGCGTATAATAAGTAAACCGTTCATTAGGGTATTTAAAAAGGAACATAATAATGAAGACATTATCTTTGCGTACCGCATGGCAGCTAGCTTTTGTGTTGTTTTTCTCTTTGGCTAGTTCTGTGTTTGCCGCACAGCAGCCAGATGAAGTAATTCGCGTGGCGGTGCAAAAACTCACTGAACGTATCGATGCAGAGCGTGAGCAATTGGAAAAAGATGAAAAATATGCGCAAACCGTTATCGATGAAGAGCTCAGTGATTTAGTGGATTTTCGCCGTATCACACGTTCCGTGATGGGCCCCTATTTCAACGCAGCTACGCGCGAGCAGCGGAATAATTTTTTAGAAACTTTCCGCCAAGGTTTAATTAATACCTATGCAACAGGCGTAACCATGTACGAAGGCCAAAACTATAAAGTGCACCCATTAGGTGAAGGCGATGTGCGCGGTAATCGTGCGCGCGTGCAAATGGAGTTTTTCACCAGTGAAGGGAAATCGTTGCCCATTGCTTACACACTCACGAATACCGATGGCGAATGGAAAGTGGATAACGTTATCGTTAACAACTTAAACCTTGGCCGTGTATTCCGCGATCAATTTGCGCAAGACATGGAAGAGCATGGTAATGACATCGATAAAGTGATCAGCAACTGGTCCGTTGATGTGGATGTGGAAGGTGTGAAGGCAGGGCAGTAACGAAAGCTTCTGCACTTTATTCTAAAAACCCGTATCATACTGCGGGTTTGAATACATCAATACAGTGAGGGCAGCAGCGTGAATGCGGAACAAGTACAAGTATTAGTGGAAGCAGGTTTTGACGATGCGGAAGTAGCCGTGCAAGGCGAAGGCGGTAAGTTCCAAGTAAGAGTTGTATCGTCAGCATTTGAAGGCCTTACCACAGTGCGTAAACAACAATTGGTTTATGCGTGCTTAAACGAAGCCATAGGTAATGGCAGCATTCATGCTGTGGAAATGGCCACTTACACCCCAGAACAGTGGGCTGAACTTCAACAGCAAAACTCCTAAGCGTTTGGCTTCTGTAAAACTAAGGTTCATATATGGATAAGTTACTCATAACCGGCGGCCAGCGCTTAGACGGTGAAATACGTATTTCAGGCTCTAAAAACTCGTCATTGCCTATTATCGCAGCTACTTTATTAGCTAGCGAACCCGTGACACTTGGCAACTTGCCACATTTGCAAGATGTGACGACGTTGTTAGAGCTGGTGGGCCGCATGGGCGTGAGCGTGGTGGTGGATGACCGCATGAATGTGGAAATTGACGCCTCCACCATTACCGACTACGAAGCACCCTATGAGCTAGTGCGCACCATGCGCGCTTCTATCTTGGTGCTAGGGCCCTTGGTGGCTCGCTTTGGCCAAGCCATAGTGTCCTTGCCAGGTGGCTGTGCTATTGGTAGCCGTCCTGTGGATTTACACCTGCGCGGTTTAGAAGCCATGGGCGCTAACATCGAAGTGAAAAACGGCTATGTGCACGCTAGCGTGGATGGCCGCCTTAAAGGCGCACATATCGTTTTTGATGTGGTGACGGTAACGGGTACTGAGAACTTACTCATGGCCGCTACTTTGGCGGAAGGCACCACGGTGTTAGAAAACGCCGCGCGCGAACCAGAAATTGAAGATTTAGCGAATTGTTTAATCAAAATGGGCGCTAAAATCACCGGTGCCGGCACAGACACCATTACCATTGAAGGTGTTGAACGCTTGCATGGCTGCCATCACGATGTGATTGCTGATCGCATAGAAACGGGCACCTATTTAATTGCAGCTGCGATTACCGGTGGGCGTGTTAAAGTTACCAATACCGTGCCAGAGCTGCTAGATTCCACCTTGCAAAAGTTGCGTGAAGCTGGCGCAGTAATCACCGTTGGCGAAGACTGGATAGCACTAGATATGGAAGGGCGTCGCCCGAAAGCCGTGTCCTTGCGCACTGCACCACACCCTGGCATGCCTACAGATATGCAAGCGCAGTTTAGCGCCATGAACACCTTGGCGGAAGGCACAGGCACCATTGTGGAAACTATTTTTGAAAACCGCTTTATGCACATGCAAGAACTCATGCGCATGGGGGCAAACATTCAAATAGAAGGTAATACCGCTATTATTCATGGTGTGGAAAAGCTAAAAGCCGCCCCGGTTATGGCCACTGATTTGCGCGCCTCAGCTTCGCTTGTTATTGCAGCGCTGGCCGCAGAAGGCGATACACTGGTAGACCGCATCTATCATATCGATAGAGGCTATGAAGACATTGAAGAGAAGCTTCGTACGCTCGGTGCCAAGATACAGCGCGTATCAAGCTGAGCAGACTCCATTTTTATACCACAACACCGAGGACTGTCATGGCCAATGAAAAGCCGTTGACGATCGCTCTCTCCAAAGGGCGCATCCTGAAAGAAACATTGCCTTTGCTGCAAGCAGCGGGCATTAGCTTATTAGAAGATCCAGAGAAGTCGCGTAAGTTAATTTTTGATACCACGCGCGACGACGTAAAAATCATCATCATTCGCGCCACGGATGTGCCGCCCTATGTGCAATATGGTGCAGCCGATTTAGGCGTGGCCGGTAAAGACGTGCTGATGGAGCATGGTGCGGCAGGTATTTATGAACCCTTAGATTTAAATATTGCACGCTGTAAGCTGATGGTAGCAGCGCCACAGGGTGCTGAAGAGATCACCGGAAGAATCCGCGTGGCCACCAAGTTTGTGGATATTACCCGCCATTACTACGCATCTAAGGGGCAGCAAGCCGACGTTATTAAGTTATACGGTGCCATGGAGCTAGCGCCTATTGTAGGGCTAGCAGACCGCATCGTAGACGTGGTAGATACAGGTAATACCTTGCGTGCGAATGGCTTAGAGCCCACTGAGTTAATCGCCCATATTTCTAGCCGCCTGATTGTAAACCGCGCTAGTTTGAAAACACGCCACGAAGAAATACAGGGCATTATCGATCTCTTAGCTAAAGCCGTGGCTGAGCGAGAAGAGGCATAACATGACAGTGTTTGATGTAACACGTTTAGATAGCCAAACAGATGATTTCTGGCAACGCCTAGATGCACTCACCGCATGGAGTGAAGAACGCGATGTGGAAGTGGCCGATCGTGTGGCTAGCATTATTCGTGATATTCGCCAACGGGGTGATGAAGCCTTAGTGGAATACACTAATCGTTTCGATCAGCGCAGTGTGAAGACGGCCGCCGAACTGGTGGTGGGTGAAGAGCAGATGCAAGCAGCATTAGCAGCCATCTCAGCTGCTGAGCGCGAAGCATTACAAGCTGCCGCCAAACGTATTCGCTCTTATCATGAGCGCCAATTGCAGCCATCTTGGCAATATCACGACGAACACAACAACCTGCTAGGCCAACAAGTTACGCCGTTAGACCGCGCAGGTTTGTATGTGCCAGGTGGTAAAGCTGCTTACCCAAGCTCAGTATTAATGAACGCTATTCCTGCGCAAGTGGCAGGGGTGGAAGAAATTGTCATGGTGTCGCCCGCCCCCAATGGCGAGATAAACAACATGGTGCTTGCTGCAGCAGCCGTGGCAGGCGTTAGCCGTGTTATTACTGTGGGTGGGGCACAAGCCGTAGCGGCGTTAGCGTGGGGCACAGAAACCGTCCCCGCAGTGGATAAAGTAGTGGGGCCGGGAAACATTTACGTGGCCGAAGCCAAGCGCCAAGTATTTGGCCGCGTGGGCATCGATATGATCGCCGGGCCGTCAGAAATTTTAGTTGTTTGCGATGGCGGCACCAACCCTGACTGGATAGCCATGGATTTGTTCTCCCAAGCAGAGCACGATGAAGAGGCACAGGCTATTTTTGTTTGCCCAGATGCCGAGTTTATCGAGCAGGTGGCTGCCAGTATGGCGAAGCTCGTGCAAACGCTAGAGCGTGAAGACATAGTGCGCACTTCCATGGCGGGCCGTGGTGCTCTCATTAAAGTGGATAGCACGGATACAGCGCTGGCAGTGGTGAACCATGTGGCACCTGAGCACTTAGAGTTGTCTGTGGAAAACGCAGAAGAATTATTGCCACGGGTGCGCCATGCGGGGGCTATTTTCTTGGGCCGCTATACTGCAGAAGCCCTTGGCGATTACTGCGCAGGGCCTAACCATGTATTGCCCACCTCAGGCACCGCCCGCTTTTCATCTCCTTTAGGCGTTTATGATTTTCAAAAACGCAGCTCTATAATTGGTTGTGGGCCGGAAGGAGCCGCTTATTTGGGTGCCATTGCTAGCCCATTAGCGCGCGGTGAAGGGTTAACAGCCCATGCTCTTAGCGCAGAATACAGAATACCCAAAAATAAATAATCCTATCTAACGGGAGGCCGTCCGTGCCTCCCTTGTATCTAAATCGAGGTGGTTATGAGCCAGTTGTGGAGTCCATTGGTACATACGTTGGAGCCCTATGTACCGGGCGAGCAGCCGAAAATGGATCGCTTAGTTAAATTGAATACCAATGAAAACCCAATGCCACCATCGCCAGCTGTGCTGCAAGCGATTGCCGCAGCAGCGGAAAGCGGGTTGCAACTATATCCCGACCCAGAAAGCACAGCACTACGCCAAACCTTGGCTGCTTACCATGGTTTGTCGCTAGATGAAGTGTTTGTAGGAAACGGTTCCGATGAAGTATTAGCGCACGCTTATCAAGCGTTTTTCCGCCAAGATAAGCCGTTGCTTTACCCCGATATCAGCTACAGTTTTTACCCAGTTTATTGTGGCTTGTTTGAAGTAACGCCGCAGCCTATTCCTTTAAACGAACAGCTCAACATCGATTTGCAGGATTACCGTGTACCCAACGGCGGCATTATTTTCCCGAACCCCAATGCCCCCACGGGCCAGTTAATACCACTGGCAGACATTGAAGCTTTACTACAAGAAAACACTGCCTCTGTAGTAATTGTGGATGAAGCTTATATTGATTTTGGCGGTGAATCTGCAGCTACTTTGGTGCCGCAATACGAGAACCTCTTGGTGATTCAAACGTTGTCTAAATCGCGCTCGCTGGCAGGCCTGCGAGTGGGCTTTGCATTGGGGCAAAAACATTTAATTGATGCCTTGGTGCGCGTGAAAGATAGCTTTAACTCTTATCCATTAGATCGTTTGGCACAAGCAGGTGCGCAAGCGGCTTTTGAAGATGAGGCTTATTTTCAGGTGGCGCGCACCGCTGTGATGCAAGAGCGAGAGCGTTTAACCACAGCACTTACTGGGCTAGGTTTTAACGTGCTGCCCTCAGCCGCTAACTTCGTTTTCGCTACCCATCCCCAACACGAGGGGGCAGCGTTAGCGAGCGGTTTACGTGAACAAGGGATCATCGTGCGCCATTTTGCTAAGCCAGCGAAAATAGCACAGTATTTACGCATCACAGTGGGCACCAGTGAACAAACGGATGCCTTACTCGCAGGTTTGCAAACGCTCGGTTTATAACCCCTTAGGCGCTAGCAAACTTCATTAGCGCAAGCCCCGCCACAATTAAGAAAGCCGCCAGTAAACGTAAAGCGTTTACTGGCTCGGCTAGCCACCAAATGCCTACGGCAAAAGCCCCCACTGCGCCAATGCCGGTCCAAATCATGTACGCTGTGCCCAGTGGAATGGTACGCATGGCTAAGGCTAGTAACCAAAAGCTCGCTACCATGGTGCCAATGGTAATAATAGAGGGCACTAGCCGCGTGAACCCATCAGATTGTTTCATGGCAAAAGCCCAAACAATCTCTAGCACGCCGGCAATCATTAAATAAACCCAAGGCATAGGGGCTCCTAAAATGGGGAAGGGGTTATTGTGCGGGTGGGCGCAGGCCAATAGTCACTTGTAGTGTTACTTCTTTGTGCTGGCGCAGCACGGTTAAAGTAAGTGTGGTGTGTGGCCGTGTTTGCGTAATAATGTTCATGGCCTCAAAGCCGTCTTTTACTTTTTTGCCATTGATGCCTATTAAAATATCGCCAGAACGAAGGTCGCCGGCGTGGGCGGGGCTGCCCAGTTCAACACGGCGCACTAAGCCACCGGTGAGCTCTGCTAAGCCAAGTGATTTGGCGGTGGAGGGTGTTAAATTTTCAACCGTTACGCCAAGCCAGCCACGGATAACCCGGCCATAGTCAATGAGGTCTGCCATTATTTGGTTGGCAGTGGTGGCGGGGGTGGAAAAGCCAATGCCTTCCCAACCTCCGCTATGTGAAAGAATGGCGGTATTAATACCAATTAAATTCCCGCGGCTATCCACTAAAGCACCGCCCGAGTTGCCGCGGTTAATAGCAGCATCGGTTTGGATGAAGTTTTCGAATGTGGTGATGCCCACTTGGTTGCGCCCTGTGGCGCTAGCAATGCCCATGGATACGGTTTGCCCAAGGCCAAGAGGGTTGCCGATAGCGAGCACTACGTCGCCCACGGAGATCGGTTCGTTGTGGCCAAGGCTAAGGTAAGGCAGTTGGGATAAACCGATGCGCAATAAGGCGAGGTCGGTTTCTGGGTCCACGCCTACAATTTTGGCTTGTGTTTCGCGGCCATCGGGCAAAGCCACTAAAATTTCTTCGGCATCACGAATAACGTGGTGGCTCGTTAAAATGTAGCCGTCAGGAGAAACGATTACGCCTGAGCCTAAACTGCCGAGGATGCGTTCGCGGCTTGGCTCTTGCAGCATTTCTTCCATGTATTGCTGGCCTTTGTTGGGGCTGCTAGTGGGCGGAATTTGAGTGGTATAAATGTTAACAACCGAGGGGGCTGTGCGCTGCACGACTTCTGCATAAGAATGCCTTAAGGTGCTTTCATCTACGGCAGGTTTTAACCACAATAATACGGCTAAGCCAGCCGCGAGGCCCGCAAAAATTGGAAATAGCCAGGAGGCAATGTGTTTTGTAACAGCCTTCATACCAAACAACCCATAGTGCATTGAATAACGTAGTGTAGCAGAGGTGGCTTGTTCTTGGCTTTACAGTAAAGGCGCCGTCACAGAAAAAATCAATAGGGGAGTACCTATGCAAAAAAGAGACACACTAGTAGCTGCCATGAACCGCTATTTGCAGGTGGAGCAGTACAAAGATTATTGCCCTAACGGTTTACAAGTAGAGGGCCGTGAGCAAGTAAAGCGTGTGATTACAGGCGTGACAGCGTGCCAAGCCTTGCTAGATGCCGCGATTGTGGCCGACGGCGATATGGTGTTGGTGCACCATGGCTACTTTTGGCGCGGTGAAAACCCATGTGTAACGGGTATGAAGAAACAGCGTTTACACACCTTGCTAAAGCATGATTTAAATTTAGTGGCTTACCATTTGCCATTGGATGGGCACGATATAGTGGGTAATAACGCCCAGTTAGCCCAACGTTTAGATATTATTCCCACAGGCCGCTTTGGCGATATGAGCCCACAATTAGGGTGGTTGGGGAAATTACCAGAGCCTATGCGCGCCATGGATTTTGCTATGCTCGCTGAGGAAAGGCTAGGCCGTGAAGTGCTACACGTGGGTGAAGCGGAAGATATGGTTGAAACTATTGCGTGGTGCTCTGGTGCGGCGCAAGGTTTTATTGAGCAAGCACAAGAAGCAGGCGTGGATGTTTATTTGAGTGGCGAAATATCAGAGCCTACAGCTCATGTGGCAAGAGAAACAGGAATTCATTATTTGGCAGCAGGGCATCACGCTACGGAGCGTTACGGTGTGCAAGCACTAGGGGAATGGTTAGCTGAAGAGTTTGGTGTGGAGCATCAATTTATTGATATTGATAATCCAGCATAAAAAAACGGGCTTAGTGTGTGTACTAAGCCCGTCGTTTTTATGGTTTATACGTTAAAGCGGAAGTGAATAACGTCACCATCCTGCACCACGTAATCTTTACCTTCTAAGCGCCATTTACCGGCGTCTTTAGCACCTTGTTCGCCTTTATAGGTAATGAAGTCGTCGTAAGACGTTACTTCGGCGCGAATAAAGCCTTTTTCGAAGTCTGTATGGATAACCCCCGCGGCTTGTGGCGCCGTGGCACCCACAGGGACAGTCCAAGCGCGCACTTCTTTCACGCCAGCGGTGAAGTACGTTTGCAAACCCAACAAGGTGTAGCCGGTGCGAATAACGCGGTTTAAGCCAGGCTCTTCCATGCCCATATCGGCGATGAAATCAGCTTTTTCTTCCTCATCGAGTTCAGCAATTTCAGATTCAATTTGAGCGCAAATGGCGATAATTTCAGCCCCTTCTTTTTCCGCATAGGCGGTGAGCTCATCTAGCATAGGGTTATCATCAAAACCATCTTCCGACACGTTGGCCACATACATGGTGGGCTTCAGTGTAAGAAGGTTGTAAGAGCGAATAAGCTTACGCTCATCGTCGCTAAGTTCAACAGTGCGCGCAGGTAAGCCTTCGCCTAGCACAGGGAGTAGTTTTTCAAACACTTTAACTAGCGCAGCAGCTTCTTTGTCTTGCCCTTTTGCTGCACGCTCGGCGCGTTGGTGGGCACGTTCAACGGAGTCTAAATCTGCTAAAGCCAGTTCGGTGTTGATCACTTCAACATCATCTAAGGGCGAAATGCGGCCAGAAACGTGAACAATGTTGTCGTTCTCAAAGCAGCGCACCACGTGGGCAATGGCATCTGTTTCGCGAATGTTAGCGAGGAACTGGTTGCCTAAGCCTTCACCTTTAGAAGCACCTTCCACAAGGCCCGCAATGTCCACAAATTCCATAGTGGCAGGCAAAGTGCGCTCTGGCTTCACAATTTCTTCTAGTGGACCAAGGCGAGGGTCTGGTACAGGCACAATGCCTGTGTTTGGTTCAATGGTGCAGAAAGGGAAGTTTGCTGCTTCGATCCCTGCCTTTGTTAATGCATTAAATAAGGTGGACTTACCCACGTTGGGTAAACCAACAATACCGCATTTGAAGCCCATGCCTCGTCTCCCGTGGAAGTTAAATAAAGTAGAAATTATGCGCGGAAGCTGTTTAGTTCCGTCATGGCACGGTTGAGGTTGCCATCTAATATGTCATTGGTGTATCGCAGTGCTTCGTCGATGGAGCGTTCGATGAGCTCTCTATCGTGCGCACTGGGTTTGCCTAGTACATGAGGGGTGACTAGGTCTGAGCTGCCCGGGTGGCCAATGCCCACGCGCAGGCGCGCAAAGTTTTTTTGATTGCCATGTTGGCTAATCATATCCCGTAAACCGTTGTGCCCGCCGTGCCCGCCGCCAACCTTTAAGCGTGTTACGCCAGGTGGCAAATCAAGCTCATCGTGTGCCACTAAAATTTGTTCAGGGGCAATACGATAAAAATTAGCGAGTGCCGCTGTGGCCTGGCCGCTACGGTTCATGAAAGTGGTGGGAATAAGTAAACGGATGGTTCTGCCGGCATGGTTAAACTGGCCGGTATAACCAAAGAATTTACGTTCTTCAGAAAGGGTAACGCCCTGGCTACGAGCCAAGGCGTTGAGATACCAAGCGCCAGCATTGTGACGGGTTTGTTCGTATTGTTGGCCTGGGTTTGCCAGGCCAACGATAAGTTCAATGTGCTTCGTCACGATGCGAGTGCCTTATTCCTCTTCACCGTCCTGATCTTCAGCATCTTCTGCTGCGTCTTCAGAATCTTCAGCCACTGCATCCTCTTCAGGCTCTTCTGCTTGTGGCTCGTTCACAGAAACAACGGCTTGGTCAGCATCTTCGTCACCGTACATAAGTACGCTGATTTGTACGCCTTCAGGTAGAGGAATGTCAGAAAGGTGTAGCATTTCGCCAAGGTCTAGCTCTGCGATGTCGAGTTCTAGTGCCTCAGGAATGTTCTGTGGTAAACAGGTGATTTCCACGTCGGAAAGGTTACGTACAAGCACACCATTGTTAATGCGTACACCCACACACTTTTCTTCGTTCAAGAAGTTAATGGGGATCACAACAGTAAGTTCTTGTGATTCGTCAATACGCATGAAGTCAACGTGTGTAGGCTCACCGCGGGAAGGGTGGCGCTGCATGTCACGTAGAATAACAGGTACTTTTTTGCCATCAATTACTAAAGAAACGATTTGGCTGTAAAACAAATCGTCTTCTAGGCACTTGATGAGGTGGCGGAACTCAACGCTAATTTGCTGAGGGTCTTTACCAGCACCATAAACGATACCTGGTACACGCGCCTGCTCACGACGTAGGCGGCGGCTCGCACCTTTCCCTACATCTGTACGGGCTTGGGCTTCTAATCTTAACTCATCACTCATGAGTTATACTCCTTTATGGCTAAGGGCTTTCATGCGACCAGAAAACACTTAGCGGTTAATAAAATGGGGCACTATTATCTAGTGCTTCATAACAAAAAACCAGTGTTAAAAAACACTGGTTTACTCAAGTTGCGAATAGTTAGACCAACTCGAGGCGGTCAAACATCGCAGACAAGGATTCTTCGTTGCTCACACGGCGAATGGTTTCAGCTAGCATTGGCGCTAGTGAAAGCGAACGAATGCGGCTGCACTTCAGCGCTGCTTCAGAAATAGGAATGGTATCTGTAACCACCATTTCGTCTAAAGAAGAAGAGCAGATGTTCTCAATGGCATTCGCGGAGAGAACAGGGTGCGTACAGTAAGCAACAACACGTGTGGCGCCGCGCTCTTTTAGCGCATCAGCCGCTTGGCAAAGCGTACCAGCGGTATCCACCATGTCGTCTACTAAAATACAAATTCTGTCTTTTACTTCACCGATAATATGCATTACTTGGGATTCATTCGCCTTGGGGCGGCGCTTATCGATGATGGCTAATTCAGTTTCATTAAGCTGTTTAGCTAAAGCTCTTGCTCGTACTACACCCCCAACGTCTGGGGAAACCACCATAGGGTTTTCGTAACCTTGGCGCTCAATGTCGGCCACAAATAAAGGGGTGGCGTAAACGTTATCTACAGGAATATCAAAAAAGCCCTGAATTTGATCAGCGTGAAGGTCAACGGTTACCACACGGTCAATGCCTAGCGCGGTAATCATGCCGGCCACTACTTTTGCGGTAATAGGCACACGGGCAGAACGCACACGGCGGTCTTGGCGGGCATAACCAAAGTAGGGGATAACGGCTGTAATACGGCTAGCAGAGGAACGACGAATGGCATCTGCCATAACAAGCAGTTCCATGAGGTTGTCGTTAGTGGGGTTGCAGGTGGATTGAACGATAAAAACGTCTTTGCCTCGAACGTTTTCATGAATTTCTACGGAAACTTCGCCATCCTTAAAAGTGCCGATATCTGCAGCACCGATTGGAATGTTAAGCTGGCGTACCATGGCTTGAGCCAGTTCCGGGTTGGCATTACCGGTAAAGACAACGAGTTTGGACACGAGCGCCCCCTGAGGGATATGGAGTTGATAAGTGGAGTAGAAACTCTAAGAAAAGATGGCTGGGGTACCAGGACTCGAACCTGGGAATGACGGGATCAAAACCCGCTGCCTTACCAACTTGGCTATACCCCAACTCTAACTCTTGCCGCTACCGCAGTTGTTGCATCGCTGTTATTAGTGGCGATGTATTACAGCTACGTGCGACGAAACTTGTCCAGCCTTGCGGCAACTGGGTGAGTATTCTAGCACCTTTTTCTAAAGAGGCAACCGGTGCAAATACTGCTGATCCTGTACCGCTCATATGGCTGACGCCAACATGCTCTTTGAGAAAATCTAACGCTGCTTTCACTTCAGGGTAAATACTGGTTACCACTGCTTCGCAATCGTTTCTTAGGGTGGGTTGCTGCTCCCCCTCAAAGAGTGGCGCTAATTTAATGAGTGGAGAGTTTCTTGTCAACCCTTTGTGCTGAAAAATGGTTTGAGTGCTCACAAAAACAGCAGGTGTGACAACAATATAGCTTTTTTCTTCAATGTGAGTGCTGTGCAGTTGCTCGCCAATGCCTTCGGCAAAGGCGGTTTCACCATGAATGAAAACCGGAACATCGGCACCTAGTTGCACTGCAAGCTGCTTCAGTTCTTCTTGAGAGAGGCCGGTGCCCCAAAGGTGGTTAAGCCCGATAAGTGTGGTGGCAGCGTTGCTTGAGCCGCCGCCGAGGCCGGCGCCTGCAGGAATGCGTTTGCTTACCGTAATATAGGCGCCTCCGTTATAACCTGTATGTTCACGCAATAAGTGCGCCGCACGGTAAATAAGGTTGTCTTCAATAGCGCCTAAATGTTTGGGCGCTTCAAGTTCAATTTCAGCGGCTAGGGTGAAAGTCAGCGTATCGCAGTAGTCGAGAAAGGTGAAAAGCGTTTGCAGCAAATGATAGCCATCTTCCCGTTGGCCGGTGATGTGCAAAAACAGGTTTATCTTGGCCGGCGAGGGCAGCGTTAGGGTGCTCATAGCGCCAACATCCACTGTTGCACCACCACGGTGAAGGAGTCTTTGTTGTGTTTCGCTTTGAGGCGGTGCGGTAACCAGTAGCCATCTACTTGCTGCCAACGGTCGTACTCAATGTGCCAGCCGAGTTGTTTTAAAGTGCTTAATTGTTGGCCGTGGCGCACCACATGGGCGCCTGCATGGGGCCAAGGTAAGCCACGCAGCCAATACATCAGCGCATCTACGGGGAGCATGATGCCTGTAAGTTCAGCGGCGAGGGTTTCAGCATTCGGGGCTGTGAAGGTGCCTTTGTTGGTGGTGAGGGTGGCAAAAGCAGGATGCCATTCTAGCTCGGCACTGCCAAACCCCATGGGGCCAGATAACTGAAGGTGGCCATGGTCGTGGTTTTGCCGCCAATGGATAGAAGCATTGCCGCCATCATTAACACTTTTGTATGCAAAGCGGCCACTGGCCTCCCATTGGGTAAGGGCGGCGCTATTTTTGCCAGGTGTAGAAGTGGGTGTGGGTGCTGTTTGGCAACCCGCCAACAATAAAAGGCCCGCAAGCCATACGAAAAAATGTGATCGCATAATCTATCCTTTCTCTTACTGCGCCAATTCAGGGTGTTGTTTTTTAATAGCCTTTGCTTCTTTGTGATGCCCGAGTGCCGTTAAGGTTGCAATTAAATGCTCCGCCACTTCATCTTCGGGCAATTCCTCATAGGCGCGTTGTAAATAATACAAAGCATTCTTAAGGTCGCCTAAGTGGAACAGTACCCAGCCTTTAGAATCTAAAAAGGCTGCATTGTCAGGCTCTTGTGCTAAGGCTTGGGTAATGTAGCCATTAGCCTCGGCATAGCGGCGAGTGTGGTTGGTGAGTACATAGCCTAGAGCATTCAGGGCGTTGGCGTGGTGTGGGTCGAAGGCCAAAATTTGTTTGAGCCTAGCCTCTGTGGTGGCAATGTCGTTGTCTTGTTCAGCCAGCATGGCGCTGTAATAAAGTAGCTCGTCGCTGCGAGGATGTTGGCGCAGCGCAGTGTCGATGAGTTCACGAGCATGGCGAGGTTGCTCCTCTGCCCATAATTCAGCTTCAGCGATATAGAGGGTAATAGCTTGCTCGGGAAATGTTTGATGTAATTCGCGCAGAATTTTTTGGCTTTGCTCGTAATTTTTTTGCAAGTGGTATAATCGCGCACGCTGAAAGTGGGTTTGTAAATCAGCTTCTGCGTCTGCCACCGCATTGTAATGCGCTAAAGCAGCGTTATTGTCTCCAACTTGCTCATAGGCCAAGGCTAAATAAAGGTGCATATCGCGCTGGCGATAGTCTTCTGCCAACAAAGAGCGTAAAGCATGGATGGCTGCTTCCATCGCACCACGGTCAAGCGCAAATAAAACCATAGAGAAGCGTAAGTCTTGTTCATCTGGGTGTGCTTCGGTGAAAGCATCTAAGGCTTGGATGGCTTTTTTATTCTCGTTGGCGGTTAGCAATAAACGTGTGTATAAAGCACGGGCGCGTAATGGCTTGGGCGAGTTTTTAATGAGCGCTTGCATGTGGCGATAGCTGGCTTGGCGCCGCCCTGTTTCAAATAACAGCTGGCCTTTTAGCATGTTGGCTTCATAGTGCTCTGGGGTAATACGCAGGGCTTTGTTGAGGGCTGTTAAAGCCGCCTTAGGGTTGCCTTGTTGTTGCAGGTACATCGCTCTTGCGTACCATAGGGCGCTTTGCTTAGGGTACTCTTCGGCTAACTGTGAAAGGCTTGAAAGTAGTAGTATGCTACCTTTCTCGTTTAAGCCTTGGCTGTGTGCAATGAGGCTATTGAGCCCGTGTTTTTCATCTTGTTGCAAGAGTTGGGAAACATGCTTAGCCGCTTCATTGGGACGCTCTAGCAAGATAAGTGACAACGCAGCCACTTCGTGGGCTGTGCTATTATTCGGCGCTTGCTGCAACCATTTTTGTGCTTGTTGCAGTGCTTTGTTGGCATCTTGTGCGTGCAACGCTAAAAGGGCGGTTTGCTCGCTAATAGCAGGGCTAACGCTGCGTGCCGCATGGTGCTCATAGTAATCTAGCGCTAAGTTGTACTGGTCGCGTTGTAAGGCCACTTCAGCCACTAGTAAATCTGCCAAAGCTCGGCTTTCATATTGTAGCGGCGCGGCAGGAGCCTCTGTTTTTGTGGCAGGAGCAGGCTGATGAGTGGCGCAGCTAGTGAGAAATGCGGCAAGAGGAATGAGAAATAGCAGGTGTTTGTGCATTAAGTCAATCCGTGGCTAGGCGTAAGAGGGCACATAATGGCACAGGCTGTATTTATTGACGAGTGCCTTGTTTAGCCGGCATGGTTCCGGCGCAATTAAACTAGCGGAGGCTAGAGGGTAAACCGATTACGATGAAATTATTGGCAACAGGCGTTAATCATACCACTGCTGAAGTGGAGTTGCGTGAGCAGCTTAGTTTTGCTGAGAGTGAAGTTGCCGCAGCGCTACAAGATTTACGGCAGCAACCAGGTGTGCGCGAGGCGGCTTTATTGTCCACCTGTAACCGCACCGAGGTGTACTGCTATGTGGATGCTGATAGCACGGACTTAACAGGCTTGGCGCAATGGCTAGCAAACTGGCACAACATGCCGTTGGAGCAAGTGCAAGCGGCATTGTATCGCTATGAAGGCGTGCCCGCGTTGCAACATATGATGCGTGTAGCAGGTGGTTTAAACTCACTGGTTTTAGGTGAGCCGCAAATTATGGGGCAAATGCGCGATGCTTATAATTTAAGCGAAGAGCATGAAGCTTTAGGCGCGGAGTTACGAAATACCTTTCATCATGTTTTCTCAGTGGCTAAAGCAATTCGTACTGAAACCGCCATTGGCGAAAACCCTGTTTCTGTGGCCTATGCCGCTGTTTCTTTCGCTCGCCATATTTTTACCGATTTAAGTGCTAGTAAAGCACTGCTTATTGGCGCGGGCGAAATGATTCAACTCGTGGCGCGCCATTTAAAAGAGCAGGGTGTATCCAATATTACTATTGCCAACAGAACCGTCTCGCGCGCTGAAGAAGTGGCAGCGGGAGTGCAGGGCAAGGCAATAGGTTTGGCTGATATACCCCAAGCACTAGTGGAAACAGATATTGTTATTTCCTGTACAGGCAGCCCCACCACAGTATTAGAGCGTTCGGTAGTGGCTAGCGCTTTAAAGCAGCGTAAGCACAGGCCTATTTTTATGGTGGATATTGCCGTGCCGCGGGATATCGCCCCAGAAGTGGGTGAATTACAAGATGTGTATTTGTATTCAGTGGATGATTTACAGCAAGCCATTGATGAAAATGTGCGTCAACGCCAGCAGGCCGCGGCTGAAGCTGAAGCCATTATTGCTAAAGAAGTGGAAATATTTGCCCGACGTTTGCGCGAACGTGAAGCCGTGCCAAGTATTCGGCGCTACCGTGAGGCAGTGGCAAGCATAGGGCAGCGAGAACTGGCAGAGGCACTCGAGCTGTTAGAGCGTGGTGACGATCCCAAAGCCGTGCTAACACGTTTTGAGCACCGTTTAACGCGTAAAGTGATGCACGCACCCAGTGTCGGGATGCGTCGTTTAGCTGCAGATGAAAATACAGAAGCCTTAACGATGGCGGAAGATTTGTTATTGCCGCCCACCAGCAGAGAGAATCCATGAAAGAAAGTTTGCAATTAAAGCTCCAAGGCATCAGCGACCGTCACGAAGAACTTGAAGGGCTGATGTCGCAGCCTGAAATCATCCAAGATCAAAACCGTTTTCGTGAATTATCGCAAGAATACGCTGAGCTAGAAGACGTGGTAAAGTGCTTTGCAGCATGGCAAACAGAAAACGAAAACCTCACTGCGGCGAAAGCCATGATGGATGATGCAGACCCCGATATGAAAGCCATGGGGCAAGAAGAAGCGGCGGCTGCACAGCAACAGCTAACTGAGCTTGAAGACGAGTTGCAGCGCCTGATGCTGCCGCGTGATCCGCGCGATCGAAGCAACGTGTTCCTTGAAGTGCGTGCGGGTACAGGTGGGGATGAAGCAGCTATTTTTGCCGGTGATTTGTTCCGTATGTACAGCCGGTATGCCGATGAGCAGGGCTGGCGCATAGAAATGGTTAGCAGCAGTGAAGGCGAGCACGGCGGCTATAAAGAAGTAATTTGCCGTGTTATTGGTGAAGGCGCTTATTCGCGTTTAAAGTTCGAATCGGGTGCACACCGTGTGCAACGCGTGCCAGCCACTGAATCGCAAGGCCGTGTGCATACCTCCGCTTGCACCGTTGCTATTATGGCTGAAGCAGAAGAAGTGGACGATGTGGAAATTCGCACTGAAGATTTGCGCATCGATACTTTCCGTGCATCGGGAGCAGGTGGGCAGCACGTTAACGTAACCGATTCCGCGGTACGTATCACTCACTTACCCACCGGGTTAGTGGTGGAGTGCCAAGAAGAGCGTAGCCAGCACAGTAACCGTGCGAAAGCCATGACGTTACTGCGTTCACGCTTATTAGATTCTATTCAACAGCAACAGCAGCAAGAGCTCGCTGCCACCAGAAAGTCGCTGGTGGGCTCGGGAGACCGCTCCGAGCGAATTCGTACCTACAATTATCCACAAGGGCGTTTAACCGATCACCGCATTAACTTAACGTTGTATAAATTAGCGGAAGTGATGGAAGGTGATTTAGACGAGTTGCTTGATGCCCTGCAAACTGAACACCAAGCAGAATTGCTAGCAGAGTTGGGTGACTAACCTGTGACATTGCAAGAATGGTTGCGCGAAAGCCAGCGTGCATTAGCCGAGGCGGGCTCCACTAGCCCTGATATTGATGCGCGTTGGTTGCTCGCCGCGGCCATTGAAAAGCCAAGCAGTTACCTGTTTACCTGGCCAGAAAAGGCGTTAACCCTAGCGCAGCACCAACAAGCAGAGGCTTGGTTGCAACGGCGCTTGCAAGGTGAGCCGGTGGCTTACATTCTAGGGCAACAAGAATTTTACGGGCGCCCTTTTAAGGTAACGCCTGCCACGCTTATTCCACGCCCAGATACAGAAATACTAATAGACCAAGTGTTACAGTTGCTGCCCACCTCACCACTAACAGTGGCAGATTTGGGCACCGGTACAGGCGCTATTGCCTTAACGTTGGCGCTGGAAAGGCCTGCGTGGCAACTGCACGCCGTAGATAACAGTGCCGCCGCCCTTGCTGTGGCCGAACAAAACAAACAGCTATTAGCAGTGCATAATTGTGTGTTACAGCAATCGGATTGGTTGGCACAAATAACAGGCCGTTTCGATGCTATTTTAAGTAATCCGCCTTATATAGATGCCGCCGACCCTCATTTGCAACAAGGCGATGTGCGCTTTGAACCCAGTTCCGCGCTGGTGGCAGAAGAACAGGGGCTAGCAGATATACAGCACCTTGTTGTTGAAGCACAGCACTACATTCAGCCGGGTGGCTTGTTAATGTTTGAGCATGGCTATAACCAAGGCTGTGCTGTGGCCACTTTAATGCGAGAGGCAGGCTGGTTAAAAGTGCAAACCGTGAAAGATTATGGCGGGCAAGACAGGGTTACTTACGGTTACGCAGTGGAATAAGCAAAAAAGTAGGAAAAAGCGCCCCGAAGGGCGCTTTTTAGTATTAGTCGTCGAGCTGAGTGATGGTGCCTTCAAGGTGAGGTTTGACGCCATCTTTAGCCAATAAGCGGAAGTTATAGCCTTGCTCTGTTTTTACAGGGGCAAACATAACCTTCGCTGGAATAAACATGGGCAGCTTAAAGCTAATGTCTACGGTGAAAGGGCTGGTAGACAGTTTGTCTTGCAAGGAGGCAAGGCAGCGTGCTTTCGACCACATACCGTGAGCAATATGCTGCTTAAACCCAAACAGCTTGGCGCTAAACGGGTAGAGGTGGATAGGGTTTCTATCACCAGATATTTTGCCATAGCGGCGGCCAATGTCTTCGGCCACGTACCACGTTTCAAAAAGTTCTGGAATGGGGCTTGCCGCTCTCGGCTCGCGCACAGTGGCTTCTCCGGTGCCACCGCCACGGCGAAACATAATAGATTCGCTTTCCCACACTAATTCACCAGCAGTGATAACGGTGGTTTCAATAGTAAACTCATAACCTTTAGCCACCTGTGTAAGGTTGGCTAAGCGGCATTCGATGTCGAGTTGCTCTTGCTCTTTGATAGGCCTGTGCTGAGTAATGATGTTGCGCACGTGGACGAGACCTAGTACAGAAAAAGGAAAGTCCTTGTTCAGCATGAGCGCCATAAATAAAGAATGCGCGTGCATGTGTGGGTAGGTGACAGGCAAATGGCCGTCAGAAGAAAAGCCACACACACGACGGTATTCTGCAAGGTGCTTTTTATCGAGCATTACATCGGTAAGGCGTACCGCAGTGCTAGATAAAGTGGGTGTAGAGGTTGATTTTGCATTGCTTCTTAGCAGCGCCTTAGCAAGCAATGGCAGCGTAGCTGGCGCGTGCTTGTAAGTGTGCACCTCGGTGCTTGTCATGGTGAAATCCTTTTAGTGTTTGAAGATGGAGAATAATGGTGCTCAGTATAAAGAGACTGTGTGAGATTTAATTGGCCGCGCCGCCACCTAATAGGGGTAGGTGGCAGGTGAAAGGTGTAAAAATTGACGTGTTTGTGATGCAGGTCAGGGCATTTATTTATAAAAACCAAAATTGTCCGACAGTATATGGGGGAAGATAGCCTAAAAAGAATATTGTATAGGCCTCCAAGGCATTGTAATTCGGAAATATAATAATTTTGCAGGGTAGCATTTTAAAGCTTATACCGAACCACCCTTTGTGTGTGCTACTCTGACTATACGTTTTCACAGTAAGGATAATCATAAAAATGGCTGAGCTAACAGATTCTGGTGTATTGCTTCGCATGGCTTATGAAGGCATGCAAAAAGCTGAGATTGATGCTGACGCTGTTTTGGCCAAGGTGGGCTTAGATGCTTCTGTGTTGGAAAACTCTGATTTTAGAACCCCTCATGATGCACAAGAGTGGTTTTGGCAGGCCGCAGAAGAAGTGTCTGGCGACGAGCACATTGGGCTTCATCTGGGCGAACATATACCTATTTTTAAAGGACAAGTACTTGAATACTTGTTTTTGAGCAGCCCCAATTTCGGCGAAGGCATTAAACGTGCTTTAAATTATCAGCGTTTATTGTCTGACGCCTCAGAAGGGGAATTAGTATTAACTGAAAAAGATGCTGTTTTACAAGACATCTTCGTGAGCCGTCGTTTACACCACTATAATGAATGTGGCGTGGCAGGTTTGATTAAATTCTTTCGCGCGGTGACCAACGGTGCGTTTGAGGCGACTAAAATTGCGTTTCCACACTCACAGCACGCTGAGCTGTCTGAGTATGAAAAGATTTTTAATTGCGAAGTAGTGTTTGATCAACCTACTACCGCAGTGCATTTCGATAGAAGCTTATTAGTGCTGCCTTCCGCGCACCATGAGCCAGAGTTGCTGCGTTTGCATGAACAGTTTGCGAGCGAACAAGTGGCTAAGCTTGAAAAGCAAGATTTAGTGGTGCAAGTAAGCCGCTTGATTGCAGAATTGCTGGAATCAGGGCAGGCCAACTTGGAAGAAATTGCCAATCGCTTAGAAATTAAGCCCCGCCAATTGCGCACACGCTTAGCGGATGCAGGTACAAACTTTAACCAGCTAGTGGCTGACTACCGCTGTCGTTTGGCCAAACGTTTATTAGGCGGTACCGATGAATCTATTGATGAAATTGTGTACCTCACCGGTTTTTCTGAACCGAGTACGTTTTACCGTGCTTTTAAACGTTGGGTGGGGATGACGCCGATCGAATACCGACGCGCGAAAAAGGAAGAGGAAGAAAGAGAAAAAGCGAAGGCTTAATTCTTACTTCATCTGAAAGCAAAAAGCTCGGCCAAGGCCGAGCTTTTTTGTGTGTAGCCGTTACGTTTTACGCGCCGAGCAAGCTCTGGCCGCATACACGTACCACGTTACCGCTGGCACCTTGCGCTGCAGGGCTGGCAAAGAAAGCGATAGCTTCTGCCACGTCCACAGGCTGGCCGCCTTGGTTCATGGAGTTCATACGACGGCCCGCTTCACGAATAGCAAAGGGAATCGCGTCGGTCATCTGTGTTTCGATAAAGCCAGGTGCCACGGCATTAATAGTAATGTCGTTAGCTGCTAGCTCAGGCGCCATGCCTTCTACCATGCCAATTACTGCCGCCTTAGAGGTGGCGTAGTTAGTTTGGCCCATGTTGCCCGCAATACCGGAAATAGAGCTAACGCCCACAATGCGACCGCCCTTGTTCAGCGTACCGTCCGCTAGCAACTTAGTGTTGATGCGCTCTTCGGAGGAGATGTTGATGTCGATAACCATATCCCACAGGTGGTCTTTCATGCCTGCCATGGTTTTATCGCGGGTGACCCCTGCGTTGTGAACAAGAATATCTAAGCCGCCGAGCTCTTTTGCTTTCGCGCTGATTTGCGCGGGCGCATCGTCGGCAGTGATGTCTACGGCGAGGGCAACGCCGTTTAGCTTGGCAGCTACTTGCTGTAGGTCTTCGCTCATGGCTGGAATATCCAACACCACCACTTTAGCGCCGTCGCGCGCCAGGGTTTCTGCAATAGCAGCACCAATACCGCGGGCAGCACCGGTTACTAAAGCGGTTTTGCCAGCTAGTGGTTGCGACCAATCGAAAGCAGCACCGTCAAATTCTGCAGGCTGTAGGCGTACCATTTGGCCAGAAACATAAGCAGATTTAGGTGATAAAAAGAACTGCAAAGCACCGTTGAGCTGGTTTTCAGCGCCGGCATCTACGGTAATAAGGTTAGCGGTGGCACCGTTCTTAATTTCTTTACCAAGGCTTTTAATTAAACCGAGTAAGCCACGCTGTGCAATGCGCTGCTCAAGCTCGCAAGTTTCAGGTGTGCGGCCTACTACAATCACGCGCGCGCACTTATCTAACTTGCGAATAACAGGGTTAAAGAACGCCCAAATTTGGTTAAGTTCAGTGGTGTTTTTAATGCCAGTAGCATCAAATACCAATGCCTTAAACTTCGCTCTGTCTTCGCGAGCAGGCATGTAAGTGTGAAGGTTTTGCTTGGTGTTGGCCGCGGCTGCTTCAATGGCTGCAAAACTGCTGCCGTTAGCTAAAACGTGCGCTTGAGCAGCAGGTGCTTGTTTTAAGCTAGCAAAAATGGCATCGGTAGCAGTGCTGTCTTCCGCAGCACCTACGAGTACAGCGCCTTTAATAAATGAAGTCTCGCTTGGGTCGAAGCGCTCAAGCTGAACTGGAATGGGTAAATTCATTGCGCTGAAGACTTTTTTGCCCACAGCGGAATTGGCTAGGGCATGGTAAAAATCGCTCATAGTCCTCGTCCTGAATACGTGAATTAACAGAAAATAATTACTTAAGCTAAGGAGCTGATTAAGTAAATAGAAAGGCATGAGTGTAGCACAGCTAAAGGGCGCGTCATTTGCTCGCGCGTCAAAGAAACGCAAGTTATTGAGGAATGATTGTTATCTTCTACGTACCAACGAAGGCACTGCAGCCAATTAGACTGCCCAGTCTTGTTAGACAATGCGTTGCAGCCATTGTGCACAGGCTTTTAGAGCGGTATTGTGCCCATGTTTATTTATCCCAACGCTAGTTTTTAAGAAGGTTTTCTTAATGTTTTAAAGGGCAAAGCGGGTAACACCTTGCTATTAGCTCTGTACTAGCGGCTTATTACTTTAGGAGAACTCCATGCTCGCAGGGAAAAAAGTACGTCGCGTTGCCATTGTTGGTGGTAACCGTATTCCGTTTGCACGTAGTAACACCGCTTACTCAACGGCTTCCAACCAAGAGATGCTCACCGCCGCTTTGCAAGGTTTGGTGCAGCGCTTCAACTTGAAAGATGAGCGCCTAGGCGAAGTAGCAGGTGGTGCTGTAATGAAGCACTCACGTGACTTCAACCTCGTGCGTGAAAGTGTGTTGGATTCTGGTTTAGCGCCAGAAACCCCCGCTTATGATTTGCAGCAAGCGTGTGGTACAGGTTTAGAAGCGGCTATTTTAGTTGCCAACAAAATAGCACTTGGCCAAATCGAATCTGGTATTGCAGCAGGTGTAGATACCACCTCTGATGCCCCGCTAGGTGTTAACGACGAAAAGCGTAAAGTGTTCATGGAACTAAACCGTGCACGCACCACTTCTGACAAAGCCAAATTGGCTGTGAAACTGCTAAACCCCAAGTGGATGATGCCAGATATCCCTAAAAACGCTGAGCCGCGCACAGGCATGGCCATGGGTGACCACGCAGCAGTAACAGCCGTTGAGTGGGGCGTAGGCCGTGAAGAGCAAGATGAATTAGCATGGCGCTCACACCAAAACCTAGCCAAAGCCTATGAAGAAGGCTGGCAGAAAGACCTCATTACTCCATTCCGTGGTTTAGATCGCGATAACAACTTGCGTGGTGATTCCACCTTAGAAAAGTTAGCGACCCTTAAGCCTGTGTTCGGCGGTGCTGGCGGCACCATGACTGCAGCTAACTCTACCCCTCTTACTGATGGTGCTTCAGCCGTATTGCTGGCGTCTGAAGAGTGGGCAGAAGAGCGTGGCTTGCCTGTGTTGGCGTACTTCTCCTTGGGTGAAGCAGCGGCAGTAGATTTCGTTGATAAGCGCGAAGGCTTATTGATGGCGCCTGCCTACGCAGTGCCAAGCATGTTGCAAAAAGCAGGCTTAACTTTGCAAGATTTCGACTTCTATGAAATCCACGAAGCGTTTGCCTCCCAGGTGTTAGCCACACTAAAAGCTTGGGAAAGCGAAGAGTTCTGTAAGAGCAAGC
This sequence comes from Alcanivoracaceae bacterium, assembly GCA_035301485.1. Classification (GTDB taxonomy): domain Bacteria; phylum Pseudomonadota; class Gammaproteobacteria; order Pseudomonadales; family Alcanivoracaceae; genus CALEAR01. Next base: position 62,111 of record DATGUF010000013.1, read on the forward strand.
TAGGCCTAGACAAAGCATTAGGTAGCATCGATCGCGATAAGCTAAACGTTAAAGGTAGCTCTTTAGCGGCAGGGCACCCTTTCGCAGCAACTGGGGCGCGTATCATTGCTAACGCAGCGAAGTTGTTGAACGAAAAAGGTTCAGGCCGTTGCTTAATCTCTATCTGTGCCGCAGGTGGCCAGGGTGTAGTGGCGATTATTGAAAAATAATTAGCCTTACAGCACCTGCCTCAGTGTTGTAAAAGAGGCCAGCAAGAGCCCGGTGTGAAAGCATCGGGCTTTTGTGTTTATAGCCCCCAGAAAGGCAGGGTCATCACTAAAAATAAAACACCTATGCCTACCACAGTGGCAATAAAGCGAATAGGGCGTTGCTTAATGATGCTCCACTGCGTGGGATGGGTGCCGGCAGCACGTTGCGATTGCCACTTGGCTTGTGCGTGTAAAGCGCGTGCTTGTTGGTAAGTGGCTAACAGCTGCTTTGCTTCTTCTCGTTGCGCTGTGTTCTGTAGCCAAATACCCCCAGCGTTTACCCCCCAAAAACTGGGCGGCGTTTCATAAAAATCAATGTCGTGCTCATGGAGCAAAGCTTTTACTTCATCGGCTTCGTCGTCGGGCACTTGGCGTAAGTTAAGAAGTAGCATCTGAGGCTCCGGGCAGGGCTTGAATGTAAGTCATTAACATAGCACACGCCTCACTGCTCACGGCGCTTAAATCTTTGCTGCTGCCGTAAATACCATCCAGCATGAAACGACATAAACCATGCAGCATGGCCCAACTCGCTTGCGCAAAACGCAGTGGCTGAGGGTGCGGCTGGCTCGCAAAACGCGCAAGCAAAGCGTTAATGTGCTGCGCATAATAGCGAAAGCTGTCGTGGGCAATGGTTTTTAAGGAAGAGGTGGGCTCCATGTTGCGCCAAATGGAATGGCCAAACATGAGCTCGTAGCGCGCAGGGTGTTGCAAGGCAAAATCAAAGTAGCCTTCCACGAGCTGGCGCAAATGAGAGGCTAAATCTGTGTGGTCGTCCCAACGAAAGGCGTTCATAACGTTATACAGATCAGTAAAGCCTTCTTCCGCTAAGGCGCACAGCAGTGCATTTTTATTAGCGAAGTGATGGTATGCCGCTGTTCTTGAAACGCCAACGGCTTCGCCGAGTTTACGTAAACTCACGCCTTCAACACCGTCGGTGCGCAAAATGCGGTCTGCCTCTTTCAGTAAAGAAGCGCGTAAATCACCGTGGTGGTAGGGCTGTTGTTGAATACTCATAGGTCACCTTAATTCTTGACAGTGTTAAGATAGCGCTCTATGTTGACGCTGTAAAGATAGAAACACACTTTCAAAAGGAGCGCCTTGTGGCAGTAGCACAAACACAACAACCTTATCCGCACATGCTAGAACCGTTAGATCTCGGTTTTACCACTTTGCCAAACCGAGTGGTGATGGGCTCAATGCACACAGGCCTCGAAGACCGCCTGTGGGACCGCCTAAAACTAGTAGAATATTTTGCTGAGCGCGCTCGCGGTGGCGTGGGCCTTATTATTACTGGGGGCTTTAACCCCAACCGCAAAGGTTGGTTTTACCCGTTTTCGGGCAGCATGTTGAACATAGCCGACGCCATAAGCCACAAGCCTATTACCCGCGCCGTGCATAAGGCAGGGGGCAAAATTTGTTTGCAGTTGCTGCACGCAGGCCGCTATAGCTACCACCCTTTTTCTCGTTCAGCATCGGCAATTAAATCGCCCATTAACCCATTTAAACCTAAAGCCATGAGCACCCGAGAAGTGCGTAAAACGGTGAAAGATTTTGCCAATGCAGCGCGGTTGGCGAAAAAAGCGGGTTACGATGGCGTGGAAATTATGGCCAGTGAAGGGTATTTGATAAACCAGTTCACCGCTCCGGCCACTAACAAGCGCACCGATGAATACGGTGGCAGCCGCGAAAACCGTCACCGCTTCCCAGTGGAAATTGTAGAAGCGGTACGCAAAGCCTGCGGCGAAGATTTTATTATCGTGTTCCGCCTCTCTGTCATCGATTTAATTCCCGATGGCTCTACCACAGAAGATGTGTTGGATTTAGCCAAGCGCGTGGAAAAAGCCGGCGCCACCATTATTAACAGTGGTATAGGTTGGCACGAGGCGCGTGTGCCCACCATTGTAACTTCAGTGCCACGTGCTGCCTTTACTGAGTCCACACGTTTAGTGAAGGAGGCCGTGAGTATTCCTGTGGTGGCCTCCAACCGTATTAACGACCCACAAGTGGCAGACGACATTATTCGCCGCGGCGATGCAGACATGGTGTCTATGGCCCGCCAAATGCTTGCAGACCCACACTTTGTGAACAAAGCAGCCGCTAATAAAGCCGACGAAATTAATACCTGTATTGCTTGTAACCAAGCTTGCTTAGACCACACCTTCCAGCTTAAGCGTGCTACCTGTTTAGTGAACCCACAAGCAGGTTATGAAACAGAGTTGAAGTACATTAAAACCCATCAGCCGAAGAAAATAGCAGTGGTGGGTGCGGGCCCTGCAGGTTTAACCGCCGCCACTGTAGCCGCTGAGCGTGGCCACACCGTGACGCTTTATGAAGGTTCAGACAGGTTGGGCGGCCAATTTAACTTAGCCGCGCGTATTCCAGGCAAAGAGGAGTTTTGGGAAACACTGCGCTACTACGAACGCCGCTTGGAGCTCACCGGAGTGGAGGTGAAACTCAACCATAAAGCCACTGCTGAAGAGTTAGCGCAAGCAGGGTTTGATCACGTTATCGTGGCCACAGGGGTTACCCCGCGTGTGCCAAACATCCCAGGTATTGATCACGAAAAAGTGGTGACGTACGCCGATGTGCTGAATAAGAAAGTAACCGTGGGCCCTCATGTGGCGCTTATGGGGGCAGGCGGCATTGGCTTTGATGTGGCGCAGTACCTAGCCGAAGACGCCAATGCTGTATTGCCGCAGCCACTGGATGAATGGCAGCGTGAGTGGGGCGTGGATGATAAAGATCCCACCTTGCCGGGCAATTTACAAGAAGGGCAGCCAGCTCCTTCAGCGCGAAAAATTCATTTAATTCAGCGTAAAACCAGCCGCCTAGGGAAAGACTTAGGAAAAACCACGGGTTGGGTGCACAGAGCTGCTGTGCGCATGAAAAACGTGAACCAGATAGCTGGCGCTCAATATGACCGTATTGACGACCAAGGCTTGCACATTACCGTGAATGGCGAACAAAAACTGCTTGAAGTGGACCACATTGTGCTGTGTACTGGCCAAGAATCAGTGCGCGAGCTATTCCAGACGGAAAAGCAGGGCAGCACTGAGTATCACATTATTGGTGGTGCGGATGTGGCCGCTGAGTTAGACGCAAAGCGGGCTATTCGCCAAGGTGCAGAATTGGCAGCAAAACTATGACAATTGAAATGATTAACTCAGCACAGCAAGCGGCCCTTGTGGCCGCCGGTGTGTTCTTTTTGGTGGGTTTGTTAACGGGCGTATGGAAATACGTGCAAATGCACATGCATCAAAAAAGAGAGCATTACTATATTGGTATTGCCCACCGTGCAAGTTTGATGTACGCCTTTGCGGCATTGCTGTTAGAGCGTTTCGCAGCGTTTAGCGCTTGGTCAGAGGCTGTTAATTTTTGGGCAGTGGTAGTGAGTGCGGTGTATTTTGGTTTGGCTATTGGCACCTATGTGGTGCACGGCATGCTAAAAGACACCACCAACCAACTTAAAGCGCCCTATAAATTAAGCAGCTTTTCATTACCAGCAATATTAGTGGTGGGTTTTATGGCCACCTTAATTGTTGCTGAAATTGGCGGGTTCCTGGTGCTCTTTACAGGACTGTTGAAAGCGTTTTTCTAGCGGTACGGATGGCGAAAGCCTAATAAAAAAGGCCCAAACGAATACGTTGGGCCTTTTTTTATGCGAGAAATATTACTTAACTAAGGTGCAAACCTCTGTTTCTTCACCTTGGGTAAGCACACCTTCGCCTGCTTTAACGTGCCACTCTAGGCCGTCGTCACTCACATAGCGTGAACCTGAAGCAGCTACCTCAATTTTCATTAGGTGCTCTTGGTTGTTAAGGGTAAGCACCGCGGTGTCGTCTGCATAGGTAACGCTAAAAGTGTTGTCGCTGTCTGCGCACTGGTACGTCTCAGTAACAATGCCTTCAGCCGCTGTTTGAGGTGCATCCATAGCGGTGGTGGCTTCGTTGTCTGAACAAGCGGCGAGTAAAAGCGCAGCTGTGAGGGAAAAAGGAATTAATAATTTACGCATGTGTTACCTCCAAATGTAATAACAAGAACAGTATGGCCTAAAACGTACGCTATGACAGGCTGCAAGGAGATAAGTTTATGAAAATTTTCGTGGGGAAGGCTCCTGCGCCCTGAGGCACAGGAGCATGAGGATATTAGCGCAATTCTTGCGAGGTTAAACCAAGAATGCGGCGTGCAATGATAAGTTGCTGAATTTGCTGCGTACCTTCAAAGATGTCGAGAATCTTAGAGTCACGCGCCCATTTTTCTAATAGCTCACCTTCGGTGTAACCGAGTGTGCCGGCTAATTCAGCACAACGCAGCGTGATGTAGTTACCCACGCGGCCTGCTTTCGCTTTCGAAATAGAAGCCTCTACAGAGTTGGGCTTGCGGTTGTCAGCCATCCAAGCCGCTTTCAGAACAAGCCAGTAAGCCGCTTCTAGTTCAGCTTCCATGGTGTAAATTTCGGCCTCAATAGCGCTTACCGTATCTACAGGGGCGGTGTAATCAAGGTTGACGCTATCTTTTACTAACTCGCGCAAACGCTCTAATGAAGCGCGGGCACAACCCACCGCCATGGCGGCCACCATGGGGCGCGTGTTGTCGAAAGTTTCCATTACCCCCGCAAACCCTTTCTTAACATCCACTTCGGGGCTGCCTAAGAGGTTTTCTGCAGGCACACGGCAATCGCTAAAGTTGATGGCGGCAGTATCAGAGGCACGAATGCCAAGCTTCTTTTCTAAGCGCACCAATTCCATGCCGGGTGTGCCCCATTCCACCACAAAAGATTTAATGGCAGCACGGCCTAGTTTTGGATCGAGGGTTGCCCATACCACCACACTGTCTGCACGCTCGCCTGAGGTAACAAAAATTTTCTCACCATTAAGCACATAGTGGTCGCCATCTTTGGTGGCGGTGGTGCGAATTGCGGCGGAATCTGAACCGGTGCCAGGCTCGGTAATGGCCATGGCTGCCCAAGAATTCTTAAAGCGTGCTAACTGTTCGTCGTTGGCCACTGCAGAAATAGCTGCGTTACCAAGGCCTTGGCGAGGCATGGCGAGCAAAAAGCCCACGTCGCCATAGCACAGCTCCATAATGCCTAAACAGGTGCTCATGTTGGCGCCGTTCACCACTTCGTTTTCATCGCGGCGCGTGCTGCGTTCAGAAGAGGAGGCGCTGGCGCCGGCACCCGAGCTTGGGTCGCCTTCACTAAAACCATCAAGCACAGAGGCTAGCATGTGTAGCTCTTTGGCTTCTTCGTGTTCGGCGCGGTCGTATTTGCGTGAAATAGGGCGGTAGACGTTAAGGGCTACCTGGCGTGCGTTATTAATAATAGGCGCAAATTTTTTCGGTAAATCGATATTCATTGTAGGATCCTTTTTTAATCAGGTATTGGGCTTATAGATGTAGGCCGCCAAATACAACGCCAACAGCGCGTAAATCTCGGTACCAGCGCTCCACCAAATACTCTTTGGTATAGCCGTGGCCGCCCAGTAACTGCACACCATTCGTGCCCACTTCCATGGCTTTCTTCTTGCATAGGGTGCGGGCTAGAAAGGCTTCACGTTGGAAGCTTTTGCCCTGTGCTGCACGGCTTACTGCGCGCCAAGTGAGTAAGCGCATGCTGTCTACTTCAATGGCCATATCAGCCACCATGAACGCCACCGCCTGGCGGTGGCTAATGGGCTCGCCAAAGGCCTCGCGCTCATTCACATAAGGAATGACATAGTCTAAAACAGCTTGGCTCGCGCCCACTGCTAAGGCACACCAAGCGAGGGTGCCAAGGTCGATAAAGGCTTGGTAATCAAACTGCTCGCCGCCCAATATTTGTTCTTGGCTAACCCGCACATCTTGCAGTTTAATAGGGCGTTGTGCGCTGGCTAGCAGCCCCATGGTGGGGTCTTCACCAATGGTAAGGCCTTCGGTGCCACCCTCGATAATAAAAACTTTAGGGCCGTTTTCGGTATCTGCTGCTACTAAAAACAGCTCAGCCTCTTTGGCTAAGGGCACCATGGATTTCTCACCGTTAATAACATAGCCATCACCATCGCGCACCGCTTTAGTGTTCAGTTTTAACGGGTTAAACAGAGGGGTGGGTTCTGCCACGGCGATGGTGGCAATAGGTGGGTTCTCGCTCACAAACGCAGGCAGGTAAGTGCCTTGTTGTGCACCTGTGCCCCAACGTGTCAGTGCATTGGCCACACCAAGTGGAGCAAGAATAGCCACTGCTTGGCCCATGTCGCCGTGGGCTAAATCTTCAGCCACTAACATTGAAGTCACCGTCGTGCTTTCTGTTGCTACACCGCCAAAGGCTTCTGGCACGGCGAAGAGGTTTAAGCCTAAATCTTGCACGGTGCTTAAGGTATCGGCATCAATGCCTTGTTGTTCTTCCGCTTGTGCTGCTTGCTCGCGTAGCACTTCTTTAGCAAAGGCTTGCACAGATTCGCGCACCATTTGTTGTTCCTCATTGATGTTGAGGTCGAACAAGGTGGTGGTTTCGCCGGCTAATTGAACGGCTTTACTGCCTTTTTTAGCAGGTGTAAAAGTGCGCGCAGTGGCGCCGATGGCTTGAAATCCGCCTTTAGTGAGGCGGTAAGCCATTTGTTCAGTAAATTTGCGTAGGCCGACCTTGTCTAAAAAAGAAGAACTGGCCAATTTGTTAAGGGTATATAGGGCGACGCCTACAGGGTCTTTTTGCATTGTTATTCACCTTAGTTAAGGGGTGTGGAAATGCATCGAGTATGGCGTTTGCATAGCAGGCGCGAAAGGCAGAAGTGCTGAGAGAGGTGGGCGGAAGGGTAAGGTGAGCTTATCGGAGGCAATAAAAAAGCAGCTTGTTTTGCAACAAGCTGCTTTTCTTAGCTAAGGAAGCTGTTCTTAGTTTTTGAACAAAGCTTCTTCAGCAGTGGCGCGTAGAATTACTTCTACACGACGGTTTTCAGCACGGCCAGCTTTAGTGCTGTTATCTGCGATAGGCTCGTGTGGACCTTTGCCCACAGTGCTGATGCGGTTAGCATCTACGCCGTAACGCTCAACCAGTGCATTCTTAACAGCTGCAGCACGCTCGTTAGATAATCTTTCGTTAAGTGCTAGAGGACCAGTGCTATCAGTGTGGCCTTCTAAGTCTAAACGTGCGTTTGGATACTGTGTGAGCAAGTTGTTGATGTCAGCAAGCTGCTCAATGGATCTTTCAGTAAGAGCAGAGCTGCTGAGAGCGAACTCTAGGTATAGGGTTTCGCGCACATCGTGCTCAAGTACTTTTTGGCAGCCATCTTCATCAACTAGCGCGCCTGCTGGTGTATCTGGGCACATGTCTAGGTAATCTGGCACACCGTCGCCATCGCTATCTAATGGGCAACCCACCGCATCAACGGCTACGCCTGCTGGCGTGTTAGGGCACTCATCAATGCTGTCTGGCACACCGTCGCCGTCGCTATCAACCACTGCTGGTGCTGCAGGGGTAGTTTTAGCGCCGAACACTAGGTTAACAGCTGCGTAAATTTCGCCGTCGACACGGTCGTCGAAGTCTGTCCACATGGGGCGAGCACCCATGTCGAACACAAAGTTTTGGTTAAAGAAGCCACGTTGTAAACCCGCTTCAACACCAACTAGAGCTTCTTCGTCTTTGCCTGCACCACTGTGGTCGAAGCGAACTTGGCCCGCAGCTACACCGAGGTAAGGTTCGAAGCCGAGGAAATTGGTGTTATTAAAGTGGTAACGACCAGAAGCTAAAAGAACGCCCACATACGTGCGGTGCGCTGCCCCTTTGTATCGGGTGTCGTTACGGCCCCAAGATACTTGGGCAGAGTAATTAGGGTGGAAGCGAAGCCCAGTTTGAATACCCGGCAAAGTAACTTCACGGAAACGCTCGCTGCCGTGCTTGTCGAACCAGTGCTCTGTAACGCTTGCACCAAAGTAGCCGTAGTTAGAGGGCACTTGGTGGCCCGCATCGGCAATCGCCATAGGGGTGGCTGCCATTAAAGCTGCACCTATTGCGGAGGGAAGCATAAGTTTTTTAATAGTCATAATTTACAATCCATTTGTTTTGCACTGCGGGATAGCTGCCTACTGAAAGGAAGCCTTTGTTAAATGGAACTTAATCCAGCTTGTTATATTTAACCCGCCAATAAGTAATTATGAATGTAGCGAATTCATTACTTTCGGGGGCAGTGTTGCTCAATGCAAAATCGAGTATATATCAAATAATGTACAATGCTAAGAGACGACAGCAGATACTCTGGAGTTTTACGAAACTTTTCTGTTTTCGGGCTGTCGGCCGCAAAAGCGGATATCTTTAAGTGCAATATGCTGGCATGGCTGTTATACTCGGCCACGTTTTAAAGCTAGTGACCATACCTAGCTTAGTGTGTGGCCATACGATCGGCCTCCTACCTCCCGTTTTTAGCCCTCCCTCCTTATCCGTGAAGATACGGCTCGGGCTTCCGCGGGAAGCCTCGTTACCGGTGATATATCGTTCCTTGCATGGCTATGCCGCTGTAGGGTTAGCCGGTTTATTCATATCATGCACCCAGAAGACTGCGGTGCTGCAAGGTGAAAAATGTCTGAAGAAAACAAAGAACAGTTAAGCTTTAACAGCTTAGCGTTGGCCCCAGCGTTGCTGGAAACTATCAACAAACTCGGTTACACCACTCCTTCTCCTATCCAATCAAGCACCATTCCGCACATGTTAGCGGGTAAGGATGTTATTGGGCAGGCACAAACGGGAACCGGTAAAACAGCTGCTTTTGCGTTGCCTACGCTGTCTCGCTTTGGCGAAGAAAAAGCAGGCGACGTACAAGTGTTAGTGCTAGCACCCACGCGTGAGTTAGCACTGCAAGTGGCAGAGTCCTACGAAACCTATGGCGCTAATTTGCCTCAGTTGCGTGTGCAAGTGCTGTGCGGTGGTATGGAATATCGCCCACAAATTCGTGCATTGCGCCAAGGCGTGCAAATTGTAGTGGGTACACCAGGCCGTGTGGTAGACCACCTCAAACGCGGCACCTTAAAGCTCGACCAATTAAAATGTTTAGTGCTTGATGAAGCAGATGAAATGCTACGCATGGGCTTTATCGAAGACGTTACCTGGGTAATGGAGCAGGCATCTACAGAGTGCCAAGTGGCGCTGTTCTCTGCCACCATGCCTAAGCCTGTGCGCAAATTAGCCCAGCGCTTTTTGAAATCTCCTGAAGAAGTTACCGTACAAAGCAAAACAGCCACCGTGGCGGCTATTCGTCAACGCTACTTGTTTGTGCACCAGCGTAATAAGCTACAGGCATTATTACGTGTATTGGAAACAGAAGAATTTGACGGCGTTATCTTATTCGCACGTACGAAAGATAATACCTTGGAATTAGCCGACTTCTTACAAAAGGCGGGTTTTAAGGCCATGGCGCTTAATGGAGACTTGGCACAAGCCCAGCGTGAGCAAGTGGTTGATCAGCTCAAAGATAAACGCATTGATATTTTAGTGGCCACCGACGTAGTAGCCCGTGGGTTAGACGTACCGCGTATTTCCATGGTGCTTAACTATGATATTCCCTTCGATGGCGAAACCTATGTGCACCGCATTGGGCGTACAGGCCGTGCTGGCCGCGAGGGTGATGCGATTTTATTCGTTACCCCACGTGAGCGCCGCATGCTCTCGAGCATTGAGCGCGTAACACGCCAGAAAGTGGAAGAGATGCCACTGCCGAATGCTGAGCGTATCAATGAAGTGCGTAAAGCGCGTTTCAAAGAAAAAATTACTAGCACCTTGGGTAATAATCTTGATGAGTTCTATGCACTCATTAAAGAGTACCAAGAAGAAACCGGTGCAGATCCTTTATCTATTGCGGCGGCTTTAGGCCACATTGCGCAAGGTGGAAGGTCTTTATTTGCCACCGATGAAGAGTTTAATCGCCCCGCTAGAGGCAGAGAAGACAGAGGCCAACGTGCTGAGGGTGGCCGCAGACGCGAACGCTCAGAACGCCGCGGGCCTTCTAAGCCCGATGCAGGCATGCGCCGCTACCGCATTGAAGTGGGCCGCAGCCATGGCGTGAAGCCCGCTAATATTGTTGGCGCTATTGCAAATGAAGCGAACCTAAGCAGCAATGCCATTGGCCGCATCGATATTTTCCCGCAGTTTAGCACTGTGGATTTGCCAGAAAAAATGTCTTCTGCAGCTATCAGCCACTTACAAACCGTGTGGGTGGCAGGGCGTCAGTTAGATATTCGCCCAGATAGTGGTAACAGCGGTGGGCAGCGAGCAGGGCGCTCTGAAGGTGCTCCTCGTGGCAGAGGCGGGCGTCGTAATTCAGCGCCAAGCCGCCGTGCTTCGTAACGCATCTTAGCGAATAAAGCACCTAACCCCGAAAGAGCTAACCGCTTTTTCGGGGTTTTTTTATGCCTGTTTTATAGGTTTTCGTAGCGGTTAATATCGAATACCCCCGCTTGTAGCGGCCGCTCTGCTTTATGCCACGCGGTAATATCTGCCAAAACATCCCAGAAGTTAGGATGAGTGCGGCGAATACCCCATTGCTTTACCAAACTACGGAAGGTGTCGCGTTCAGCTGCTTGGGCCAAGGAGGTTAAAAACTCTTCTAGCTCATTAGCCTCCACAGAAAAGATGAAGTTGGGATAGCTGCCGATAATGCCTGGGTATATGGTTAATGTATCTTTCTCTTTCTGGTAGCGGCTCTCTTCTGCGAATAGGAACGCTACATTTTTGTGCGCACGGTTACGAATAAGCGTGTAAACGGTGCGTTCATCACCATGGGTAACACGCAAAAACGTGTTTTCAGGCAGGTTATCGAAACCAGGGAGATCTTTGAACGCACGAGCCGCAAAGTGAGACAGTTCACGGTCTGCGTGGGTGATCCATGAAGCCACATCGGTGCGGCCACAATGGTTGCCTTCGCATCGGTTAATCGGGTCTACCGGCATGGCGTTAATAGCGCGAAACTTCTCTAGCGCGCGTAACGCTAATTCATCTTTCGGCACTTTGGTGCTGTAGTTTTCCGCAGTGGGGAAAGTGGTATCCACATCTTGGTAGCTAATCTCAAGCTTTAGTTTGCCGAGGCCTTGGTACCATTGCGCCAACAAAGGCTGGCGCTGCCAAGGGGGCAGAAGGCGCAAGAAGGTTTGCTCGGCACCATTGCGAATCAAATCAAAATAAAGGCGCGTTTGCAGTTGGTGGGCAATATTGCCGAACACATCAAAATTCACCACCAGTTGGTAGTAAGTGCGTTCAAACAATGGGTAGTCCATCCACCAAATAGTGGTGGGGATGCCACCAATCCAACCGCGCTCCACAGAGGCGCTATCGTGATGGCGGAAGATAGTAAGCAGTGCATTATCATTATGGCCATCACCATCCCACACATCTTCTAAGCTTGGGCCTTCTGGCTGTGCCGCTTGGTAATCTTTCTCGCGCAACGCCAAGTAGTGGTTGCGGCTATCTTTAAAGCTTAGCCATTCAGCACCAGCGCTAGTGAGTTTGTCGTTTTGCCCTGCTAAAGCAAGGTAGGGTGTGGTGTTATCGCGGTGTTGTTTATCAGTGATAAACAAGTCTTTTTCGGGGGCAACAAAGAAAGCCCAGAAATGGTCACGGATTACATCTGTGGCAATTTGCCCACGGCAAACGGGGCCGCGGATAAAGGTACGGGTAAAATATTCAGCTTCATCAAGCATAAACTGATAGCGCGCCTTAGCGGGTATGGCGGCAAAAGTTAAGAAAGGATTGGCTCTTTCTTCTTCGCTATAACCAGGTAAAACATCTAAATCCCAAGGCTCATCGGTGAAAAACTGGGCCTTGGTGCGCGCAAGTTTGGCCGCGCTCAGCGGAAACGTAATGTGGCGTTTGTGCACAATGGTTTCGGTAACCGGCACTAAACGATAGAACACGGGTGCCTCTGGGTCGTCGTTGGGGCGCCGCGTGCTGACCCTCTCAACAGGCTTGCCGCTTGGGGTGTAAGAACGAATCAGTTCGAAATAATGTTGGCTGTTTTCCACATCGGTGAAATGTAAACGCGCCAAGTAAAGGTGCTCATACAGCCAACGTGCTACAAGCTGCATTTTTTTGTTGGGTTGGTTTAACCAGTTCTCCCATTGGGCAATGGCTTGCTGCTCAGCTTGTGAAAGCGTAATAACGCGCGGCTCCACTTGGGCTCCTTGCTCAATCCAACCGTTGAGTAAGGCGTATTCCTTATGGGTGAGGTTGGTGGTGCCAAAGGGCATGCCTTCCAAAGCATGCTTGCGTGCATAAATGGAAAAATCTTCATTGGTGGTGCATTGGTGGGTGCGCCCCACGCCAATTTCTATGTGGTCTGGCAGGCGCCCATTGGCGCCAAATTCGTGTTGTTTACCCAATTGCAGCATTTGCTTCAATAAAGGAGGCTGGTGGCCGGCGGGCTCTAACACAGAGTAGAAACCAAGGTCGCGCCAAGCTTCTTCAGAATGCGCATCAATACCGAGGCGGGTGGTGGCCTGCTCGCTTAAGCGCGCGCCGTTATACACGCTATCCTTGTGGGCGCCACGCACTAGGCCTTCTGGTGTTTCAAACTTTAGTTGGCAAGGAGCATCGTAGCAGCCATGGCACACTAGGCATTTTTGCTCAAGGATGGGTTCGATGTCGTCGCGGTAGCTAACAGAGTAGGGCACTGGGGCTGGCACCGTGTCGTGCGTCGTCACCACGTTGCTATCAGAACAGGCTGTTAACCACATGAGGGTGCTTGAAAACAGGGCGAGTAATGCAAACCGAATGAGTTTCCGCATGGTTTTTTCCTTTACCAATGGGCGCAGGCAGGCAAGCCCAGCTTTATAGTTTTTAAAAGATACTAGCAAGGCTGTTCACATTATCGAAGTGTTAATGTTTTATATGCCCTTTAGCGCCTTTGGTCAGCGTTAGGGTTTTGCGCTGTGAAGCGGTGGGGTGGCAGAGTAATACGCTGTATGTGGAATTGATGGGTGAGCACTTCGCCTTCGTACCGCTCGGCGCCCGTAACGGTAAATTCAAAACGCCAGTGCCTTTTACCAGCAAAAGAAAAAAAGCTGCGTTTATGAAGGGCTATGGTGTCGTCGAGCAAAGTAACATCCATTTCATGGCAATAAAGGCGCACTTGCTTAAGTACGTGCTGCTTTAAACGCTGGTGCTTCCAGCCATAGGTGAAGATAAAAACTAATAGAAATAAAAAAATAACATTAAGCACGGTATCGCGGTGACCTATTATCAATGTCAGTGAGAGTTGTTCACTGTGCCAGACTCACCACAAAGAAATCTAATAAGAATTTCTGTTCAGTGAGAAAGAGAGTGTGATAAGTTGCTTCGTCGCAGTGCTATGCGCCTAAGTGCGGAGCTTGCTTATAGAAGAAAAAAAGACCCTAAAAAACTAAGACTCTTGATTGTTCTACTGCAAATGAAATGCTGAAGTGACATGGTGGAGCGGCATTAACGCCATTCGTTTTGTTGTTTGGTAGTACAATTGTACTAGCCTTGTTGTTACCCTCTTTGGGTGAAAACAAATACAACAATAAAGTGCTACAGCCATATAACACTTCAATTTTGTTTTATAAACCCTACTTAAATTATCTAAGAATAATATTTAAAAGGTCATCACTATGCTTAAAAAATCACCTGGAAAAAAAATGCGTACGGCTTTGGTTGGGCTGCCTTTAGCAGCAGGGCTTTATTCTGGCGTTGCTGTTGCTGCTATGGGTAACTTAGCCACCACCTACGGCATTCTGCCCAGTGATGTGGCTTCCGCCCAGGCTCTTTCAATGTTTAACGAGCAAGTGTCGGCGGTGTATTACAACCCAGCAGCACTGGCTAAAGATTCCCGCGGCGAATTAACCCAAGGGCTGATGCACGCAGACCATAGTTTAAAGGCCAACAGCCTAGGTGGAGAAGCGCCGCTAAATCGCCCCTCTAGCGTAATTTTTGATAAGCCAACGCAGCAAATCTTGTTGGGCATGAAAACTAACCTCTCTAATTTGTCGCACATGGAGCACCCCACTTATTTGGGTATTATGATGGGTGTGGAAAAGTACGGCGGCGAGATGATGGCCTTTTCCTCAGGCACTTCCGCGCAAGGGCAATACCTTGAATATGGGCGTCAGCCGCTGTTCTTAAGCGCTGGGGTGGGCACTAAGGTGTGGCGCGGTATTGATGCCGGCTTATCCTTGCGGGTGACCTTGCATGCCGAAGCAAAACTAGTGGCTACCTCTGAGCTAGATGGTTCTTCATCGCATCAAGACATGGATGTATCTGCGGTGCCGTCGTTGAAGCCTATTGTTGGCCTTAGCGTGGATTGGGGCGAAACGTTGTGCCCGCAAAAAAACTGTTGGTTTGAGGGCATGGAAACGGCTTTTAGCTACCGCGATTCCTCTAATACACACACCACTGTAGATTCCTATATCACCATCGATGGCATGCTGCCCGACCCAGGCATGAATTTGCGTATTTTAACCTTGGATTCCTACCAGCCTGCTATTGCAGCGCTGGGTTTTCAATATAAAACAGATAAATGGCGTGTGGGTGCTTCTGTGGAACATCAGGCATGGTCAGACTTAGGCGATGAAATGAAAAAAGATACGCTTGCTGATCAAGCCGCTGTAAAAGAAGGCAATCGTGAAGGTGTTGAATTCCGTGACATTGTTGTACCGCGTATTGGTGCTGAATTTAACGTAACAGAGCACATTAGCGTAACGGGCGGCTTGGCCTTTAGCCCCACCCCTCTCAAAACCCGTGATTCTTTAGATATGAACTTGCTCGATGGTGATAAAACCATTCTGGGCCTCGGTGTTTCTGCGGAATACCCCACCACTCGTTTCTTTACCTACCCTGTGCGTTTTGATCTCGGTTACCAGTACCAGAAAATTGATAAAGAGCAGTACAACCTGTTTAGCACGCGCTATGACGAAGGCCGCACCTCGTACGAAACCGTTGAAACCACCGGTGATGTGCACGTATTCACTGGCTCTATGACGCTCAAGTTCTAAGAGGTTTTAAATGAAATACAGAATGTTAACAGCCGTCGCCGCCGCAGCTTTGCTGGCGGCGTGCGGGGGCGAAGACCGTAAGATGAGCTATGCCGAAATTCAAGGGAGCTGGGCAGACGCCGAGCTCTTTTATAGCTTTCCTTACCATGGGCAAGCAAACGTATCGCTAAACACGCCGTTGGTGTTGCGTTTTTCAGATGAAGTGGCAGGGAGGCTTAGCCCAGACAATATTAAGCTGGTTAAGAAAAGCGATGACAGCCCAGTTAAATGGCGCACCGGACAGCCGGATATCGTTGATGGCGGCCGCGGCATAGTGCTGTACACCGCCCATGGATTAACGGCTAACTCAGAATACTGTGTTAAATTTGATGGCCTGAAATTGGCCACAGGCACGGCTAAGTTGCCAAGTAATGGCTTTTGTTTTAACACCCGCGTGGCACCCGAAAAGCGCGGTAGCTTGGCGGAATATGGTGCAAATGATGCGCTTGAAATTGCCAAGATTTTCCCGAGCTTAGATAACAGCTCTGAGCCCGTAATGGATTTCAGCACTATCCGTGTGCGTTTTAACCAACCAGTTAAAAATACGCAAGTGGCTTACGGCGACCAAGTTAAGCTTGAGCAAGGTGGTGAACTTGTTGATGCTGTATTGCTAGTGAAGCGCAACCTAATGACTATTGCGCCGAAACAAACTTTAACGCCGGGCAAACAATACACGCTCACCATCGATGGCGTAGAAGCGCAGTACAAGGAAGAGCAATTAGGTACAGAAACATATACCTTCACACCACAAAACTCGCAGCCAAGAACCATATTGGCGCAAAACACGGTGGAAGCACGTGATAGAAGCAAGCTTGATCCTGCTCTTCTCAGCCCTTGCCAAGTGCTAGAAGGCGTTGAAGATCCCATTAAATCGCCTCTAACAGATCAGGCCATTAACTGCGTGCCCATGGAAGCGGTGTTGCTAGGCGATAAAGACTCCACCATGCAGTACGGCGATATATTTGCTGAGTTAGCTTTTTTGCCTGACTTTGTGGAAGTGTCGCCACTGCGTGTACCACGCGGTAGCTTGTTGTTGGGTACCAATATTGATGTTCGTGTTGCCGGTGTAGTGAATGCTAATGGCGACCGAGAACTTACTGTAGAAGATGCTGTCAATAATCCTGGCATCATGAAAACAGGCGATGTGTCGGTGTCGTTTATTTCTGATGCCACGGGCTACCTGTACAGCAACCCCTACAGCTCAGATCCAGAAGCACCGAAGCAAGTGAAGCTGTTTATGGATCTCGCCATGACCACAGAGGGCATGTCGCCTAACGCTTCGCTCAGCCAAAATTTGCTACACGTAGAGCTGAATGGCATGGCAAGCCTAGATGGCAAGAGCATGCAAATTGATGCTGTGGGCATTGTAGAACCCGATGTGTTAGGCACAGAGGTAGCTTTTGGGTTCTTAAGTTTCCAAATGAAATCGTACCCGCAAAGCGATATGGCGGAAGTGTTTGCCCAGCAAGTTGATGCTCTAAAAGACTGGGAGTCAGCTTCTGGCCCTAAAGTGTTGTCGGTGTACCCGCCAGAGGGTGAATACATGCTCTCCAGTGATGCTATCACCCTGCACTTTAATGCGCCGTTAGATCCTTCCACCATCAAAGTAGATGAGACATTATTGCTTACTTCAACTGACGATTCGGAGCTAACTCCTACAGATGTTGAGTGGTACTTAGATGGCGCCAGTGTGGTAGTCAAGAAAAAGGGCGGTTTTGAAGCTAATGCTGAATATGAACTGCAACTTACTGAGGGCATTAAAGGGTTGCCCTTCCCTGAGGTAATAGACGATAAAAATGAAGTGACAGATGCCGAACGCCGTTATTTCGCAGAGCAAGGTGAAGGTAAACCTATAACACCCGTAAACCGCACTTTCTCTGTGGCGTTAGCCGATGATGGCGTAGTAGCTGCCAGTGAGTTTAACTACTCTGGCCACA
>DATGUF010000014.1:0-4597 GCA_035301485.1 Alcanivoracaceae bacterium
TGGTTGAATGGACTGGTCTTGAAAACCAGCGATGGGGCAACCCATCCGTGAGTTCGAATCTCACCGCTTCCGCCAAAACATTTCTACGCCAGCAGCCATGGCGGAATAGGTAGACGCAAGAGACTTAAAATCTCTCGGGCCACAAAGCCCGTCCCGGTTCGATTCCGGGTGGCTGCACCAAAAATTACAAAAAGACCTCAACTGAGGTCTTTTTTTGTGCCTGAAAGATACTGTTTATTGATCATAAAACTGGACTATTCAGCAAGCGCTTTTAGCAGTGCATCTCTGGCATCTTGGTAAAACTGAATATCTATTTTAGTTGCCATATCGTCTGATAAATCATAAAGCTGGCGGCGAGCAGTAACGGGCATCAGCAACACACTTGCGCCTTTTTCTACCGCAAGCTCTGCAATATTCACAGGGTTTGCAATAGGCTCAATGGAACCACCCAGGTTAATCTCCCCGATAACGATCAAGCCACCTTTAACCGACTTTTTAAGCAAGCTGCTAGCCATAGCAATCAGTGCTGCAACCCCAAGACCTGAGCCTTTCTTAGCGGCATCAAAAGCCCTTAGTTGCACTGAAAACTCATGGGCTCGGGGGTCTCTGTCACCCACTAACTGCATTGCACGTGCATAGAGATTTTGTTCGGCATAGCGAAGGGATTCACGAAATGCTGGTGGTGCCGGGTTATTTAAAATACGTACACCTGACCCTGGGCCCTCATTAACTTCAATACGATACAAACCAGCACTATCATCTATATCGGTGCCGCCTTCACTGATGGTCCATACCTGCCCTGGCTCAAGTGGGTCATCACCTATTTCGTTATCTGCACGCAGCTCGGGAGTGGCAACAAACTGCTCGACCCCATCATCACCAAGCACATAACTAAAATGCGTGTTTCTAAATTCTGCGGAGCCAATGCGTTTTTGTTGCTCTTTCACACGGCGCCGAACTTCAAGGGCTAACCTTGTAGCCCATTCTAAATCCTCATCCGATACTTCCATGTCAGAGCTTGGGTACATTAGCTTGAGTAGCCCAGACACTGTTTTATTCACCGCATTTGTGTCTCGCCCGCTGAGTGCGCCCCCAAGAAACACACGACTTTGCATGGCAGAAACACGACTTTCAAAACGCAGCCGGCTCATGCACTCAGAAAAGAAATCGCTCACCAAGCCAAAATGATCGGTAGTGAGCTCTATACTCATTTTGGGGATGTCCCAGCCTGGCAGATAACAATGCACCCTATCCATCCAAGCTGTATCATCCCGCATCTCAGGCGGCAGGGGGCCAAACAAGTGTCCAATTCGTTGCTGGTGCTCCACGTCTACATCAAAGTTACCCACAAACACCATAGAGCCATCCGCACGAATGCTTTCTTTACCACGGCTAAACTCGCCTGACTCCATGTAGCCCTTCATAATGTTGATACCTTCCTTGGTATCAAATGAAATGCCACTCACCTCATCAAAACACACGACATCGTACTGGCATACCAGACCTCTCTGGCCGGTGGCATTGTTTACAAACATCCTGGCTACAGTAGCTTTACCACCAGAAATCAAGTGTGCATAGGGAGAAACTTGCTGGAACAAATGGCTCTTGCCTGTGCCGCGTGGGCCAAGCTCTACCAAGTTATAGTTACGCTCCACAAACGGCACCATGCGTAATAACACGGCATCTTTAGCACGCTGGTCTAGCGCCTTGGCTTCAAGGCCGATAGAACGCAATAAGAAATCACGCCACTGCTCACTGCTAAACTCTTTTCGCGCCTCTGCCATCACATCCAGCACATTACGACTAGACATTTGGATGGGGCGTAGTTCAGAAATACCAAATGCATTGCCTTTTTCTTCAGCAATAATTGAATCGTATTCCAGCGTTACCTCTGCATAAAATCCGCCTGTCAACAAACGCTCATTATCATCAACGATGCTATCGGGAATACGGACACGGTTGAGGTTTAAGCTCGGCAAGTTTGCTAGATAGCCATTATCTTTTTCGCTAAAACGCACACTGACCATATCGATCAGCTTTTCAGAACCCTTTTTATAAGCGCGTGCTTTAAATAACTCTTCTTCACCTGCGCGTACCGTTCTTTCAGCAAGTTGGCGCTGAACAATCTCCAAACCCTCATTAATCTCGTCTTCATCTACAGAAGAGCAATAGCGGCCTAGCATGAACTCCACTACATAAGTAGGCACAGGAAACTGCCTCGCAAAGGTACGTACTAAATCTTTACGCACCAAATAGCCATCAAATACTTCAGCGGCTTTTAGATCTAATTCATCAAGCTCCACTTATTCTTCTCCAACAATCACAGGCTTGCGCGCAATAACGTTATTTTGCTCATCTATTACCACCAAAACAGCAGGGCTTCCTTCGCGGTCATCATCTGCTACTACCAAACTGCATCGGCCGTTCTTTAACGGCTTGCGGGTAGATATTTCAGTTTCTGAATTAGCTGGCTCTGTGCGCAAGACAGCATATAACTTGCCCTCTCCCTCAACTTCTGCCTGCACGCGACAACGCATGCCCATCCAGCTAGGCTCTGCTAGCGTGACAGACGCACTAGGCTGTGCTCTTACTGGGTTGTCGTTCACCAGCTCAATAATTGGTGTGACACACTCCTGCAAGCTTAAGCCACCATGATCGTAGTACTGCCCTGCCCTAAAACAAGCCACCCCAGGCGCCATAGCAATGCTTACTTCTTTACTCCAATGCCAGGGTACCTCAACAAAGCCTGTGCTCACGTCACTTTTAATGCTTGCACAACGCCCCCATCGGGTTTCTGTTAAATGCTTCGCCAATTCAACCTTTTTCATGGGCTCAGCCGTTAATAACCAACCATGGTCCGTCACATAACGCACCTTGCGCCAGCCAGCGGCTAATAGCTCTTCCGTGCGCTCAACAATGTCGTTAAGTAAGTTATCTATATGCGCTGCCAGCTTAATACCACGGGCATGACCCTCACTATCAATATCACCTGTTTGCACCCAGGCATTGCCAGTGGGATCACCTGACTCATTATCATTCAAATACTGCCATCCCTTTTCTGCCAAAAACTTCTTTAAATAATAGGCTGAAAAACCGGTTTCTTGCTCTTCTAAACTTGGGGTAAAATCCACATCGCTGATGCGGCCGGTGAGCCTATCATGCACAGGTGTAATGGCAGCCTTGGCTGTAGCGGTAACGGTGGGTAATGCAGCCCAATTAGAACTTAACTTGGTGGTGCCAAGAGGTTTCAAAAGAGCTAATAAGCGTTGAGCAACATCGTAACGCAGCCCATCCACAAAAAACACTACCTCACCACTTATCTGATAGTTTTCAATGGCCTCGTTCACTTCTGTTTTCCCTGGGTAACCTTTCATGCGCACGGCCTCTTGAAAGTTGCGGGTCACCTCTTCTAACCAGGGGGTATAAATAATGCTTAGCAGCTTATGTATTAATGGCTGGAGGGCTAATGGCATGGGCGAAGCCAAAGCACGAAGAAAATTATCGTCTGCCTGCCAATAAGTCTCTCGGTACTGTTGTGCCATATCGCTTGGCTTGCCACCAGAATAGGCTTGTTGAGTAAGCGTTGCTACTTTAGCCAAAGGCTCTAGCACACCGGCTAGGGGCGCCAAACCTTGCTCATACCATACCCACTCACGGCGCTTATGGTGCTTTTGTTCAAGCGCTATTAACTGTTTACGAACTTCAGCTGAGCTTAGCGCTACTAGCTCGTTTAGCTGACTTTCAAGCGTGCGCTCTTCATTTTGGTTAATAATGGGATAACTACTGCCATCAGCGGCTAAATCAGCCTTTACACGCATCAGCAGTTCTACAAGGTTCGGGTAAAGGTCCCAGCTTTCTAAATACCGGCGCCAAATCTTTCCCCACACGCCCTGCTTCTGGCAAAGCAGCTCTGCTGCAGCGAGCTCGCCTTCTTTTTCAGGACTAAATTTGTATTCAGTTTCACACACGCCCACTAGCGCCAACCAACGTTCTTCCCCCCACTGTTTGCGCGTACCTTGCGGGTCGTTCATCCAGGTTAGTAAATCGCGGGCTGGGTCATTCGTAACTAACCTATTGAAATCTGAGGCCTCTAAGCGGCGACCATGCAGATCCGAGCATTTGCTGCTTAATATTTCGGTAAGCGCACGCAACATGGCACTTTGAGTGTTTATATCCCCCGCTACATCAAGGCCTAAGCCTCCATTTTTTGACACCAAAAAAGCATTAACTGTCCAATCACGCATGGAATTATTATATGCCCACCAACAGCCACGATATTGTAGCTCTGCTAAAGGCATCAGCCCTTCAGGACAACTTGCTATCGCACGTAGATCTCGACGTTCTATGCCTGGCAAATATAAAATTGGGGTTTTGTCCTCAAGCAACTGCACATCGGGCAGCACGCCTTCAATAACACATTTCACCCAAATAGCAGGACCCGTTTTTTTAGCCGGTGCATAATCACCCAACACAATTAACTCGGGCATAGCCGCCTGTAGTGCTGGCAACGCTGGCTCCCACTGGCGCTGTTTATCTGTCCATAAAATAACGCTAGGTGCTACCTGTGAGCTTGCGTTATATTCAGCGCTGGCGCGAA
>DATGUF010000015.1:0-4926 GCA_035301485.1 Alcanivoracaceae bacterium
GTGAAAGAGCATTTGAGGTAGTATTCGTGTTCATGGCGTATCCAGATTTATGTCTAAGTTGATCATTTCTTTGGTCGGAAACAATCAACAGGATACGCCATTTTTTTACCTACCTCATACACCAGAAATGACTATAGCTCAGTAGACAGTCCCCTGCCTCTAAAACTGATCTGCATTATATTTCAGCCAAAAAGCCAAGGCGCAATGTCATCTTTGTTGACGATCATTATCTGTTGGGCTTCGGCCTCTGCACTTAATACATTTGGATTTAAATTTAACGCCTGTAGTAAGTAATGCACTAAACAGCCTCTAGTGAGAATTTCTAAGCGGCCATTTTCCATGCCAAACTCACGTTCAATAACGGCACTTTGCTGTTTATTAAAACGGGCATCTGGCGCCAAAATCACTGCCACTTCGGTTTGCCAACCTACATCTTCTGCCGCACTTTTTTCGCTCTTTTGTAAAAGTTCTGGTGTGCCTTGAAAACGGCTTAATACAAAATCACGATAATCTTGGTTTTTCTCGCACCAAGCACGCACATGCCAACGCAACGTTGTTTTTACTAAATGATGCGGAACGATAATGCGTCCTTCTCTATTGGGATTGCCAATAGAACTATAGTCCACTTCAAGCCGGCGTTTTTCTCGCAAAGCACGGACAATAGGGCGCATAAAAGAAGGCGTGATATGACGTGTAGGCAATATTATATTTTGGGTAGGCAAAGGAGTTACTAATGAAGCGTTGCACCCCATTAACCAGTTCAAATATTCATTGGCTTCGCCAGTTATATGTTTTGGGGAAAATAAATCAGTGCCTAAATAATATTTTTGGCTCGGTTCGTAGATCAGGCTTTCTGGGTTACGTTTTAAATAGCTGCTTAACACACGGCTCGCATATTGCCGTGTAACACCTGTATAGCGGCCGAGCTCACTAGGCCTAACATTGCCTTGCCAGTAAACCAGCAATTCGATCAGCCAGTGGTAGTGATGTTGGCTCAACATTTCCTCCTATGAAATGTGTGTTCTTGTTTTTCACCCTGCTTCTTCACAAAGTTCGAGGGCAGTGATTCATTCCGTAGACAAATCCCAACAGCTTTGAACACAAAAATGCGGCTTACCCTAAGCCGCATATCGTGTAGATTATTTCATTTCCGCCACAACCACTAAACCATCTTTCTCAAGGTGAGTATTTGCTCGCTGCGCCCGAAGGGCCCATTTACGTCGTGCAGCACGGCGCTGGTGAGGCCCACACCATCATCACCTAATTGCTGCACCGCCTCTAACCCTAACCAGCGGCCCGTTGGCAGGCGATATAAATGCACTTGCAAATCTAAGTTGGGATACGCCCAGTAGAAAACATCGCTATCTTGACGTGGCACAATGCCGTTGGCGGTGTCCATCAAACCCACCAAGTGAACAAAATCGCTCGTGGGTTCGCCTTCCACCATGTCTTTTTCGGTGTTTAACCAAACGATCCCTTTCCCTGCACGGTGCCCCTCCACCGCTCGCGTTTCTAACGTTTGGATAAAACCGCCCGGCCAACGCGACATGCCATACCACGCAGGCAAGGCATCGGGTTGTTGCACGGCGAGGTCCTCTAGCCCACCCACTTCGCTGCTGTCTTGAATACCCATGCGCCACGCCCTGGCCACAATGCAGGTGCGATCGTTGGCGCGCATTTCCGCCTCCACCAATTCAATGGTTTTACCTGGGCGCACAATGCGAGTAATGATAGAAAACTCACCCGCGGCGATTAAGCCAAAAATGTCGTAACTAATGCGGCCGATGCGCACGTCATCACGCGGCTGAAACTGTTCTAACTCTGCGGCAATAACGCCACTGGCGGGGGCCATGTGTTGCTCGTGCTCATTCCACGCGCCTTGGGCGTGAATGGTGGAGCGATACCTTGCGGTCACAACGCCTTGTTCGTCTATTTGCCTGTCGATAAATTGATAATAGGCACTCATGCTCAGCTACCTTTTCAAATATAATGTGTTAGGGAATACCGCTACTTTTCAGCAAGCGTGGCGCTACTTGTGTAGAGGCCATTCATGCAACTGCCACCATCCTATGAAACTCTGCGCAACTCTCAAGCCTGCTCGGGTGGCTGCGCTTACTTTTCAACCTGCCTGTTACGCTCGTTTAGCCAGCCTGCGGGCCACCCAGCGGTGGTAAAGCCACGCCAATGTGGGCCGTATCACAGGCAGCCCAATAAACCAGGCCAGAGGCTTGAGGAGCCACACCCGCGACATGAGTAAAATGTAAGCGTCTATTTCGCGATACACGTTACCTTCTGCATCCTGCACATGTAGTTCGCGCAGCGCTTTATCTGGGTCAATACCATATTGAATTAACTCTTCATCTCGCCCCGTAATATCTAACCATTCAACAGAGGCTTCGGTTTTGCCCTCTAATTTTTCGTACCAACGCCTGTCGCGTACGCAAACAGGGCAGGCACCATCATAAAAAACAATTAATGTGTTCGGTTTTTTACTCATGAAATAATCTAGCCCTCATCGCCATTATGTTAGTGGCCTTTTGCAGCCCCTTATGTGGAGCCTAGCAAAATATGCCGCTACTTAATGGCGATGAGGGCTTTCTTCCTTAAATACACCGAGCTGCGCTGCGTTTAAAACTGATAATCAGCTTTCAGCCAAAACTGGCGGCCTGGTTCATTAATTCTGGTTTCCGCTGGATAGCCAAAGCCTGCGCTGCCTGCTTTGTTTAAGTGTTCGCTATAGGTTTTATCTAGCACGTTATCCACGCCGGCGCTCACGGTAAGGTTTTTTTGCACTTGGTAAGCGGCGTTTAAGGCGAGGGTGTTGAAAGCGCTATTGCGTCCAAAATCTAGCCCCACCACGTTGCCTTGCCCCTGCGCCACGCGGTGTTGGCTGTCCACTATGCGCCAAATTAACCCGGCGCTGAGTTTGTGCTGTTCATATTGTAGAGCAAGGTGCGCATCCAAGGGCGGTATTTGCGGCAAGGCACGGCGCTCATCTTTGTTGCGCCCACGGGCGTAAGCGAGCGCGCCATCTACACTTAAATTAGGGTGGAAATGCCAAGTACTGCCGGCTTCCGCTCCCATGACTTCTGCATCCACATTCGCAGCGGTTGAATCCGTGAAGAGAATAAAATTATCTATCCTGCCCACATACGCAGATAGCCAGGCACTCGCTGTTTCGCCTTCCCAATGAGCCCCCACATCCAGCTGCGTGGTTTTTTCGGGCTTGATGCTCGCAAAGGCATTGGTGCCGCCTTGCGTACCGTTGTCGGGGCTGAACAGTTCCCAGTAATCGGGCATGCGCTGGGTGTGCCCGATGCCCGCATAAAGGGTGGTGCTGGCTAGCGGGGAATACTCATAGCGTGCGAAGGCGCTCGGCAAATCTTCTTTGCGTTTTTTGTTGTAGGTGGGGTTAGGCGTAGGTGGCGCCATCATTCCGGCCTGCAATTGATTGCGGAAATCCTTCGTTTCGTAATGATCCATACGCACGCCTGAAAACACAGCGTGCTGCGCCGCGAAGGGCCATTCATACTCAGCAAAGTAGCCCACTTGTTGGTACGTCATATCTTTGCGCCACTGCTGGTTTACCTGGTCTTGGTGTTTACTCACCTGCGCGTCCACACCGGTGGCTAAATAATGCTCGTTCCAAGCCCAGTTTGTGGTAACACGGGTGCCTGTGGTGGTGCGTTTAAGAGGCATAGCCATGGCCATCATGGCAGGTGTACGCAAACGGTAATTATCCATTACGTGGTGGTTAGCATGATGATAAACCCGTGCCTCTACACTTTCTAAGGCCTGCCCCACATAAAATTGCTGAAAACGTAACGTGGTGCTGCGGCGCTTAAACTTGGTGCCATCCATGTTTCGGCCGGCATAACGGGCCTCTCCATCACCTGCGCCTAGGCCAATTTCAACCACAGTATTATTGTTTGGAGTGGCGCCGAGTAACACATCACCGTTCCAGTTCATCCACTTTGAAGGCACGATATTGCCACTGCCATCTTTGTAATCTTGGGCCCGGTCATGCTGCCCAATGGCGCGGATGTATCCCTCCTCGTTACCGCTGGCTACATCTACCATTTGCCCCAAGCGGCCATAGCTACCGCCTTGCAAAATCACGCGGCCCCGCGTGCCGGCGCTAGCAAAGGGTTGCGTTCTGCGTTCAAACAGCACCGTTCCTGCTGAGCCCACAGGCCCATGCTTTACCGTTTGTGGCCCCTTGATGATTTCAAAGTGATCGTAAGTTTCAGGTGCAATATAAGAGCTAGGAGCATCCATACGGCTTGGGCAAGCACCAATAATTTCACCGCCATCAACCAACATATTAATGCGCGAACCACCAAGGCCGCGCAACACAGGGTCACTGTTAGTGCCGCCACTGTTTTGCGCCGAAAACCCAGGGGTGCGGCTTAAAAAATCGCCAGCATCGCTAGCAGGTAAAGGTTGCCGCACTTGCCTTGGATCGCCCTCTGTGACGAGCGGCTGATGGGATTGGTCGGCTGAAATAACTAAGGGCGCCAGCTCCACTGAGGCCGTGACAGCCGTGCTAAACACGGCCGTAGAGGCGGCAATGGCGATAAATAAAGGGTGGTAGAAGGCGTGCTTTTGACGTGAGGGCAAAACACTACTCAAGGCTTATCTCCCATTGGTTAGATGAACGGTGCACTTTTATAAGCGCACGCAAAAGCGTGATCATAGCTAACTCATTGCGTATTACATAAATCTAATGTAACAACTTATCACCACGCTTTATTGCTCAACCAAGGTATGAACACTGCTCTAGCTAGCGTTGCGGCCTGCACACTTCTAGCGTAAATTGCTCGCCCTAATACAATGCAACATTTATTCCGCTAAGCTCTTCATTTTAAGGTATAGAAGCATGCCCACCTCTTCTCCTGCGCCTATTTGGCGCCGCCTTGCAGCCCT
>DATGUF010000016.1:0-14411 GCA_035301485.1 Alcanivoracaceae bacterium
ATGCGGCATTTTAGAGGTATTCAAAATGTCGAATGAAATCGAGCGTCTGTACGACGTTAAACAAGTTGCAAGCATTTGTTCGCTTGGTGTTTCAACAGTTTGGAAACTGGTCAAAGAAGAAACGTTTCCAGCTCCTGTAAAGCTAAGCCGCGGCATCACCCGATGGAAGAAGTCTGACTTGGAAAATTGGTTAGCCTCCGTCAGTAAGGAGAGCTTGCAATGAAACGTTATTTCAACGAAAACACCTTGCAAAAAGCTGGCGAAGCACTTTTTCATATCCCATCACATGATCGAGAAATCTGGTTGCGCATGGCCTTCGCCCTTTTTTCGGAATTTGGCGATGCAGCACTCGAACTTTGGCTAGATTGGAGTCAAACAGCCGATAATTATAATCATAAAGATGCTTTACGCACTTGGAAAAGTATCAAGCCTGGAGCCATAACGATTGCCAGTTTATTCTTCGAGGCACGGCGATGTGGCTGGCAACCAAACACTTCACACCTAGCACAAAAGGCGCTGCATGCTAATAAGAAAGCAAGCAAACTAAAGCTTAAAGCACGCGCTGAGCGAACAGAACGTGAGCGACTAGCACGTCAAGAATTTGTACGCAAAAAAGCTGAAGGTTTGTTTCACGGAAGCCCCGAGGCGGACCCAAATCACCCCTACCTTCTGAATAAGCAAGTTCAGCCCTTCAATTTGCGTCAATATAAAAGCTCTTTAATGGTGCCGCTGGTTGATGAAAACGGCCTAGCAAATCTCCAATTTATACACCCCGATGGTAGCAAGCGCTTTCTAAAAGGCGGCAGAGTACAAGGTGCGTATAGTTCCATCGGTAAAGTCGAGCGCTACATTTATATATGCGAAGGCTGGGCCACGGCCGCAAGCATTCACATGCTTACGGGTGAAGCCGTGTTCTGTGCAATGAACGCAGGCAATCTGCTACCCGTGGCAAAAATGGCACGGGCCAAATATCCAGAACGTCACATTATTCTAGCCGGCGATAACGACACCAGCGCAATACCCAATACAGGGGCCATAGCGGCCCGTGAAGCTGCGGTTGCTATTCGTGCCGAAGTTATGTTGCCAGAGTTCCCCAAAGGCCATAGTGGAACGGATTGGAACGACTGGCACCAAATACAGCTAGAAGGAGGTGCGGCATGAGCGCGTTAAATATAAGCCCACTTGCACCTACGGGAAAGGTTGAGTTTCCCGAAGTTTACCCGCTGATGCCCGAGCTTCAGAAAGGTGCAGATTATCCATTGGAGGCATTACCGCTTATCATGCAGTACGCAGCATATGAAATTGCTGTCCACCTCCAAGTGCCAGAGGCAATGGCCGCTCAGTGTGTGATTGGTGCCGTGAATCACATTGCGATGACAAGAATTAACGCACGCCATCCCAAAGATCTACACAGCAAATACGGCATGCCTGTATCACTTTTTCTGCTTACTCTCGGCGAAAGTGGTGATGGTAAGAGCCAGTCGCATCGTTTGGCAGAAAAAACTATCCGCGAAAGAGAGTATAAGTCGATAAGAGAGGCTGACAAACTGCAAAAACAACTTGAGTCTCAATTGGAAGCCTCTGAAGGCAAGGAGAAGAAGAAGCTTGAAGAACAGCTTGCCGCATTAGAACCTGACCGACGAATATTTTCAGATATAACTTTCGAGCCACTTGCGGGTCGCTTCATTCGCGGAATGCCATCCGCCACCTGGAATACTGATGAGGGCGGCCAGCTCTTCGGTGGGCACAGCTTTACGAGCGAACAAGCAGCCAGCATCCTCGGGGCTTTGACAAAGGCATTCGACAACGGCGAATTTTCGCGTGACAGAGCTCGGAGTAATGAGGAGTCGTCTGGCGTGGCTTATCACAGACGGCTAGGTATAAATTTGCTTGCGCAGGACATAGCGATTAGAAAATCTCTACAAAACCCCCTGCTAAGAGAACAAGGATTTTTACCGAGGTTCTTATTTGCCGCACCAGGCTCTCTTGCTGGAAGGCGCTATCTTAATGGGCAGGAAGTCATTAACGCGCGCAAAAATCGCGCTTATGGCTACACGCATCTACCTGTTTTTTGGGAGAAATGTCGCGCCCTCATGGAAATACCCGAATATATAGACATTGAAACTAGCGAGGTACGTCCACCAGTTCTTGAACTGAGCGACAACGCAATTTTAGTCTGGGCTGAGCATGAGAACAAACTGGAGTCACAACTGGGCCCCACAGGAATTTACCATCGCATCAGAGCTTTCGCTCGTCGAACTGGTGAAATCGCAATTAGACTAGCAGCCAACTTTGCATTTGTTGAAGGAGAGAAAGAAATCAGTGCAGATAGCATGCGGCTAGCATATCAAATAACTATGCACTCTCTTGACGAATGGCTTAGATATACCGACGCTGTCCAGCCGCCACAGCACATTGAAGGTGCATATCACGTATTCAGCTGGCTTACTGATGAAAAGCGTGGTGACGGGTGGCATAGGTTCAGCCTAGATAAATTCGGGAAATCAGGACCACCAGCCTTTAGGCCTGCCAAAAAGCGCGATGAAGTTCTTGCCACTTTGGCAGAACACGGGTATTTGATGCTCACAGGCGAAAGAGAGTTCACCATAAATCCACGCGCGCTAGCTGCGGATTCTGCGGAAAATGCGGAAAGCTAGCAAATACAGTACTTATAGACTGCGAGGACTTTGCGGAAGGTTGCGGATTATCAGAAAATCCGCAATCCTCCGCAAACCTTCCGCAGCGCCAAAGCCTTACAACACAAGGCTATCCGCAAAATCCGCGGAATCCTCAGTATTACAACCAGGCAATGCGGCAGACACCAACACAATCAACTAGCTGAAGAGCTCCTAGAGTAGTAACATCGCGCAGTATTCTCATGAATATTTGTTGAATAGAAGTCGCTATCAGAGTGCTTTTGTTGGTACAAGCGTTGGTACTTCCCTCACCCTCAAAAAACAAACGCTTAATTATCATATAGATACAAAACATATTCGAGTCCAGCTGGGCCCACCAAACATTACTTCAGCCTCGTTCGCTGAAACCTCAAAGCCCCGAATTTTCGGGGCTTTGTCGTTACATAGATGCACGCTTCGAACTCGCGCTCCCTACACCCTGCTTTATTTTTTAGCCATGGCTGCCAACATGCGGTTCACCGCTTCAAGGTGTTCTGGCTCGTTATGGCTCATACCTTGGAAACAAGCACATAAATCCAAGAAATCTTTCAGCTCCATGCGCTGCGCCATTTTCATTAAACGCTTGGTTAAACGAGTGGCTTTAGGTGGCTGGCTAGCAATACGATTCGCTAATTTTTGCACCGTCGGCATCAGCTCATCATGAGGGGTCACCTGCAGCACCACACCTATTTCTTTGGCCTCCGCTGCCTCAATAATGCGCCCTGTTAAGGTAAGCTCGAACGCCTGTTGGTACCCAATGAGGCGCTGCATAAACCACGCGCCACCATCACCAGGAATAATGCCTAAGTTTAAAAACGTCTCCCCAAACTTAGCTTTCTCTGAGGCTATGCGAATATCTGCCATATTGGCCAAATCAAACCCTGCTCCAATGGCGGGCCCGTTCACCGCAGCAATTATCGGCACCTCAACCGCCTGCAATGCCAAGGGAATTCTTTGGATACCCTTACGATAACGCTCAGCACACTCGGCCACATCGCCTGCAAAATCTCCACCACGCTCCGCCATGTCACGTATATTGCCACCGGCACTAAAGGCCGAACCAGCACCGGTTATTACCAACACGGATACTTCATCGCACTGATTCACCCACTCTGCCGTGGCCACAATATCATCAATTAAATGAGAGCCCGTTAGCGCGTTGCGCACATCGTGTCGGTTCAACGTTAAAGTGGCTACACGGTTTTCCAGTGTCAGCAAAGCATCTGTTAATACAGGTAAAGCACTCATGGGTATATCTCCTTTTAAGACAGCTAGAAGGCTGAGCAAGCTGCGCTCACCCTAACAGCACTACTATTATTGATGTTTGCCCCTCAGCATACATAAAGCATCGAAAATTGCGCGTGCAAACCATTTTCATAACAATACAGTTACTATCAAAAAACTGTATAGTCAGTATTCACTTTATGAGGACTTGAATAATGATCAGTTACATTACTCTAGGTGTGAGCGATTTAGCCGCTGCCAAAAAATTCTATTGCGATTTGTTCGCCGAACAAGGCGCGAAGCTGCTTATGGATGGCGAACGCATCTGCTTTATTGGCAAAAGCATGGCAGAGCCGCCACTCCTCGCCGTGTGCACCCCTTACGACGGCCAACCCGCTTCAACCGGCAACGGCACCATGGTGGCTTTCGGCCAAAGCAGCAAAGAAGGTGTCGAAGCAATGTACAAAAAAGCCTTAGCCCTTGGCGCCACCTGTGATGGCCCTCCAGGAGAACGCATTCCCAATGTTTTTTATGGGGCCTATGTTAGAGATGCTGACGGCAACAAACTGTGCTTCAACCATTTCTTAAAAACTTTTTAGCATGCAAATAAACAGTGATTTCAGCCAGCGGGCGGTGATACTTCCTGAGCAGTATGAATTTATCGATTCGCCCTTAACAGGGGTTAGCCGCATGATGCTCGATCGCGCCGGCCAAGAAATCGCTCGTGCCACTAGCATCGTGCGCTATGCCCCTAGTAGTGGCTATAGCGCACATACTCACCAAGGTGGCGAAGAAATATTTGTCTTGGAAGGAGTGTTTTCAGACGAGCACGGTGATTATCCCGCAGGCACCTACCTGCGCAACCCACCCGGCTCATCGCATGAGCCGTTTTCAGCCAACGGTTGCACCTTGCTGGTAAAACTCTGGCAATTTACCGAAGACGACACGTCTACACTGGTGCTGAACACCCGCAGCGCTAACTGGTTGCCAGGCCTAGTAGAGGGCTTGTCAGTGTTACCTTTGCATGAGCACCATGACATCAGTACTGCTTTAGTGCATTGGGATGCACACACTCAATTCAGTGCGCACCACCATCCCGGTGGTGAAGAAATACTGGTGTTAG
Source organism: Alcanivoracaceae bacterium (assembly GCA_035301485.1). GTDB lineage: Bacteria > Pseudomonadota > Gammaproteobacteria > Pseudomonadales > Alcanivoracaceae > CALEAR01. Next base: position 5,023 of record DATGUF010000016.1, read on the forward strand.
AGGGCCTGTTATGTGATGAACATGGCCACTACCCTGCTGGCAGTTGGCTAAGAAACCCCTGCCACAGTAGCCATACACCTTATACACTAGAGCAAGGTGCCCTGATTTACGTAAAAACTGGGCATCTCGACGCGCCCCTAATGGGCGACCGCTTTGTGCTCAACACCAACCCTTCGTCATGACCTTGGCAAGCGAACCTATTTTCACTTCTAACTTCACTAGCAGAATCATAAAGCCATGACCATGTTCGAGGCGCACAATTACTTGTGATGTGTGAAGAAGTAAAGAACCAACATATCACCCAATATTGATAGAATACTGCTTTCCCATTCCCCAACCTTTACCCTTAAATTGACCTGAATAAAGCTCAGAACATGATTTGTTTATTGTCGCATTCGCCGCAAAGCACAGCATAATTCTATGCTCAAAAAAAGCTTTCACTAACACGTAAAAATCTCATGTTCTGTAAAAAAATATTGCTATTATTTACTTTGCGTGACAGTGTTGAAATTGCCGTTAGATGGGTTGATCAGGCATCCCCTGCGCAGTCTAGCCTACTGCGGCCTCAAAGATTTATAACTACAACAAGTATAAAACACCTATCAAAGCGAACATTAGTTTCACTCAATGATAGGAAGGGGCACAATCATGATCTTCATCAGTAAACCATCAGTTTTGGCGCTTTTAATGGGCGCAGCTCTCGCAACCACAGGATGTGGAGGCAATTCATCTTCGGGCAGTACAGACGCAAAGAAAGACCCCTCACCCACCACCCCAACAGCGGGCGAGTACAAAGTTAAGAATATTGAAACAACAGCAGGCGATAACAACACCCTAGACACTAGCCCCACCATTAGTGCCTTTACTGCTGAAGATGGGCGGCTCGGATTGCGCATCAATGGCGTGGATAAAGGCGACGGCACTGTTGAAAAACCACGTGTTAGAAACTTAAAAGCTGAAGACACTACGGGCACCCCCGCTGGCGTCGAAACAGCTGACTCATCAGCTGATGAGTTTTGTACAGAGCTAAAAACGGGTGAAGCTGGAAGTGGCGACATGTTTGATATTGTGGTCAGTCTAGACACTACAGGCAGCATGGGCTCTCATGCTAAAACATTTGCTGAAAAAATCGTTGCTTTTGCCGGAGCCCTCGAAGAGCAAGGTCTCGATGTGCGCTTCGCCGGCGTTACATTAGGTGATGCATTTGCTACCAAAGAAACCGAAACCGAAAAATCCAGCTATACATCCCCCACAGCAAAAGGTTCATTAGGTACTCCTCCTGACTTCGACGACACTGAGCGACCTGATACTGGCTTAGCACTCATTAGCGCAGAAGACATGCAATCCTTTTTTAGCGAAGTCGCCGAAAAGGTTGGCAGTGGGTTAAATGGCGGAGACGGACCTGAAAATTATTTGGCACCCATTGATTACTTCAACGACAACGCGAAATTTCGTGAAGATGCAGGTCGTTTCTTTGTTGCTATCGGTGACAACTGCGCGCACACAGGAGAAACACTGCAGAATACATCCAACTTTAAACCAGAGGACGCTGACTCTCATTGGCTACCACGTTCTACTGAAGATATTACCACCGCTCTTATCAATGAAGGAGTGGCTGTTAACTTAATATGGAGTGCCCGAAACTGCTTTTCGCCCTTTTTCGACATGAAGGATCTGCAAGAATCAACAGGTGGCTCTTGGACAAACATCGCCGGCGATGTTGAACTAACAACACTGCCTGCTATTGACGCAGTGGGCGCCAAACGTAGCACCTTAGCTTGTGCTATGCCTGTGGAGAAGAAAAAAGATATCAAAGTAACTTTTGATATAGAAATTGGTGAGGATACAGAGCTAAACACCTGGCACGTCACTATGCTTTTTTAGCTCGAAGCTTAACGCATATAATTCATATCCATTAATGATAAACGCCATTGATATTCCATCAAGGCGTTTATCATTTCTATTACCTTTCTGTCACTACTCAGCAACTTAGTCTACACTTTCACCTAGTAATATAGGAGTTTTTAAATTACTACCTTACCCACCACCCCCATCCACTGCTCCAACTGCAGGGCTAATTGCTGCCGCCTAGAAGTAATGCTCCTCACCGATACTGGGGTGCCACCCGAGCATATCACCACAGATAAATGGGGCGCTGAAACCATGCGCCGCCTAGAAGATGGTTGGTGTTCTGCGGTAGATCGCAACACCTATGAATGCACTATTTATGCAAACCGCCCGTTAATCTGCCGCGAGTTCGAAATGGGCTCTGCAGAATGCATCGCAGAACGCGCCCAACCTGTCACCCTCAGTCACCCTAAACGTTAAGCGCACTTGGCTGCACAGTATCACTACGTGCTGCTATTTGCGCATTGGTAACACAGTAGTTTTAGGCTACTCTGCTAACACCACGCTCAAATTAATAGGGCTAAACCACTCAGGAGAAACCATGAGCCAAAAGCAATACGATATCGTCGTGTTTGGCGCTACAAGCTACGTCGGCCAATTACTCGTTCACTATTTATTTGAAACCTACGGTGTAAACGGTGATGTACGTTGGGCCCTCGCCGGCCGCAACAGTGCTAAATTAACAAGCCTCAAGCAACAATTGGGCTCCGGAGCACATAAATTACCCGCCCTCATTGCTGATGCAAACGATGCCAACTCCTTGCAAGCCATGGCCGCTAGCACTCGTGTAGTGGCCTCCACCGTTGGCCCTTACGCTCTCTATGGTTCTCCCACCGTAGCAGCCTGCGTTAACGCTGGGACGGATTATTGCGACCTCACAGGCGAAGTGCAGTGGATTATAGACATGGTTTCAACCTACGAAAGTAAAGCTAAAGAAACTGGTGCTCGCATTGTGCATTGCTGTGGCTTTGACTCTATCCCCTCGGATATGGGCGTCTTCCACCTGCAACAACAAGCACAAAGCGCTTTTGGCCAAGCCGCCACACAAGTAAAAATGCGTGTTAAAAGCGCTAAAGGTGGAGTTTCTGGCGGTACAGTGGCTAGCATTATTAACCTCGCTAAGGAAATAGGTGAAAACCCTTCTTTGCGTCAGACACTCTCTAACCACTATGCCATTTGCCCTGAAGGTTATGACCCTGGCATTCGTCAGCCAGAAGTAACTACCCCCGAATTTGATGAAGATTTCAACGCTTGGTCAGCACCTTTTGTTATGGGCTCTATTAACACACGTATCGTACAGCGTTCCAATGCGTTACAAAACAGCGTATATGGCACACCTTTTATTTACAATGAAGCTGTGCTCACGGGCGCCGGCCTTAAAGGTCGAGCTCGCGCCTTCGCTGTTACGGGAGGTATCGGCGGTTTTCTTGCAGCCAGCGCTATTAAACCAAGCCGTTGGTTTTTAGAACGTTTTGTTGTACCAAAGCCTGGCGAGGGCCCAAATGAAAAAACGCGCAATAACGGTTTTTATGATATGCGCTTTGTAGGCCGCACTAAGGATGGCCAAACGATTAAAACCAAAGTAACGGGCCAAGGCGACCCTGGTTATGGCTCCACCTGTCGTATCTTAGGCGAAGCCGCCATGAGCCTCGCCTTCGATGTGCCAGAAGACGTTACAGGCGGCTTTTGGACACCTGCCTCGTTGTTAGGTGAGCCACTGTTGCAACGTTTAGAAAAAAACGCACAACTTACTTTTGAACGCCTTAAATAGCATGTTATAAGCTAGCGGCATGCGCCACTAGCTTATCGATTTTTCTATCTCGTTGCGCCAAGTAACCATTTATTGCATGCAACGCAGACCATCGCAGAGGTTCCGGTGGCATCGGCATGCGCAGATGTTGGAATAATTCCACTTCGGCCGTTTTGCCACCCAAGATCTCTTCCGCCATAACGCCCCCCATCATGCTGCACTGAGGAATGCCGTGCCCATTACACCCAGCGTAGTACATAATGTTTTTATGCTTTCCTAAGCGCCCCATTACCGGCATAAAATCAAACGTCATGGCTATCCACCCACCCCAATAACACTCAATGGGAATGTTACCTAATGTTGGGAAACGCTCTCTAAAAGTGCGCTCCAGCAGCTGAAAGCTCTCTGGTTGGTAACCGTTAGCCAGTTTGCTGCCATACGCATAATTAATCACTTTAGAACCACCCAAAATACGACCATCTGGTGTAATACGGTAGTTTTCTAACAGCTCATGTGCAGTGTAAACACCCTCTTGCCCTTGCCAATCAATACTATTTCTTTCCGCCGTTGTGAGTGGGCGCGTTACAAACAAGCTAACACGCACCGGCAAGGTTTTAGATTTCAACAGGCCGAGCTGAGCCGGCCCATATGCATTGGTTGCCAACAACATCTGCTCTGCGGTAAGCGTACCCTGCTGTGTATGTACGACCACAGAAGAGCCCTCTTCAATATGAGTAACCGCTGATTGTTCGTAAATCCGTACGCCTGCAGCAAGGGCGGCTTCACGAAGCCCTAACACGTATTTACCTGGATGAATCGTGCCACCACAATCCTCCAACACACCAAACTTAAAAGCGCTGGGTAGGCCCCGCTCCTGCATAGCCGCTTCATCGAGAAAGCGCATCTTAACGCCAAGGTGGCTAACACGTTGTAGATTGTCGTAAAGCGCCTTACGCTGCTTTTCATGCACGCCGGCGATAATATTACCGGTGCGCTGGTAATCACAATCGATGTCGTACTTAGTGATCAAGTGCTCAAAATGTTCTATAGCTTGCTCGGCAAAGCGCACAAAGGCCAAGCCGCGCTGCACGCCAAACTTTTTAATACAAGTAGGAACATCCTTGCCAATGGTGGGCGTCACATGCCCCGCATTCCTACCTGAAGCGCCCGAACCACAAAAACCTTGCTCCACCAGAGCCACATCCACTCCTTTCTCTCGTAACCGCAGGGCAGCGCATAAACCGGTATACCCCCCGCCCACAATCACCACGTCGCAGCGTTCTGCGCCCTGCAGGGATGGTTGGATATTGTTAGGAGGTGTTAACCAAAACGAGCCTTCTACAAAAGGATAAGCAGATGTATTCATGAGGAGCCTCTTTGTTGTCGTTATTATTTTTAGCTGCATAGGGGTTATAGGTGCTTTTATTTGAAGTGAAGCACTGCCCTAGGTCAATGGCCCTCATTGCGGCTGTTAACTTCCACATAGTTTTGATATTTACTTGCACTTCACTTAGGCCTAGACAACACTTTTATGCCATCATCTTTGCAATATTAACGTCTACACTTATAGGAAATACGTGTGCCTTCATCACGCCCTACAGCCTCTAACAGCCAAGGACTCCCCACGCCGTTGCGCCATTGGGCCATGCTGGCGTTGGTGCTGAGTATTTTTATGGCGGTGCTAGATGGCACCATCGTTAACGTTGCTTTGCCTAGCATTGCACAAGCTCTCAATGTGCCAGGCCATCAAGCCGTATGGATTATTAATGCTTACCAACTAGCCATCATTAGCACACTGCTTCCCTACTCCTCGTTAGCAGAGCGCATCGGGTTTCGCCGTATTTATATTTTCGGGCTTGTGGTATTTAGTAGTATGGCTTTGCTGTCAGCGTTGGCTCAAAGCCTCAGCACTTTGATTATTGCACGCAGCCTACAAGGATTAGGCGCCGGCGCTATCATGAGCATAAACGCTGCTTTGGTACGCCACATCTACCCAGTAGATCGGCTAGGCCAAGGCATCGCTATTATTGCCATGGTGGTGGCTGTTTCTGCAGCTTCGGGCCCCACAGTAGCAGCAGCCGTACTAGCTTTTGCTAATTGGCACTGGTTGTTTGCGATGAACATTCCTTTCGGCCTCTTTGCCACCGCGTTGGCCTTTAAGTATTTGCCCCATGTTCCACTATCAGCCCACCCCTTTGATTGGCTAAGCGCCCTACTTACCTCGCTATTATTTATTACACTGATCAGCGCCATCTCAGACATCGGCCATGAGGGCCAGCTATTGCCTTGGCTCTGCAAAATGGCACTTGTATCATTACTGGCTTACACACTTTACCGTCGTCTTTGGCGCCATCCAGCTCCCTTACTCCCTCTAGATTTGCTTCGCATTCGCATGTTTCGCTTATCTGTGTCCACCTCAGTGCTTGCTTTTTGTGCACAAATGCTGGCTTTTGTAGCCATCCCTTTCTATTTATTTGATACACTCGGCAAATCCGCCATGGAAATCGGGCTATTAATTACTCCTTGGCCCGTGATGATTGGCGTGGTAGCTCCTATAGCTGGGCGTTTAGCAGATAAGCAGCCTGCTGGTGTGTTAGGCGTGGTAGGTTTAAGCACTTTAACCCTAGGGCTGCTTGGGCTTGCTTTACTGCCTACAGACCCCACTCACTGGCAAATTATTTGGCGCGTAGCACTCAGCGGTGCGGGTTTTGCACTATTTCAATCGCCCAATAACAGGGCCATCATGACCTCCGCGCCCGTAGCCAGAAGTGGCGGAGCCAGTGGCATGCTTGGCACTGCACGGTTACTTGGGCAATCATTAGGGGCTGCATTAGCGGGTGTTATGCTGTTAAACTGGCCGATTGGCGCAGCAACACTCAGTTTATACCTTGCTGCGGGGCTCTCTTTAATAGCGGCAGGCATTAGCCTATTGCGCAGAACCGAGAAAACATAATTATAAAAGCCATTACGATACGCTTTATATATCCTAATTGTTACATAGGTGAAACGTTGTCTTTCGATAAATAACAGAGCAATATCTCGTTCAACAATAGATGAATCGATATTTAATAATTCCGATGGTTTTGGCGTCTGTGCTAAGCATGGAATCCGAAACCATTTTTCATATATGCCGTAGGGAAACGCTATGAGCACATACACAGATAAAGCACTTTTAATTCATCCTCCCGATAGCAAACTCACTGAAAAAGTGAGGCTAATGGCTGCCAAGAACGGCATCTTGCTAACGATGTTCACTGAAGAAGAGTTTTTCAGCGAGCCTGGCCGCTGTTTAGATTATTCTGATCACGTGGTGGCGATTTGTGACGACAGCACCATGGATCAGTTTGTAGACCTCGCCAAAATGCTTAACTTTTCACTGGGCGTTGTTTCTACAGATGTAAAAAACCGCATTAATACTTGGTTTTATATTCCACGCAGGCTTGAGGAAGCTATTGATCTTGCCTTTCAAGCAGACCCTAAGCCCATTGATGTACTACGCTGCAACAATGAAGTGGTACTAGGTATGATGATGTTGGGCGAAACGCCCTTTTTAGATCAGCGCAGCAAAACCTATCAACGGCGCGGCGATAGCCTGTGGACGAGCCTGCTTTATTGGCTCACTTTGATACGGGTTAGCTTGCGTAATTTATCAGCGATCAAACCTTTTCCAGTTAGCATTACCACCGGTAAAGGCAAAAGCGTAGACACCGCCATTACAGGCTTAGTATCCATTGAGAACGATATTAGTTCTGCAGCGGGCAAGCTCATAAACACAAGCTTGTCAGTGCAAGATGGGCAGGTTTCAACGATTCTTATCGCCCCGAAATCCATTACCTCATACCTTTCTTTCCTCCTCACAGCGCTAAGAGCCAAAAGCAAGGCTGTTACCAAACTGCCCTCTTCCGTGAGTTACATTAAGAGCCGCGAATTGAGGATTAGCCTGCAAAAAGAAATGCCTTTTTATATTGATGGCAAACGCCGAGTTAGCAAGCAGATAGAACTCGAGCTTTACCCGCAAGCGGCCAAAATTAACGTAAGTGAGGCATATACCTCGCGTAACGCCACAAGCCCCGCGAAAAAAGACACCATGAGGCTTGATAACTTGCCCTTGAACGAAACGCGCATTGCCATGATACAAACGCAATTACCGCTCTTCACACGGGCCTTGGAAGATAACTTTAAAGATCTCTTTATGCGTTTACGTGAAAATGCAAAGATCAGTAACAACTACTTAGTAATGATGATGCTGAGCGGCCTCATCGCTACTTTTGGTTTGTTTATCTCAAGCCCAGCAGTAATTATTGGTGCGATGGTGATCGCGCCCTTAATGTCTCCCATTACTTCTTTAGCTATGGGGGTATTACGCCGTGATATGGCATTACTCAAAGAATCCGGCACTACCATTGCTTATGGCATCGTGTTGGCACTAATTACCTCTTCTTTACTAGCGGTTCTCATTCCTATTGAAAAAATTACCGCCGAAATAGCTAGCCGCGTGCAGCCCAACCTGCTCGACTTAGGGGTAGCAGTGGCCTCTGGAGCAGCCGGTGCTTATGCGTTGGCGCGCGAATCTGATATGAAAAGTATGCCAGGTGTGGCCATTGCCGTAGCCCTTATGCCTCCGCTTTCAGTGGCTGGTATCGGTATCGGTTGGATGGATTGGGCCGTGTTTAGTGGCGCTATGCTGTTATTCCTCACCAACTTGGTGGGTATCAGTATCGCCGCGGCACTCACGTTTTTAGTGCTGGGTTATTCGCCCATTGTGCGCGCACAAAAAGGTTTAGCCGTTACTGCACTTTTTGTAGTGTTAATTAGTGTGCCACTAAGCATTTCATTCAAAGACATGTACCAGCGCTGGCAATTAGAGCGCTTAGTATCAGAACAAGTATTTGAAATAAACGATAAGAAACTACAGCTGTTAAATCCTAGAGTAGTGATACGTAGCGATAAAGTGTTTCTTAAAACCGAAGGTAGCTCCTCAAAGACTATTACTTTTGAAGATATGGCGGCGCTGAAAACCGAGCTAGAAACGCTGTATAAACGCGAAGTAGTACTAGAGCTACTACCAAGGTTAAAACTGTAACTCTGCCAACTAAACCTCCTTGCTTTACTATTGAGGCAAGGAGGTTTTTTTATGCCTGCTATTTCACTATTGCACCTTTGTTATAACCAAGCACACATTCACATTCAACTAAGCAGCCTTGCCACTCTAAGTAGCAAATAAAGCCTTTGCTAAGCTCTCCTACTTGCCATTAAAAGCGAACGCTCTCAAGCCAAGTATAAAAGGCCAGCAAGGCTGTTTAACCGAAGCGCTATGCACCCACACTTAAAGGCTTAGCCCAAGCAGGCATTGGCGTTCTTTTAACTGCGCTTAACTTACTCTCACAACACTGTGTAAAGCATAAAAAAGCGCTTTGGCATTCAAACTATCCCAGTTTATAAGCATAGCCTTTAAGCGCGTTTTAAAGCCTTTCATGGCGCGCTATTCAGAAAGAAAGAGGCTAGGTTTTTGCTGTAAGAACACCTACAACAAGAAATAAAGAAGCGAGAAACAACTACTCGATATGCTGGTATGGATAAAGACGTGACTTAAAACTCAAATCACAGGCAATAAAAAAGCCCCTACACAAGGTGTAGAGGCTGTTTTATTTGAAGCCTGACGATGTCCTACTCTCACATGGGGAGACCCCACACTACCATCGGCGATGTGTCGTTTCACTTCTGAGTTCGG
>DATGUF010000017.1:0-125298 GCA_035301485.1 Alcanivoracaceae bacterium
CACCCAAAAACGATGGTGCTGTAAGTTGGGCTTAAACCGGCGCCTCGTTCTGTTGTTCGCGTGAGACACGCGGTTACCTGTAATAGGACGCTTACCGGTAACTTGGCAAACTTTGGACATTATCTTGCTCCAGAGAATTACATACACGAGGGCCTAGCCTCAATTTCAGGTGGCGATTTATACCAAATTCCACCGCGATACACAATAGTAACAGCCTAAAAAACATAAAAAAACACCAATAAAGGCCTTTTTTTGTGTTTTTTCTGCTCTATTACTGATTAACGCCAACCTCTTTCTGCCATGGATACCCAACCGCCATCACCAATAATAAGGTGATCTAAAACCCTTACTTCTATCAAATTCAACGCATCAATAAGGCGTTCTGTGACCGATACATCAGCAGCACTAGGTTCGGCTACACCGGAAGGATGGTTATGGGCAAAAATAATGGCTGCAGCGCCATGCGAGAGGCATTTTACCACTACTTCGCGCGGATAAACAGCGGCAGCATTCAATGTTCCGCGAAAAAGTTCTTCATAAGCAATCACTCGATGGCGCTGATCAAGGAAAATAGCGCTAAAAACCTCATAAGAGTAACCGCGTAATTTTGCCACTAAGAAGTCACCTGCCTCTGTGGCACTGCTTAACCCTTCCTGCCGCTCTAACTCCTCCACCAAGTAACGCTGCCCAAGCTCCAACGATGCCTTCAACAACGCCACTTTAGCGTGCCCTAAACCTGGTTTTTGTTGTAATTCACTGACACTGGAATCTAGTAGCTTTCTTAGCCCGCCGGCATCTTGTAACAAAATACGAGCAAGCTCTACAGCGTTCATGCCTTGCACACCAGACCCTAAAAAAATAGCGAGCAACTCAACATCGCTCAACACGTCTGCCCCTTTGCGCAACAAACGCTCACGAGGCCTGTCTTCCACGCGCCATGTTCTAATGCTCATTGCCCCTCCTTGGAAACTCATCCAGACAATCGGAAATTGCTTTTACATTACTATATGACTCATTGGTGCTACTCTATTACGCTTTGCAGAATCACCAACCCCCTTCATAATAACGCTTTGCACACCGCTAATGGCGCGTACATTTAGCCACTACGAGGACTGTTTAAAATGGATAGACTGGTTAACAAACGAATTTTGCTCGGTGTTACGGGCGGTATTGCGGGGTATAAAAGCGCTATTTTATTACGCCGTCTACAGGATGCCGGCGCTGAAGTTCGCGTGGTGATGACTTCCGGCGCGCAAGAATTTATTACCCCTCTAACCATGCAGGCTCTTTCTGGCAACCCTGTGCACACCGATTTACTCGACACACGTGCGGAAGCGGCCATGGGCCACATTGAACTAGCACGTTGGGCCGACCTCATTCTTATTGCTCCCGCTTCAGCAAACTTCATCGCACGCATGGCGCACGGCCATGGCGCAGATTTGCTTAGCACCCTTTGTTTAGCCACAGATTCACCCATTGCTGTGGCGCCAGCCATGAATCAGCAAATGTGGGCAGACCCAGCCACACAAACTAACTTGCTGCTGCTAGAAGACCGCGGTGTACGTATTTTTGGGCCCGCTTCCGGCACACAAGCCTGTGGCGAAACAGGCCTAGGCCGTATGCTTGAACCCGAAGAAATAGCAGAGCTGGCTTCTGACGTGTTTCAGCGCGGTTTACTCACAGGAAAACACGTTGTTGTCAACGCCGGACCTACGCGCGAAGCGATCGACCCAGTGCGCTACATCACCAACCAAAGTTCAGGAAAAATGGGTTTTGCTATTGCCGCAGCCGCAGTGGAAGCTGGAGCACGCGTTACTTTGATTAGTGGCCCTGTTAACCAACCCACTCCTGCGCGTGTTAACCGTATTGATGTAACGAGCGCCTTAGAAATGCACACTGCATGCTTAGCAGCGGTGGAAGAAGGTTGCGACATTTTCATCGCCACTGCAGCGGTGGCTGATTACCGTGCCACCGAGGTCGCAGACAAGAAAATCAAAAAATCCACGGGCGAAATTCACCTCACTTTGGTTAAAAACCCAGACATTGTGGCGGATGTGGCTAACCATACGAAACGCCCATTTACAGTTGGTTTTGCCGCTGAAACCCACGACGTTATCAACTATGCGCGCGGCAAACTCACCGACAAAAATCTTGATATGATTGCCACCAACGATGTATCGGGTACCGACGTGGGCTTCAATAGTGATAACAACGCCCTTACCGTTATTTGGCCTGGTGGGCATAAAGTTCTTCCCTTGGCGGGCAAGCTACAAATTGCGCACCAACTTATTGAATTAATTGCCATTCGTTATAAAAAATAAGGGTTTCCATGCGTTTACAATATAAAATTCTCGATTCACGCCTAGGCAATGAATTCCCTATACCTGAGTACGCCACCAGTGGTTCTGCAGGTTTGGATTTGCGCGCCATGATTACAGAGCCGCTAACCATTCACCCTGGCCAGGCTGAGCTGATTAACACTGGCATGGCCATTTTCATTGCAGACCCAGGCTATGCAGGGATGATTTTACCGCGCTCGGGCCTTGGCCATAAGCACGGCCTCGTGCTAGGCAACTTAGTGGGCCTTATTGATGCCGACTACCAAGGGGAACTGCGCGTATCGTGCTGGAACCGCGGCGAACAGCCTTACACCATTGAGCCAGGTGAGCGCATTGCCCAGCTCGTCATCGTACCCGTGCAGCAAGTAACCCTTGAAGCGGTAACAGAATTTAGTGCCAGCGAACGCCAAGAAGGCGGTTTTGGCCATACCGGCAAATTGTAATTATTACCACATTCAGTCAGGAACCATTATGCAAAACGAACAAGCCCATGTAGCGGCCCATATTTTAACCGAAGCACTGCCTTATATTCAGCGCTTTGCTGGGACCACCATTGTGATTAAATACGGTGGCAACGCCATGGAAAACGATGAGCTAAAAAACTCTTTTGCTCGCGATATTGTATTAATGAAAGCTGTGGGAATGCGCCCTGTGGTGGTGCATGGTGGTGGGCCGCAAATTGCTCAATTACTCGAGCGCTTGGGTAAAGAATCTAAATTTATCCAAGGCATGCGCGTTACCGATAATGAAACTATGTCTGTAGTTGAAATGGTGCTCGGCGGTTTAGTAAACAAAGAAATTGTTAGCCTCATTCAAAGCAATGGTGGCAAAGCCATTGGCTTGACGGGTAAAGACGCAGGCCTTATTAAAGCTAAAAAAATGTCGCTCCCCACAGAAAGTGGTGATTTACTCGATATCGGCCAAGTGGGTGAAGTGGATTCCATCAACACCGCAGTGTTAGAAATGCTGGCCGCCAGTGATGTGATCCCCGTGATTGCTCCCATTGGAGCTGATGAAAAAGGTGTGGCTTACAACATTAACGCAGACTTTGTAGCCGGCGCTGTGGCTGAGGTATTAAAGGCAGAAAAGCTCATACTTCTCACCAACGTTGCCGGCCTGCAAGATAAAGATGGCAACGTGCTCACAGGCTTAGATTCAGAGCGCGTAAAAGAGCTCATCGACGACGGTACCATTTATGGTGGCATGCTACCTAAAATTGAATGCGCTCTAAGTGCTGTGAAAAATGGCGTGGCAAGCTCGCACATCATCGATGGCCGTGTACCCCATGCTGTATTGCTAGAAGTTCTCACAGACAAAGGCGTGGGCACCCTTATTACACGTTGAAGCTCCACCGAAGCCGCCCACTAGCGGCTTCGCCCTAACAGTGCACCTTTGTAATGAGCTTTTAATTATATTTTTATTGGATTTAAAAACACCATGACTGACAAGCCCCTCTCACGCAAAGAACAAATTCTACAGGCGCTTGCACACAAGCTAGAAGCCGAACCCGGTGGCCGCATCACCACCGCAGGGTTGGCACGAGAAGTAGGCGTATCGGAAGCTGCTTTATACCGGCACTTTCCTAGTAAAGCTCGTATTTTTGAAGGGCTGATTGAATTCGCAGAAGAGTCCATGTTTGGCCTCATCAACCAGATTACAGCGAGCGAAGAAAGCGCACTAATACAAACCGAACGCATCATTTTATTGCTCATAAGCTTCATGGAGCGCAACCCAGGCATCACACGCCTTCTCACCGGCGATGCATTGGCGGGCGAAAACCACCGTCTACGTAGCCGTATTAATCAATTTTTTGATCGTATAGAAGGCGAGCTGCGGAAAGTGCTTCGCCATGCTGAGTTAAAAGAGGGATTGCGTACCCAAACCACCGTTAGTGCCACCGCTAACTTGTTGCTGGCTTACGCAGAGGGGAAAATAGCGCAATTTGTACGGAGTAACTTCAGTAGCGCTCCGAGTGAGCATTGGCAGGCACAATGGGAACAACTCGCCCCCACTATTTTCAGATAATTACTCTTCTGCTTGCTTTGCTTTTTCTGCTTCGATTTCAATAAGTCGCTCGATCATGGGCGTGAACTTGGTTCTTATTTCAGCCATAGCACGCTCATAACCACTTAGCTCTTCTGTTAAGCTAACAACCCTGCTTTCATAAATATTCAAAGCATTCACAATACTTTCTGGGATGGGCTCGCCCCGCTTTTCGTAGTCTTGAAAACGTTGCTTCTCTTGATCGCGGTTTTTCTTTGTTTTATCTAGGCTAATCAGCGAGTATTCTAAGCTAGCGCGCACACTACTTAGCTGACGCTCCATAGCGTTTTCTGCGGCTGCAGCGCTAGAGTAAAGGCGTAATATATCTCTATCGATACGCGCCTGCTCTTCAGTAATTTGCTTTACTTTTTCTTTTTTCTTTGTAGTTTTACTTTGCTTTTCTGCTTCGTCATCGGCCAACCTGCCTTTAACCGATAGTAATATGCGCCCGTAACGGTCTAACACTAAATAACCATTATTAACACCGTCCATAGTGAGCATACGGCTAAAAACAGTTGTACCCTCTGTATTTTCGTAACGATACAAATCGCCGGGTGGCAGAGGATCCAATCCTTTTACCTCTACTTGTTCCGCCCATGTAACATGCGGCGAAAACAAAGCAACCACCCCAATAAATGCCAGGATCCTTCCCTTTATCATTTTATACACCGTATTGTCGTCGATACTCTTGCATAGCTTCCAACTGCTGCGGTTTCGAAGCCCCATCCAGATACATAATAATATCGCCTAAATCAACAATACATGCCACTGGTATTTGTAAGCTTTGCTCAACCTCTTGAATGGCTGAAAGCTCACGCTGTCCCTTTTCTTGTCGATCTAGTGCTACCACTACCCCACACATGTGCGCGGGAGTTTCGGCCAACATACTAGCCACTTCGCGAATGGCTGTGCCGGCCGTGATCACGTCGTCTATTACTAATACGTTGCCCGCCAAAGGAGCACCCACTAGCCAGCCACCTTCGCCATGGTCCTTAGCTTCCTTGCGGTTAAAAGCCCACGGCACATCTCTGTCGTAATGCTCAGCCAAGGCAACAGCTACAGCCGCCACTAGGGGAATACCTTTGTAGGCAGGCCCAAACAACATGTCAAACTCTATCCCGGAAGCGATAATAGCATCGGCGTAAAAACGCCCTAACTGAGCTAGCGTCTTACCTGTATTAAAGGTTCCAGCGTTAAAAAAGTAGGGGCTCTTGCGGCCAGATTTCAAGGTAAACTCACCAAACTTTAACGCTTCTTGCTGCATAGCAAATTGAATAAATTCACGCTGATAAGCTTGCATGGTTACCACCCTAATACTGCTTGTTGTTTTTCAATGAGCTCACGAATTCCTTTTTGCGCCAACGCCAGCATTTGTTGCTGCTGTTCAAACGTAAAGGGCTCTTCTTCCGCGGTACCCTGAATTTCAACAAACCCACCTTGCTGCGTCATCACCACGTTCATGTCTGTATCGGCACTCACGTCTTCGTCATAATCCAAATCGAGAACGGGTTCGCCTTGGTAAAGCCCCACAGACACAGAACCCACTAAACCTAGCAAAGGGTCTTCACTGATCATTTTTTTCTCGAGCATGTACGTGAGCGCATCCACTAGCGCAACACAAGCACCTGTGATTGAAGCCGTGCGCGTGCCGCCATCCGCTTGGATAACATCACAGTCTATTAAAATGGTGTTTTCGCCTAACTTACCCATATCCACCGCTGCGCGCAGTGAACGGCCGATTAAACGCTGAATTTCTAACGTTCTGCCGCCTTGCTTACCGCGCGCTGCTTCACGGCCATTACGGGTATGGGTGGAACGCGGCAACATGCCATATTCAGCGGTAATCCACCCCTGCCCCTGACCACGCAAAAAGCGCGGCACACCTGCTTCCACGGAAGCCGTACACAATACTTTAGTGTTGCCAAATTCCACCAGTACGCTGCCTTCTGCATACTTGGTATATTGACGAGTAAAGCGAATTTCTCTTAATTGATCTGTAGCACGGCCCGATGGACGCATAGAAAACTCCTTGATAAAACGACACCGTAAGCGAACACACGGCTAAAATCGGCCGTCTATGTTAACAGGCGAGGCACTAAAGGGTAACGGTAGTAAGTACCACCTTCTGCTCGTACTGCAGCAATAATGACGACACCGAGCATAAACAACCAAACGATGCCATAAAATAGAAACCCTATTAAAACGGCCATTAAAGCGCTATTAATTAATTGCACTATTACCATTACCAAATGGAAATTCAGTGCTTCTTTGCTCTGATCGGCCACAAAATGGCTAGCATCTTTTTTTATCAACCAAAACACAAATGCGCCCAACAACCCACCCACTACAGGCACCACCACAAACACTAAGCCAGACAAATGTGCCCACATTGCCCACCGTCTATCTTCATCGCTAGGTGCCCAATTTTCAGCTTCGTTTTGCATCATAAACGCCTTCCACCTTTAACTAATTTAAAAACACTCGCTGTAACTCTGCTACCATGGTTTGCCTTCTAGTACCTCATTACACCACTTTATTTAACGCACAAAAGAGATGCACTTATGATTCATAGCATGACAGCGTTCGCACGTTGCGATGCCCACCACGGTAACACGACACTGGTATGGGAAATTAAATCCGTCAATCAACGTTACCTTGATTTGCATTTTCGTTTGCCAGAAGGGTTTAAATTTATTGAAAACGCTGTGCGTGAACACTGCCGCCAACTTTTAACTCGCGGCAAACTAGAATTGACGCTACGCTACCAACAAAGCGACAGTGAGCAATCACTTACACTTAACGAAGAGCTCGTGGCGCAACTACAAAACATTCTGAGACAACTCAGCGAACACATGCCTAACGCAGCACCTGTGCCGCTTTCGGATATTTTGAACCACCCTGGTGTGCTGCAACAACAAGAGCTCGATTTTAACAGCTTAAAAGCCCCTGCGTTAGCATTACTTCAACAAGCACTAATGGAACTTAACGCAGCGCGAGCACGGGAAGGCGCTGCCATGGCTGCAGCCATCCGCGAGCGCTTACAAGGCATTACTGCACAAATAGCCATCATCGAAACCGCTTTACCTAATATTCAAGCAGCCCAGCAACAACGCCTACGCGACAGAATTGCTGAGGTACTAAAAGACATTGATCAAGACCGCCTCGAGCAAGAATTAGTGCTACTGGCCAACCGTATGGATGTGGCTGAAGAGTTAGATCGCCTCAAAGCACATCAACAAGAAGCAGAACGCATTTTACAAGAAGGTGGGCCCGTGGGCCGTAGGTTGGATTTTTTAATGCAAGAATTTAACCGTGAAGCCAACACGCTCGCGTCGAAATCTATTGATACAACTACCACAGCAGCAGCGGTGGAACTGAAAGTGCTTATTGAGCAAATGCGTGAACAAGTGCAAAACATAGAATAAAGCGCCCTATGAATATGAGCGCCAACATGTTGTACTGAACCTCTTATCGTTTCGTCACCAAGGAGTAAGACCGTGAAGAAAAAACTATTAACCGCTTTCTTTAGTTGCGCCGCTATTTCTACTGCCGCGCCAGTACTAGCTGAAGCTCCCAGCACTCATGAGCTGGTAGTGCCCATGTGGCAGTTAAACCCAGGCGGTGAAAATGAATCTGTAGGCAATGTGCACATCACCATGACTGAATACGGGGCACTATTTATTCCTGCACTTGAAGGGATAGAACCCGGCGTATATGGCTTCCATGTTCATGAAAACGGCAGCTGTGACGCAGTAGAGAAGGATGGGAAACTAGTAGCAGGCTTAGCCGCGGGCGGCCACTGGGACCCAGAAAAAACAGGCCAACATAAGGGCCCTTGGGACAACAGCGGCCATAAAGGCGACCTCCCAGCTTTGGCTGTAGATGCCAACGGAGAAACATACGCTGTCTTGGCGCCACGCCTTCAAAACCTTAAGGAGCTAAAAGGCCATGCGCTGATGATTCACCAAGGTGGTGACAACTATAGCGACAGCCCCGCGCCCTTAGGCGGTGGTGGCGCCCGCATGATGTGTGGCGTAATCCAATAATCACAAACCCTCCGAGCAGCTAGTTCAACTAGCTGCTCAACACACTTTCTCCACGCCCTCTTCCGCTCTATTACCTCAAACGCATTCACATAAGAATAGATCTAGATCAATGTTTTTAAATTTTCTCCTAGGAAAACAGACCTAGATCAAGAAATATGAACTTAATTATCGGGCACAAGCCCCAACTTAACCGTTAGGCAAGCGCCCCTTGGCAAAACGCTAGCAGCACCATAGCGCTTTGCATTCTTCTTACCCCCCACCTTGAGAGAGGCGCCTAATGCAAACTCAAGAAACCTACAACGACCAAATCATACGGCAGTTCCTCCTGGCTTCTATGGTTTGGGCTATCATTGGCATGTCTGTTGGTGTTTTTATAGCCGCCGAACTGTATTGGCCCAACATAGACCTCAACATTCCAGCGCTTACCTTTAGCCGGTTACGGCCCAACCACACCTTTGGCATTATTTTTGGTTTTGGTGGCTCGGCCCTTATAGGTACTAGTTTTTATATTTTGCAGCGTACCGGGCACGTAAGGCTGGCTTACTCAGCACTGGCCCAATTCGTATTTTGGGGCTGGCAGCTGGCTTGCTTCCTGGCCATCTTCACCATGCCGTTCGGCATTACACAGAGCAAAGAATATGCAGAGCCTGAATGGTGGATCGATATTCTTATTGCCATTGTGTGGGTAAGCTACGCCACTGTGTTTTTTGGCACCTTAACGCGGCGCCGCATTCGCCATATTTATGTGGCCAACTGGTATTACGGTGCTTTCATCATTGCGGTGGGCATGATGCATCTCGTTAACAACCTAGCCCTTCCCGTTTCGCTAACCCGTTCTATTCCTATTTATTCAGGTGTGGTGGATGCCATGGTGCAGTGGTGGTACGGCCACAATGCCGTGGCGTTCATTCTCACCGCCGGCTTTCTTGGCATGATGTATTACTTTGTGCCACGCCAAGCACAACAGCCACTGTGGAGTTACCGCTTCTCTATTATCAACTTTTGGGCACTCATCTCTGTGTACATGTGGGCAGGAGCACACCATTTAATGTACACCGCTCTGCCAGATTGGGTGCAATCGGTTGGTATGGCCTTTTCTATTATTCTCGTAATACCCAGTTGGGGTTCTTCCGCTAACGGGTTAATGACATTTAACGGCGTTTGGCACCGCGTTAAAGAAGATGCCGCAGCCAAATTCATGGTGATTTCACTTATCTTTTACGGCGCAGCCACGATGGAGGGTTCTATCATGGCAGACAAAACCGTGAACTCCCTTTCCCATTACACAGAATGGACGGTGGCGCACGTTCACTCAGGCTCTTTGGGTTGGGTGGCCATGATCACCATCGGTTCTCTATATGCCATGGCACCGCGTGTACTCGGGCAAAACATGCATTCTAAAAAAGCCATGGAGTGGCACTTCTGGTTACACCTAGGAGGCACTTTTTTATACGTCATCTCCATGTGGGCGGCGGGCATTATCGAAGGCCTCATGTGGCGCGAAGTTCACGCTGATGGCTCTTTGGTGCATTCGTTCTTAGCCAGTTTTGAAACGATTAAACCTCTGTATGTTGTGCGTTGGTTAGGGGGCTGTTTTGTGCTCACCGGCATGATCATCATGGTGTGGAACATGTGGCGCACTGCGGAATTCGCACGCTCTAATACAGTGCCCGCCATTCCTGTGCCCACATCCGACAAAACCGCTACCGACTACTAAAGGAGGCACACATGTCAAAGCAATACAGATATTTTGAAGCCATTGAAAAACGTGCTTGGTTACTAGGCATCCTGACGGCTGTGTTTCTCTCTTTTGGTGGTTTGGCCGAAATTGTGCCGCTGTTTGTAGCCGCCAATAACGTGGAAGTGCCAGAGGATATTGAACCCTATGACCCGTTACGTTTAGCCGGTTTCGAAACCTATGTGCAAAGTGGCTGCTACACCTGCCATTCGCAAATGGTCCGTCATCTTAATTTTGAAACCCAGCGCTATGGTGAGTACTCCACGGCCGTGGAATCTGTTTATGACAGGCCTATGCAATGGGGCTCTAAGCGCACGGGCCCAGATTTAGCTCGAGTTGGGGGCAAATATTCTGATGAATGGCAGCGCCAGCACTTAATTGATCCACGTAGCCTAGTGCCGAGTTCAAATATGCCTCGTTACAACTGGCTTGAAGACAGAAACATTAACGTTAAACGCCTTCAGGGCAGCATGCGCGCTTTACAACGCTTAGGCACACCTTATACAGACGAAGATATCGCCAATGCAGCTAAACAAGTGGAAGGCAAAACACAAATGGATGCCATCATTGCTTATTTACAGGGCCTAGGCATCGATAACGTGAGCAACAAACAATCAGAACAGGAGGTACCCGCATCATGAGCGCATTTTGGGGCAACGCCATTGGTGTTCTTATTGTTGTACTGATGTTCAGCTTTGTTGGTTATTG
This sequence comes from Alcanivoracaceae bacterium, assembly GCA_035301485.1. Lineage (GTDB taxonomy): Bacteria > Pseudomonadota > Gammaproteobacteria > Pseudomonadales > Alcanivoracaceae > CALEAR01. Next base: position 10,875 of record DATGUF010000017.1, read on the forward strand.
GATTTGGCTCTGGCGCGCGCGCCATAAAAAATCCTTTGATCGTATGTCGCGCCTTCCCATGGAGGATGACATCACAAACCTTACCTCCCACCCTACTTCGGAGGAGAATCGCCATGAATAATTTTTGGTCTGGTTGGGTCATGGCTTTAGTGGCTATTAACTATATCACCATCTTGGTACTGTTCCTCTGGGCGCCAAGGGCCAAAATCCCTTCTGAGCCAGATGGCACCACTGGTCACACATGGGCGCACGGTACTATTCGTGAGGGCCTCGGGCGCTTGCCTACATGGTGGCTTATTCTCTCCACCGCTGCATTTATCGCGGCTTTCATTTATTTAGTGCGTTACCCTGGCTTTGGTTCTTACGAGGGCACCCTGCAATGGACTTCTAAAAAAGAAATGTTAGAACAAAGGGCCATTACTGAAGAGAAAATGCAGCCCTTATGGCAGAGAATTGAAGACACGCCCATTTTGGCCTTGGGCGAGGATGAGCAAGCGATGCGCATGGCGAAACGCTTATTTGATGATAACTGCGCGGCTTGCCACGGTTATGATGGCAAAGGAGTTCAAGCCATTGGTGCTCCAGATTTAACCGATCGCTCATGGCAGTTTGGTGGTTCTGTTGCCGCTGTTCAACACAGTATTAGCAAAGGCCGCAAAGGAGTTATGCCTCCCCTCGGTGGCACACTGAAATATGGGCAAATAAAAAATGTAGCGCATTATGTGCTAAGCCTCGCAGGCCGCTCTCACGAAGCACCCTCAGCAACGGCAGGCGAAAAAGTATTTAAACAATATTGTTTTGCTTGCCACGGCATGGACGGCACAGGAAACCAAGCTCTTGGTGCACCTAACCTCACTGAAGATGCGTGGAAGTTTGGCGATACCCTAGAGGACATCATGTATGCCGTTGAACATGGACGCAAAGGGGAAATGCCCGCTTGGGAAGGCCGTTTGCGTGATACGGAAATAAAGCTATTAACTAGCTGGGTACTCAGCCACGATAACACCAATGAAGTACAGGTTTCTTCACCATGAAGCCTGTACCTTGGTATAAAGCGCCGATCGTGTGGTTAGGCATAGGCATAACACTGCTTGTGCTCATCGGTTGCATTCACATGATTTTACTCGGCCATCGTCTCAACGATTTCGAGCAAGCGCCTGTGCCAAAAAACCAAGACAACAAAGCATTCACCCACATTTTAGGCATGCCGCTCAGCAAAGCAGATTCTGCCGATAAAAAGGCTACTGAAGGCGAACAAGCGCCTTCCCACCAAGAAGGCCTATAGCCATGCTCACTGCTGCCAATGTTCAGCCTTCGTGCTACCACTGTGGTTCTAGCATCCCTGAGGGCAGCGATTTTAACGCTGTGATTGCAGCGCAGCAGCGGCAGTTTTGTAGCCACCATTGCCTCCATACCGCGCAGTGGATTAATGACGCAGGGTTTGGTGATTTTTATCGCTTACGTGAAGGGCGCTCTAGCCGCCCCCTTCCTGACAACGATAAAACGAACTGGGACCAAGAAAACTTACAGCGCCATGTGGTGCGCAAAAACAAACAGGGGCACAGTGAAACGAGCCTACTGATTGTGGGCATACATTGTTCAGGTTGCGTTTGGCTAATCGAGCGTGTGCTAATGCAACGCCCAGGTGTTATTGCGGTTCACACCAATCCTATTACTCGTCGAGCACGCATTACATTCGATGAAGATAAAATCCAACTGAGCGCTATTATCACCACGCTTCACCAAGCTGGTTATGCCCCTAGGCCTTTAAACACCGATACATTAGATGATGCGCGCAGCGTGGAAAGCCGTGATTTATTGAAACGCTTGTTAGTGGCGGGGTTCGCCATGATGCAAGTGATGACTTACGCTTTCGTGCTTTACATGGGCCACTTCGAAACACTGCCCCACGCCACAAAAGAACTTTTTCGCTGGCTCGGCTTTTTACTCGCCACTCCTGTGGTGTTTTATTCCGCTGCCCCTTTTTACCACAGCGCAAAGCGTGCCCTCTTACATCGCAGTTTGAACATGGATGTGCCCATCACCATTGCCATCACGGCTGTTTACGCTAGCAGCGCTTACCAATCCATAGCTGCGCAAGGGGAAGTATATTTTGAATCTGTCACCATGTTGGTGTTTTTTTTGCTGGTGGGCCGTTATCTCGAAATGCGCGCACGGCATCATTCCATGGATAATGCTGACGCCCTTGTGCACCTTACCCCCGCTTTTGCCGTACGCCGGCAGCCTGATGGCTCCTTAGAGAAAGTTGCTGTCTCTGAGCTCGCCAAAGGTGATATTGTGCACATTGCAGAAGGCGCCCATGTGCCTGCTGATGGCGAACTCATTTCAGCCCAAACGTTGCTCGATGAATCACTGTTGTCTGGTGAAATAACTGCCCGCCGCCGTGTACATAAAGAACGTATTATCGCCGGCAGCATCGTGCTTGAAGGGCCCATAGAAATACGCGTTACCCATACAGGCCAAGACACCTTTCTCTCCACCCTTACTCGGCTTTCTACCCATGCTCAAACAGAGCGTCCTCGTTTCGCCTTAGCCAGTGAGAACGTTACCGCACGTTTCGTTCGCCGAGTGTTAATCTTCACCACTGTCACCTTTTTTGCTTGGTTGTGGTACGACCCTTCTCAGGCGTTCACTGCCACCGTTGCATTGCTTGTTGTAGCTTGCCCCTGCGCATTAGGCTTAGCAGCGCCAGCAGCGATGACCAGAGCCATTGGGGTGCTCGCCCGCCAAAATATTTTGGTGGTCAACCCAAATGCTTTGGAAATATTAACCACCATCGATGGCATTGTTTTTGACAAAACGGGCACCCTCACAGAGCCAACGTTAACCACCGACAACATTGACCCTCACCTCTTGCAGCTTGCTGCTAGCCTAGCGCAAGAAAGCCAACACCCCCTCTCGCAGGCCTTAGTAAAAGCCAATACGCTGCCTTTACTTGCTGTGCAAGAAGTAACCTCCTTCCCAGGGCTAGGCTTAGAAGGTACCGTGGCGGGCCATCGTTTACGTTTAGGCCAACCTGCATTCGTTGTGCAAGAAAACGCTGACGCGCCAGCTAACGCAAGCTTGGTATTAGGAGAGGAAGGCGTGCTACTCAGCGCTTTTTATATGAACGAAAAAATACGCGCTGATGCTGCCATTACTCTACAAACCCTTAACCGCATGAACATACGCTGCTACATTCTCAGTGGTGATAGCGAGCAACGTGTAAAGCGGGTGGCACAACAACTTGGCATTGAGCACTGGCGCGCGCGGCAAATGCCCGCCGATAAGCTTTCTTATCTGCAACAATTGCAATCTGAAGGGTTACGCATTGTGATGGTGGGCGACGGCAGCAATGATGCGCCCGTCCTAGCAGGTGCCGATGTTTCCATTGCTCTCACTTCAGGCGCTGAGCTCGCACAAGCGAATGCCGATATTTTACTGTGCTCTGATCGGCTCTCTGGTTTACTGGCAATACAACGCATTGCCCATGAAACAAAAATCACCTTACGGCAAAACCAGCGTTGGGCATTTACTTATAATACGGTGGCCATGCCCGTGGCCGCATTGGGCTTTATACCACCTTGGCTTGCGGCTATCTTCATGTCTGCCAGTTCGCTATTAGTAGTCATCAATGCTTTACGCATCGGGCGACGGAGCTCAATGCGCCAGCAGCTCCCCCTCTTCCCTCGTAAGGTGCCTTTATGAGTATCATCGTGATCATGATTCCCATTTCACTGTTCATGTTAGGTTTGGGCGTGGCGGCATTTTTTTGGGCGGCCAATAATGGGCAGTTCGATGATGTCACCTCTCCTGGCTTATCACCCGTTAGCGATAACCCTCCCGAAGATGAGCCCGATGCTGCCGATAAAGAAGCCAACGACAATCCATAAAAAAGCCCCAAAAAGCATCCAACTTTTTGAGGCTAGTTCACTTTTGGGGCTTTCGGTAAGGCTTTTTAGCTGCGTGTGTTAATACACCTTGCCATCGAAATCACTAGCGCTGTGGCGCTCTGTTACACGCTCGTTTTCTTCGCCTGAACCTTTATTCACAATGCATCCACGGCGTACCGCTGGGCGCTCGTGCATTTGTTTAGCCCAACGCAGCACATTGGGATAGCTGTTTTCAGCATCGAGAAATTCTGCAGCGCCGTATACCACGTTGAGCACTACACCGCCGTACCAAGGCCAAATAGCCATATCCGCAATGGTATATTCATCGCCCACCATGAATTCCTTATCTGCCAAATGGCGATCAAGCACATCTAGTTGGCGCTTCACCTCCATGGTGTAACGATTAATAGGGTATTCAAGCTTTTCTGGTGCATAGGCATAGAAATGGCCAAAACCACCGCCCAATATCGGTGCACTGGCCATTTGCCAAAAGAGCCAGTTCATCATTTCGGTACGTAAGGCCGGATCCGCAGGAATAAAGGCATTAAATTTTTCTGCTAAATAAAACAGAATAGAACCCGATTCAAACACCCGTGTGGGCGGCGTAGTGCTTTTATCTAATAAAGCGGGAATTTTAGAGTTTGGGTTTATCTCTACAAAACCACTGCTAAATTGGTCTCCCTTACCAATATTGATAAAAAAAGCATCGTATTCTGCTTCTGTAATGCCTTTTTCTAACAACTCCTCGAACAAAATGGTTATTTTTTGCCCGTTGGGTGTGGCTAAGGAATATAGTTGGAAAGGATGCTCTCCTTCGGGCAACACTTTTTCATGAGTCGCCCCAGCGATAGGACGATTAATATTAGCAAAAGCGCCGCCGCTCTCTTTATCCCATTGCCATACTTTGGGAACTTCATATTTATTACCCATCATGTTCTCCTACAATAAAACTGCATTCGTTGATTTTTTTATAATGATACGTTCTAGCAATGTGGTTCTTTAGGCACATTAACGGTTTTTTAGCCTATCTCGCCACCGTGCATCTTTTCTTTGCCCTCATTTAACTAAGCAAACTTTTTATCTCGGGGTTAGTGTCTGTTTGATAAGGGTCTTCTGCATTGTATTTGCCGAGCACCTCGCCCGTTGGTGCTAGCACATAAGCCTCTTCTTCTGCGTAAAAGAAAAAGTAAGCATCGATCACTCCCCAAATAGGCAACTCACCAAAGGTATTGTGCCAATGAGTGCGCACCACTTCTTGGGCTTCTTCTAATTGCAGAGCCAACGGGTAACGCCACAAATCATCGCGCAATTCAATATGCCGATGCCTTTCCATGGCAGCTAACACAAAATCGGGCTCATCGCTGCGCTCAAACAGGGTGTCTATCCAAATATAAGGCTTAAACGCTAAGCGTTTCGCTTCTAAATCAGCTTTAATTTGCTTAATGGTGCGCTGCACCGCTTCCGTACGCACACCTAATACTTCGCACAGCTTAATGAGGAATTCCTCACTACTGTACTTCATATCAAACATACTTCGATGCAAGCCAAAATAAGGAGGTTGCAATGCTGCATGGTAGCGCTGGGTATTTTTAGCATTCACCGTACGATATCCCATCGCACGCAGCGTTTCTTCTAGGGGCTTTGCCTCTGCCACAAAATGCAATTCGTTGATGAAATTCTTATTCATACTCTTGCCCTCTTGCGGTGGTGTATGAGGATCAATGCTTTCTTTATGACAGTGTCGTCCTTTCAACAGGAGTGCCGAGATACACCGGCTTTCTTTGGTGGGTTCATTATAACCCCCAATACACTCCGTAGCACGGTTCACTTGCAGCAAGGCTGATTATGCGGGCTATACAGTGATGACCGTCGCCCAACACTTGTGTTAAAACCTCTTCACCACCCATTACCCAAAAGGCTTAAGTAGTGCGCATCTTATTGTTTGTTTCTTTGTTCTTGCTCACCGCCTGTAGCACGAACACCACTGTTTCTGTTGAACCTCCCACGCCTACCGCAGTAGCTGCTGCCAGCACCGCTACTGCGGGAGCTGTGAGCATAGATATTACGCCACCACCGGGCATGCCTATGGGTGGTTATTCGATGATGGCAAATCGTGGCCAAGGCTTTCGCACCCGCATTAAAGCACGCGTTATTTACCTACAAGATGAACAAGGTGAAGCCCTTGCCTTAGTGCAAACCGACCTTACGGCCGCCTCGTTATTGCTGCACCATCGCGTGGCAGAACTCGTGGCGAAAGAAACCGGTTTGGCGCCTGGCAATATTGCCATTACCGCTTCACACAGCCACTCTGCCCCCGTTAACTTTTTCGATAACGATTTTTATAACAAGCATATGTCTAGCGGAAAGGGGCTTGAGCTCGATTTCCTGCACTTCGCAGCCGAACGCATTAGCGCAGGTATTCAGCAGGCGTTTGCCACGCGACGCCCCGCCAAAATAGCCACCGGCAAAAAAGATATTTACGGCTATAACCGCAACCGCTCTCTTGCTGCTTACCTTGCTAACGAAAACGTTACCCTAGCAGAAGCCAACCCTGAGGCTAAGTTCCAAGCTGTTGACCCCGCTCTGCATATGGTGCGCATTGATGTGCAAGATGAAGACGGCGCCTTTAAACCGCTCGCTGCTTTTTCTAGTTTCTCTATTCATGCCACTGCACTCACTTCTAGCGTTGAGGTGTATAACGCTGATCTTTTCGCTTATGTGCAGAAAGATCTTGAATGGCATGTGCAACAACACCACGACACCTCTTGGCCTGTGGTGCATGCGTTTTCCACCGCTACCCAAGGTGATATGGCGCCCGCACTGGAAGAAAGAGGCGACAACCGCATTGGCCAGCACCCTGTGGATTGGCCGGCAGCCAAACAACTAGGACACAGCATTGGTGCTGAAGCTATTCAGTTATTTGAAACCTTAGGTTCTTCTCTTAGCGACAACATCGAACTCGCCAGTGCCGCCCGTGAAATTAATATTCGTGAACACAATGAAGTACAAAATATTACTTTATGTTCCGACCCTGCTGTGGGCAGCCCTGTAGCTGCCGGCGCTTACGAACGCCGCACTCCTTGGCTAACGTTGTTGCCTGTTTTCCACGGCGGCAGCGTAATGGCCCGTCGTTGGTTCTTCACCGAAGGCTGCCATGGCAACAAGAGCCATCTTGGTACCGCTTGGTTGCAACCCTTGGTTGAACCCAAAGATAGTTTCCCCAACACGGTGATGTTCCAGCTTATCCGCATTAATGATATGGCTGTGCTACCGCTGCCCTTCGAAGTTACTGTGGAGGCAGGCCAACGCATACGTCAGCGTGTGCTCGATAGTTTTGCGGCACACGGCCAACCATTAAACTTTGCATGGGTGGCAAGCAGCTCCAACGGTTACTTTGGCTACACCACCACACCTGAAGAGTACGCTCTGCAACATTACGAAGGCGGCCATACCCTCTATGGTAAAAACAGCACTCCTTATTTAGCTGCACAATTAACTGTGCTAGCAGAGGATTTTCTTACCCAAGGCGCAGTGCATGAATTCGCGGACGAGTGGGTCTACCCTCTAAAAACCAATCAATTCCTGCCCGCGCCCACCACTAGTAAAGGCGAGCGCCAATGGCTCACCGCACCCACCAAAGTGGCAGCTAAAAAAGCCCATGATGAGGATTACATTGCGGTGCGTTGGCTTGATGTGGCACCACGCAACATCGCTTGGCATGAGCATCTAGTAAGCGTTGAACAGCGCATTGATGGAAGTTGGCAACCATTAACCATTAATGGCGAACCCATTCATGATGATGGTTATGATGTTGAAGTACGCTATTTAAAAGACAGTAAGGAAGGCATGGCTGAATATGAAAGCCGTTGGTATAACCCAGCTGCAAAGGGCGAATATCGTTTCGTGATTGCCGCACGTCCAGGGCAACCTAGCCTCTATTCAAACGTGTTTCACTAAGGCATAAAAAAGCGGAGCCCAAAGCAAAGGCTCCGCTTTTTTGCTTCTCTCAAGGGGAAAGAAGCTTAGCCATTTTTGTTATAGCTGTTGGCGTAATTCGTTGTAGCCACCCACGTAGCGCTGTTCGCCATCTTTCATTAAGAAGATTTGTGGCACAGAGGCTACTTTAGCGCCCACCTGCTCTTCTAATTTTTCAGGCGTGATATCGCTCCCTACGGTGAGGTACTCGAAATCCACAGACTTCATTTGGCACAAAAGCTTTGCCTTATTGCAGTCTACGCAGCCTTCTTTACCGTAAATAACAACGTTCATACTCTCATCCTCTTTTTATTACTTAAATAGTGGTGTAGCGTTAAAAGAAATCATCATCGAAGATAACGCCTTCGTCTGTGCGCTGTAACACACCAACTTTGTAAGCTGCGATATCTTGTTCTTGTGGAGAAGCTTGGGTTTTACTAATGTTTAGCCACTTTTCCATAAACCGTAGCGGGTTCTCTTTGGGGAACTGGTACTTATCAGTGGTAAGCCCTAAAGCGTTGTACACGTCTTTGGCACAGTACAATGTCCACGCTGCCAAACGGTCTGCATTCATGCCCACCAACTCACGGCCTTCAGAAAACAAGTAGTTGATCCATGCAAGTTCGCTATCAACCACTTCTTCAATCATGGCGACAATATCGTCTTTGCACTGCTCAAACGCTGTGCGGCCACGCTCTGTTTTCATTTCTAGCTGCAACACGATTCTGTCTAACTCAGCGTGTACTTCTAGTTCGTCTTGTGCGATTTTCTGCACAGCCTTACCAATGGGTTGGAACATACCGGTATCACAAATAGCAAAGGTTACCGCAAAAGATGCAGCAAACTGGATACGCTCCATGCAGTACAACGCTACGATCATCATGAATACTTTGTTATAGGTTTCCTGGTTATTTGGAATTTGCCCTAACGCGTATTCGTGCGAAGCAATGTACGCCTCATCAAGCGCTTTCACTACGCGGCTTAAACGCTCGTGCGCCTCTTCTACTTTTAAAATCTCATCTAAAATAACGGATGGATCATCGAAAGAGTTACGTACAATTTCAGAATATGTAGCAGCATGAATCACTTCGTTATCAGAAATACGCTGCCACGCAGCCCACAACTCTGAAGAAGTAATAAATGGCGCCAACACCGGTGCGATGGCACGCGATGCCACACTGTCTGCTTCCCATTGCCACGCCAATGTTTTAATCATCATGTCGTAGGTGGATGGGTCTGCTTTTTTAAAGTCTGCGTTACATGAGTTGTAATCAAACTCGTTTTCATCCCAATCTAGGGATTTTTGTGTTTTATACAGTTCCCAAATTTTGGGGTAGTGCTTGTTAATCGTATCGAACAAGCCTTGCTTTTCACCCATGAAAAGCTGTGGCCTTTCGTAATCGGTTTTATCGTAATTAAAAACATTACCTGTCATAGCATTAATTACCTAAATCAATGAATCTTGTGTGGTTGTGGGGGTGCACTAAAGTGTGCAACCCTCACAATCGGCGTCATCATCTCCCGAATACATATCCGCAGCACCCTGGGCATCACCCACCATCTGCATTCCTCGAGAAGTTCTTTGGTTCATGTAATATTTTGTTTTCAAACCCATACGTACGCGGTAGAGGTAGTCACGAATCATTTCCGTGGACTCAATGAACGTGTCCCCTATCACTTCGCGGTAGAAGTCAGCGGAAATCGCTTGGTCTGTCCACTTCTGCACAATGGCGTACATATCAGCCATATCTTGCGCGGGAATAGTCCACGCAGACTGGTAGTAACGGCCTAACTCATCGCTGTTAGGTGCTGCCCAGTAGTTCACGCGCTGGTTATCTGTTTTGATCATGGTGAGCTCACGAATGGGGTATAGGCCGTTCGTGGTGCCCGATGCGTTAGCTGAGGTTTCGGTAGGCATATGTGCGGCTAGCACTGAGTTACGAATACCGCCGTTCTCTATAATTTCCGCACGCAGCGCTTCCCAATCGTACTGGTTCTTAAAGAGCGCAATGCCATCTACGTTTTTGTTGTAGGTGTCTAGTGGCAACCATCCCTCTGGCCACTTTGTTTTGTGCATCCAAGGGGCGTTACCTAGCTCTTTACCTAAGCGCAGGCTTGCTTTAAGCAAGTAGTAATAGTGGCGTTCTGCTGCTTCGTGGATGAACTTTTTACCATCCATATCTGTGTAGCGCAGCTTGTTCTTAGCCATAGCATGTGCCAAGCCTAGAATACCCACACCAGCGTTTAAACGTGCTTTTGAAGTTACGCCAATATGTGGTAGCTCGTAGTGCGCTAAGTGGATGCACTTATCAATCATCAATAAGACGTAGTAAGCCACTTCTTCGTACTGCTCTTCTGATTCGATTTTATCGATACAGATACCACCTAGGTTACACGTGGCTACTTCACCTTCTGCCTCTTCGCTCTCAGAGTACAGATCCATCATGTCTTGATAAGGCTTAGTGGGCAGAGCAATTTCAGAACACAAGTTCGAGCTGAAAATCTTATCGTTGAACGGTGTGTGATGGTTAATTTCGTAAATATTATGCTCGTATACGCGGCCGGTTTCGTTCCACTCGTTTTCGGCAGCGATCAAAAGTTCACGTGCATTTACATACGTCTTTTTGAAATTATCATCGGCTTCATACTTTTCGTACAACTCAGCAAAAAGAGCTTCGTCATCACTGTAAAGCGCGTCGTATAAATCGGGCGCTGTGAAGCAGTTAAACAAGAACACTTCTTCGTTACGCGCTACTTTACGAGCGAAGAAACGGTTGCCACCCCAAGAGTAATCTAAGCCACGAATACGTCTGTCTTCTGTGGACATGGGGTTTTTCAAACGCAGTAGGGTTTCTACTTCTGGATCAAAAATAGGGAAGTAAGTAGTACAAGCACCGCCACGGCCGTTTTGTAGGTTTGCTTTTACTTCGCCCACAATAGCGCGGTAGTAAGGCAATTTACCTTGGTGGCGAATAACTCCACCACGTACTGGGTCGTTCAGAGAACGTATTTGCATATAAGCACCGATACCGGCGCTCATGTACGTCATGGTGTTAGCAATATGGTTACCCACAGCGATGGACTTCGCGTTGTCGTCTGTGGCGTATAAGCAGCAGCTCGCGTAGCCACGTAAAGGGGTACCTAAGTTTACGTGGTTTGGCGTAGGCGCGTTAATGCGGTTCATGGATAAGTGTTCATAGAACTTCGCCACGTCTGTCATACGACGCTCTAGTGGTTGGTCTACCGATAACGCCATAGCCATACGCATGTAAATAAACTGGGGCGTTTCAAAGTACACATCGTTAACGCGGTCTGAAATAGCGTACTTCGTTAAATGCGTGTGAATTTGGTAATGCGCATAGGTGAAATCGCGCTCATGGTCGATAATTTCTTCTACTTGGGCATACTCTTCATCCGAGTAATCCAAGTGCTCCATGTAACCCAACTTTTGCAGCTTAGTATGCAGCTCTTTTACGGTGGGCAAACCTTTACCTTCGTAAAGATCTTTACGAATAATGGCGGCATATAAACGGCCAGCCATGCGGTTGTAGGCCCAAGTATCAAAATCCAAACAAGTTCTGATGAGGCGATCCTGCAAAAAAGCGGAAGTACACTCACCATTGAGGCCCGATACGGTCTCTAATACTACGGATGGCCAATCCACATAATCGCCTAGCGTGTTGGCTGCCCACTCACCCCACTGGTTCAGTTTTGAAGGGGTAAAAGGTTCTTTGCGGCCATCACGTTTAATAATCGTTTCAATCATCTAATCGCCAAAATTCATTAAAATGAAAGGTGTGTAGCTAAGTGCTTGTAATTGTAGTATTTGCGCCTTTAACTACCTGTGGATAACTTGTTAGCAAACTGTTAAGAAACACACTATATAGGGTTTATTTACCCTGAAAACACAATATATAGTATTTTTTGCAACATGAGGGAATACTAGTGATATGCCGCCTAACAATCAAGCCACCCAAGTTTGAACACACATTTTTTAAGCAACTAAGGGCGAATGGCGCGGCATGAAAGAGCCACAGTTTTTTTACCTAAACACGGGAGAACCCCGTGTGGGCGGAGTTACAACAACAGCAAACTTTTTGCTCAACAAAGCGGCGGCCGCCACGCATGATGGCCGCCAATAAAAGCAAAATCTTCTACGGAAAAGAAACACCCATCAAGGCAACACCTTCTTAACCTGTGCCACTGTTACCTACCGTAACTTATGGTGCTAACGTACTAGCAAAACAGGCTGTGCGCCCCTAGGTTGATAAAGAGGATGGGCGGGCTCACCGCTTTTATTCACTTTCAAGCAGTGCATAGGCGCCAGCAAAGTGCGCACTATTCCTGAACGCCCAAGATGTGCTCCATGGTTACCCCACGCCCCGACGATAAGATCAGCTTTACTCGCTACTTTTTGTAACCACTCATCATTTTCTGGGCCAATCGGCGCTTGCTCAGCAAGCATAAGGGGCGGTGTGTCGGCTCGGCAGGCAAACAAGTTGGTTAGCGCAATGCCGCCATATCCCCAGCTCTGCGCAAAACCTACACAACGCCGTATGGTAGCGTTGTCTTCTTCTGCAGGCGTAATGGATGGGTTAAGCCCTATAAACATGACAAAGCCTCGCTCTGGCTCCCACTCACGCCACAAGGCGTAACGATACCGTTCGCAATCAGAAAACACTACTGTGCCATGCTGTTCGATCAGAGATTGCACTGTTTACTTACCAAAAAATCTGAAAGCCTTGCTCAAAGCTCGTCTTCATCTGCTTGGCTTGCATGGATATTTTCATAACGCGCCTGCAGCTCTTCACGTAACTGACGGCGTAATTTGGCTTGGTGAAAGCGGCGTTTACGATCATAGGTATCGAGGACTAATGCAGGCACCTCTGTTGGCTGTTGGTTTTCGTCCACCGCCACCATAGTGAAAAAACAACTGTTGGTGTGGCGCATGCTGCGTTCGTAAGTATTTTCAGTAATTACCTTAATGCCCACTTCCATTGAGCTGTGGCCGGTATAATTCACCGAAGCGAGAAAAGTAACCAGCTCTCCCACATGCACAGGCGCACGAAACACCACTTGATCCACAGAGATAGTGACCACGTAGCTACCGGCATAGCGGCTAGCACAGGCATAAGCCACCTGGTCCATATATTTCAACAATGTACCACCATGCACATTGCCAGAAAAATTCGCCATTTCTGGCGTCATTAGTACAGTCATGGAAAGTTCTGGGTTGCCAGGTATCATCATAGCAGCTCCTTACTATCGTTATTTAGGCGCGTAACAATACTATGCTTTGCAGCTTAGTGGTTAGGAATCTTCCACACGAATGAGTGTTTGCTGCCCTACAGCCACTAATGTTTTGTCCTCGTCTTGCACCGCAAACACTTCTAACTGGCACACAGTAAGGGTTCGTCCTGAACGAATCACCTTAGCCACAGCTTCTAACCACTCACCTTTAGCTGGCGCTACCAAATTCAGCTTATATTCCACCGTAAGGATAGAGCTTCCTTGAGGAAATAGGGTGATCCCAGCATACCCACCTGCAGCATCCGCAATAGCGCTTGTAGCGCCTGCATGAAAAAAGCCCATATGTTGCGTGAGTTCTTCTCGATAGGGCAATCGAATGCTCGCTTTACCTGGTGCAGCTCTGCCAACTCGGCGCCCAAATGGCGCATTAGCCCTTGGGCAGCAAAGCTTTCTTTAATGCGTTGCACTATTGCTGGCGCAACAGATGTTTGCTTACTCATACCTTGTCCTTCTTGCGTGCCGGCGACGAACGCGCCACGCTTTACTGTTTTATTTTTAAAGAAAATTTCACCATTACTGCGCCACTGGGCCAGAGGTGGCTACAAATAAAGGAGGGATAGGGCTGTCTGTGAGCAGGCACACCAAACGCAGCAGCTCTAGTTCTTCCACCTGGATTTTATTATCTGCCATGACAATGTCTGCGCACACATCTAGCACTAACTGCTTTAAGAAGGAGGTGAGGGCGCGCACCTCTTCTAATGCCTCTCTCAGTGATACTAAACCACAAGATGAAGCTGGAAGCAGGGCGCTATTCTCTGGCACAAGAGGTGCAACATAAGTGGCAAACAGCGCTTGCTGCTCGGCAGGCACTTTACTGCTTTGATAGATGAGCGCCGAAAACAGCACCATGAGAGGCTGCGCTACTTGCGCTAGGTCCACATATTGCTTCTCTGGCACCTTAAGGGGGTACAAACGCAGATAAATGAGCTGACGCAGCAAATACTCAAACACCGTTACACGCCCATCAGCGCGAATAAGTTCATCCACATTGCGTAAAAAAAGCCGATGTTGTTCCACCTCCATACTTTGGATTGTAGGCACCGCCAAATCTAACAAAGGGATACGGGTGCGCTTACCCAAGGTACGTATTTGCGCCATCAAAGTGGGCAAATACTCTCGTTGCGCCTTGGTTAACTCAGTGGGGGCAGGGATCAACCGTTGGCTGCCCGCCATAATAAGCGCATAAACCATTAATCGCGCACCTTCTTCATCACTTAACAGCTGCGTCATCGTAACCGGCAAACTGGCGATCAAAGAATGGGCATACCCCATTGCATTAGCGTTGAACACAGGCTCTGCGTCGTTTCTGTTTACTCGCTGCTGCCGCACTCGTGCTCGTGCCTCCCAACCCGGCCCTAAATGGCGTAACCGAACATCAATAGGAGGGTGGGTGGCAAAAAGCGCCTGCCACCACATATTTACAGCGTTAGCAAAACACATATGGCTAACATCTTCAGCATATTGGTTGGTCAAGATAGAAGGGGTGCCATTACGTATTTTGATCAACGCGCCAGCCAAACCACTGGGGTTGCGTGTAAATTGCACCGAAGAAGCATCTGCCAACATCTCACGCTGCCGGCTCACCGCCGCCTTGATTAAACGGCCCAACACAAGCCCCGCGTAGCCAGCAACAATAAGCAGCACGCCAAATGCTATCAGTGTACCTGCTTGGTTCGACCTGCCACGCATTCTGCCACCTGTAGAACGAGAAGATACCTCTACACGTACTAGCATCTTGCCCACGCGCGACACCGCCACAAGGCCTGCTAACATCGCCAGCATGTTCAAGTTAAGCTGCACATCACCATGCAGCAAATGGCTAAATTCATGGCCTATAACGCCTTGCAACTCATCTCGATCAAGTTGTTCTAGTGCACCCTGTGTAACCACCAAGGAATATTCAGCAGGATTGCCTGTTACGAAAGCATTAATGGCCAACTCTTGACGCATCACAAACAAACGGGGCACAGGCACGCCAGATGCCACCGCCATTTCAGCCACCACATTAGTGAGTTCTTTTTCTTTCGCAGTGAGGGCTGTGCCCGTAATTTCTTTGGCTCCCATCAACTCAGCCAGCGCTGTAGTGCTTTTATTTAACTGTATAAAGCGATGCACAGTGCCGCTAGAAAACACTAATAAGGTAGCCAACGATACCCAGCCAGCTACACCACTTTGTGCATAAAGCTGGAGTAAATCAGTAACAGCTAGAGGGCTCGATACCATCAGTGCCCAAACACAAAACACACCCGCATTCACTAACAGTACGAGGCAAAATAAAGACGCTGCAAATAACAGCATGAGCCGGCGGCTCGCTTTTTTAGCACTGCGTTGCTGTTCGAAAAAATCCATTTATTTAAAAACTAACCGCTACATTTTGGCGTGCTTCTGGGTTTTCCAACTCAAGTGTGGACGCCGTTTGAAAACGAGCGAACCCCGCCACAAGGTTGTGCGGAAACTGTTCAAGGTAAGTATTGTAGTGCATCACACCATCGTTATACGCTTGGCGGGCAAAGCCAATGCGATTTTCCGTACTAGTAAGCTCTTCCATTAACCGGCTCATGGTTTCGTTGGCTTTTAAGTCTGGATAGTTTTCAGCTACTGCAGTGAAGTTCATTAAAGCGCCGGATAACAAACCCTCTGCCTGGCCTAGTGATGACATCGCGGTCTCACTATCTGGCTCATTGCGCGCCCGCTTATTCGCGGCTACGGCCTGACGGCGCGCTTCAATAACCTTTGTTAAGGTTTCTTCTTCGTGTTGCAGGTACTTTTTCGCTGTTTCTACTAAATTAGGTATGAGGTCATAACGGCGCTGCAGCTGCACATCAATTTGTGCAAATGCATTTTTATAGCGGTTTCTGAGCGCCACTAACCGGTTGTAAATACTGACTCCATAAACCACCAACACGGCAACAATAGCTAGCAATATAAGTAATGAATTCATTTTCCACCCACTGGTATGAATAACGTAACGTAGCTAACACATTACCACCTTGCACCACAAAATTAATGCTTTTCTTAGCCATAAAAAAAGCCCTCGGTGCGCAGGGCACCGAGGGCTCGAAGAGGCTATAAAACTTAGTAGTTGCTAATAGCTTCTAAGCGTTCTTTTGCAGCGAGGTATTCATCGTGCATGCGAGCCACCATGTTTTTCACCGGCCCTATTTCTTTCACCACTGAAATACCTTGGCCACAGCCCCAGATATCGCGCCATGCTTTAGACTGATCTTCTTTTGACTCAAAATTCATGGTGCTAATATCGCCTTCAGGGAGGTTATCCGGATCCATTCCTGCAGAACGAATACTAGGTGCTAAGTAGTTTCCACCAACACCTGTAAAGTAGCTTGAATAAACGATATCGTCTGAAGTGCCTTCCATAATCGCTTGCTTATAGCCTTCTACAGCACGCGCTTCATCAGTGGCAATAAAAGGCGAACCGATGTATGCGAAATCTGCACCCATAGCTTGCGCAGACAAAATAGCGCGGCCAGTAGCAATAGAGCCTGAAAGCGCTAGAGGACCATCAAACCATTCACGAATTTCTTGAACTAAAGCAAATGGGCTTTTATCACCAGCGTGCCCACCGGCCCCTGCGGCTACTGCCACTAAACCATCCGCACCCTTTTCTATAGCAGAACGTGCGAAGCGGTTATTAATCACATCATGGAAAACAAAGCCACCGTAGCTATGGGCGCTGTCGTTCACTTCTTTACGCGCACCAAGGGAAGTAATAATGATAGGCACTTTGTATTTTTCCGTGAGCGCCATATCTTCTTCTAAGCGTGTATTACTGCGGTGCACAATCTGGTTAATCGCAAATGGAGCGGCTGGCTTATCTGGGTTCTTAGCATTGTAATCCGCTAATGTTTCCGTAATTTCAGCTAACCAATCATCTAATTGGGCCAAAGGGCGTGCGTTCAAAGAAGGCATAGCACCGATGATACCCGCCTTGCACTGCTCAATAACGAGCTGCGGAGTACTAATAATAAACAAAGGCGAACCAATGACAGGTAGGCGTAAAGAATCAAAAACGGGAGGAAGTTTGCTCATATTTATTACCATTGTAGTTATTGGACTTATGCAACTTGTTGCACAAATTAAACAGATTCTTCACCAGATGCAACCATTATTTAATTTCTTCTGGATGTTCTTTCAGCACCTCAAGCGCTTCCTTAATGGTTTTGATCCAGTAGTACTCCAACTTAATGCCCGACTCTAAGATCATCATCTGCACTTTTGCCGTTGATGTTCCTTGAAAACGCGCTTGATCTCTCTTCTGCAAAGCAAGGTAATGCTCAAGCTTCTCTTCGTGCTGAGCCAAGTGGCGTTCGAGCTCGTACAATAAACCATTGTTGCCCACCACCGCCGCGGCTCGCATGCGCACCATTAAAGGGCTGCGCACCGGCTGCAAGTTTTCCTCTGTAGATAACCAACGTTTTAATTCTTCTCGCCCTGCGGGCAGCACCTGATACGTTTTTTTCTTACGTTCGCCTTCTTCGGCAAAAAAAGATTCCACCCAGCCCGCTTGCTCTAATTTGGCGAGCTCGCGGTAAATCTGCTGGTGGCTAGCGTGCCAAAAATGCCCAATGGAACGATCAAACCGTGCCGACAACTCAGAACCTGAGCTTGGCTTTTCTATGAGAGAGGTTAATAAAGCGTGAGGTAAGGACATAAATTCTCTTATTTTGGTTACAATTGCTTAAACTGTACTACATTGTGGCGCCAACCAAGTACCCGCCGTTTTTATTTCTTGCTAACATGCGCCCCTACATATCTACCTTGAACAGAGAACGCCTATATGTATCCCACTAGTAAGCACGGTAATTTATTTATTATTTCAGCCCCCTCTGGTGCAGGAAAAACCAGTTTACTCGCAGCATTACTAGAAAAAATGCAGGGCGTGTGCCTGTCGATTTCCCACACCACAAGACCTATTCGCCCAGGCGAAAAAGATGGCGTGAATTATCACTTTACCGATCGTGATGCTTTTATTAAACAAGTGAAAGCAGGGCGTTTTCTAGAACACGCTGAGGTATTTGATAACTTATACGGCACCTCGGCCGACTGGGTAGATGAGCAACGCCAACAAGGCAAAGATGTTATTTTAGAAATTGATTGGCAAGGCGCTCAACAAGTTCGGCGTTTAGCACCCGAAGCCATAGGAGTATTTATTTTACCGCCTAGCATCGATGAGCTCGAACGGCGTTTACGCAGCCGCGGCCAAGACAGCGACACAGTAATTCAACAACGCATTGCAGGCGCACAAGCGGAAATCGCTCACTACAACGAATACGACTACCTTGTGGTGAACGATGAATTTGAAGCTAGCGTTAACGATTTAGCCGCTATTATCCATGCTAATCGTTTAAAAAGCTCTGCACAGCAGAAAACCCAGTTGGAGACACTGCAAAACCTGCTGGCCACACCGTAGCCATTGATAAAACAGGCGCGTTTCAGTATGCTGCAGCGCCTATCGCTATATTTTTAGCCGCTTTTTAATTCCATAGAGGTATCCACACCATGGCACGAGTTACCGTTGAAGATTGTCTAGAAAAATTAGATAACCGCTTTGAGTTAGTATTAGTGGCCAGCAAACGTGCGCATGCCCTGCAAGCCGGCACCAAGGAACCACGTGTACCTTGGGATAACGACAAGCCAACTGTGGTGGCACTGCGTGAAATTGCAGAAGGTTTGGTCACCGCTGACAGCCTAGAAAACGACATGCTTGACGGCAGCAGCGAAATTGATGAGTTAGCGTTACTCACCGAATCTTTTAGCAACTAATTAAACCTCTGCCAGCCCCTTCTAGCTTTTCATTTCCTAATGATAGACATGAGGCGCGCTAAACCTTAGTCTAAGAGGTTCACTTCTCAGACTTTAGTTAACGGATAGGCGCGCCTTGGCTTCTATTAGAAATTTAGAAAAACGGTTATCCAGTTATTTAAGCGAAGAACAGATCGCCCAAGTGGTGCGCGCCTACGAATTTGCGAAGGTTGCCCACGAAGGTCAGTACCGACGCTCTGGTGACCCTTACATCACCCACCCACTCGCTGTAGCCCACATTCTTACCGACATGCACATGGATCATGAAAGCCTGCAGGCTGCCATGTTGCACGACGTCATTGAAGACACTGGGGTTACCAAAGAAAAACTGGCTCGTGAATTTAGCCCTGAAGTGGCTGAGCTAGTGGATGGCGTTTCTAAAATCGCCCAAATAAAATTCGAATCCAAAGCAGAACAGCAGGCTGAAAACCTACGGAAGATGATTCTCGCGATGACGCGAGATATCCGCGTCATCCTCGTTAAACTGGCGGATCGCTTGCACAACATGCGTACGCTGCACGTGATGCGCCCAGACAAACGCGCTCGCATAGCCATGGAAACTTTGGAGGTTTATGCCCCCATTGCTAACCGCCTAGGCATGTACAACATGCGAGTGGAATACGAAGATTTGGGCTTTAACGCCATTCACCCCATGCGTTCACGCATGATTGCCAATGCCGTGAAAGCTGCCCGCGGGCACCGGCGCGAGTTTCTTAGTACCTTAAAAGACACCATTGAAAACTGCTTAGCAGAAGAGGGCATTGAAGCGCGCATTCTTGCTCGTGAAAAGCACCTGTACAGCATCTACACCAAAATGAAGGAAGAAAACAAAGCCTTCGACGAAATCATGGATATTTATGGTTTCCGCATTTTGGTGGATAAAGTAGACACTTGTTACCGTGTTCTTGGTGTCGTACACAACTACTTCACCCCCATTCCCGGCCGCTTTAAGGATTACATCGCCATCCCTAAAGCCAACGGCTACCAGAGCTTGCACACCACGTTAAAAGCACGCAGCGGCGTGCCCATTGAAATTCAAATTCGCACTGAAGAAATGGAAGCCATGGCAAACAATGGTATTGCTGCGCATTGGCTTTATAAATCAGACGAGGGCGAAAGTGCTGCCCGCTCCAATAGCCGTGCACAAGCTTGGATGGGCCGCTTATTAGAG
Source organism: Alcanivoracaceae bacterium (assembly GCA_035301485.1). Lineage (GTDB taxonomy): Bacteria > Pseudomonadota > Gammaproteobacteria > Pseudomonadales > Alcanivoracaceae > CALEAR01. Next base: position 31,044 of record DATGUF010000017.1, read on the forward strand.
ATGCAGCAAAAAGCGGGCGACTCCATGGAGTTTATTGAAAACGTAAAAGTGGATTTATTCCCCGATGAAATTTATGTTTTCACTCCTAAGGGCGAAATCAAAGAGTTACCTGTAGATGCCACACCTGTAGACTTCGCCTATGCAGTACACACCAAGGTGGGAAATACTTGTACTAGCGCCTTAATTGATGGCAACCCCGCCACCCTGTCTACACGCTTACACTCTGGCCAAACTGTCACCATCATGACAGACAAAGCAGCCACACCAAACCCCACTTGGCTTAACTTTGTGGTCACGGGCAAGGCACGCTCTAGCATTCGTCATCACTTAAAGAACCAAAAACGCGAAGATTCCATCTACCTAGGTGGGCGTTTGCTCAACCAAGCACTGAGTGTTTACCGCCTCACACTTGATGAAATAGATGAAGAGCGCATCCAAGAGGAGCTCAGCGTACATCATTACAGCACCGTGGATGAACTGCTCGAGGACATTGGGCTAGGCAACCGCCTCGCCCCCTTAGTGGCTCGCGATCTTTCGGCAGCGGAATCGCTTCCTTCTTTCGAAGTTAGCACCCCACTTGCTATTCGCGGCACAGAAGGCATGTTGGTGACCTATGCAAAATGCTGCTACCCATTGCCAGGAGACGGTATCATGGGCCACCTTAGCTCTGGCCGCGGCATCGTCGTACATCGCGACAACTGTAATAACCTACTCGCCGAACTACGCAGCAACCCTGAGAAATGCTTGGCGCTCTATTGGGAAAATGATATAGAACAAGTATTTAGCGCTGGGTTACGCATGGAGCTAAGAAATAAAAAAGGAGTGCTTGCCACCTTAGCTAGCACTTTTTCAGAAATGGGATCAAACATTGAAACCATCACCATGACAGAAAAAGATGCCATGGTATCAGTCATCGAAATTACCATTTCGGTTAAAGACCGCGTTCAATTTGCACGCATTATTAAACGTTTAAGAAAGAACGAAACAGTTATTCGCATTGGCCGCATTACCGGCTAATGGATAAGGACCCACTATGTCGAACCGCTCTACCATTAGTACCAACAAAGCACCCGAGGCCATTGGCCCGTACTCCCAAGCTGTTAAAGTTGGCGGCACCGTTTACCTCAGTGGCCAAATCCCACTAGACCCAGCCACCATGGAGCTAGTTGAAGGCAACATGGAAGCTCAGGTGCGTCGTATCTTTGATAACCTAGCAGCGGTTTGTGAGGCTGCTGGCGGCACATTACAAGACATTGTTAAGCTCAATGTTTACCTTACCGATCTCAGCAACTTCCAACTGGTGAATGGCGTAATGGAAGAATACTTTGCTAAACCTTACCCAGCACGAGCGGCTGTGGGCGTGGCATCATTACCCAAAGATTCCCCCGTGGAAATGGACGCCATCATGGTGCTTAGCTAAGGCTATACCCCTCTCGAAAACTAGGGTACTGCAACAAGTAGTGCCCTTCTTCTATATAACGGCTGCGCACAGGCCTACCTTGTGCCTGTTGCCAGGCTAACCCCAAGTGCTCACCCTGCTGTTCTGCTAACCAATTCAATAACTCCACATTCACCACAGGTTCTTGATCACTGCCTACCACCACAGCGGGAGGCGCATCATGGGCTAACCAACGTTGGCCTAAATGCAACAACAAGCCCACTACATCATCGCTATGAATACGGCTACTCCAACGTGCCACAGGTGCCTCTTGCGGGTGTGTTAACAAACGTTTTGCCAAGGCCACACGGCCCCGGCGCGTAGGCCCATAAATACCAGAAAAACGCACCACTGTGGCTGGTGCCATTTGCTGAATTTGCTGCTCAGCCCTAATCAACGCTTGGCCATTAAATGTGGTGGCATCCGTGGGGCTATCTTCATCCACCACCTGCGCGCCATCGCCATACACTGCCGTGCTAGAAACGAAAATAACAGGCGGAATCTTTGGCTGCTGCGCGGCCACCGCACTTAGCACACGCTGCGGCAAGGTAATAAAAGCCTCTTCGTACGCCAAAGCATTGCGTGCTGCGGGCGTCACAATAATGTATATCAAATCAACAGGCTCACTCGGTAGCTGCACTACTGGCACCCGCAATAAATCCTGCTGCAACAAATGCACCCCAGCAGGTGCTTCACTGCCTCGGCGTATCGCGCTTACTTGATGACCTAACGCCAACAATTTTTCACTTAATGGGCTGCCAAGCTGGCCTAGCCCCACCATCAAAACATGTGCCATGGAGTGCCTTCCTATATCATACGGTTTCACTGGGAAGCGAAACGGTTGAAAAAATTCATGCCGCACTGTATCAAGTGTGCTTCTATTCTTGTTGGTTGAGCCGCGCTTCAACCCATCTACGTTTCACTGGGGCTAACTATGACCTTGACAGAATTGCGATATTTAGTGGCATTAGCACAAGAAAAACATTTTGGCCGTGCGGCTGAAAGCTGCAATGTAAGCCAACCCACACTTAGTACAGCGATTCGTAAACTTGAAGAGCATTTACAAATTACCTTGTTTGAGCGCCGCCCACGAGAAATTCGCGCCACCGAAGAAGCTATTCCTTTAATTGCTCAAGCAAAACGCATTCTGGAACAAGTAGAAAACCTCGAACAAATGGCACTTAGCCACAAGGATCAAATTAGTTCCCCATTGCGTATTGGTGCCATTTTCACCATTGCACCTTACCTTTTCCCTTTAATGATTCCAAAGGTACGCGCTGCTGCACCTACCATGCCCTTGTTCATCGAAGAAAACTACACCCACGTACTGCGGCAAAAACTAGACCAAGGTGAACTCGACGCCATTATCGTGGCCCTGCCTTTTTCTGGCGGCGGCTTAGTGCGTGCGCAAATGTACGAAGAATCTTTCTCCGTATTATTACCCGCTAACCATCCATGGAAAGAACAAGAAGCGATTCGCCCTGAGCAGTTATTGGATGAAACTTTGTTATTGCTGGGCGAAGGCCATTGCTTCCGCGACCAAGTGCTAGAACTGTGCCCAGCTATTGATTCCGAACGGCAAAAAAACCTTGTGCAAATAGAAGGCGGCTCCTTAGAAACCTTACGCCATATGGTGGCGGGAGGGTTGGGTATTACTGTGCTTCCGAGTTCTGCACTAACCCCACGTGGTTATCATCAAGAGGATTTCGTGATTCGACCCTTCACGGATCCATCGCCGCAACGCACCATTGCTTTGGTGTGGCGCGATAGCTTCCCACGCCCTAAAGCCATAGAGGTGTTACGCCAAGCTGTGCGTACTATTACCATTAATAACGAGTTACCCACAGCAAATGCGTAGTTATCCAATGTTACACACAGAGTTATCCACAGGCTGTGTATGAATAACTCCCATTACATCAACGAATTGGCAGCACAAAGTGTTACTCAACTTAAAGGAGTGGGGCCAAAAGCCGCTGAACGTTTAGCTCATTTAGGCATCCACACAGTGGAAGACCTACTCTTTCATCTGCCGCATCGTTATCAAGACCGCACACGCGTGGTACCTATTGCAGAGTTAAGGCCCGAACACTATGTGGTAGTGGAAGGGCAAATTGTTAATACCAGTATTATGCCTGGCAGACGGCGCAGCTTACTGTGCCAAGTTCGTGATCACAGTGGGCAAATAGGGTTACGTTTTTATCATTTTGGCGCCCAACTGAAAAACAGCCTCGCTGCTGGGCGCACCATTCGTATATATGGCGAACCGAGAATAGGGGCCACAGGCCTAGAATTTTACCATCCTGAATTTGAGCTAGACGAAGAGGGGGCTTTGCCGCCTTTAGCGCCAACACTTACCCCTATTTATCCCAGCACGGAAGGGCTACACCAAAAAAACCTGCGCCTCCTAGTAGAACAGGGGTTAAGGCTACTGCAGCAGTTCCCACCTCGTGATTTGCTGCCCTTGGAACAAACACAGCTGCCGAGCCTACAAGAAGCATTGCTCACTTTGCATCAGCCTGCGCCACACACCTCTATTTCTAGCTTGCTAGACGGCAGCCACCCAGCCATTGCGCGCCTCGTACTAGAGGAACTGGTCGCTCACCAACTCGGAGCACTACAACGGCGCGCCAAACAGCGCCAACAACAAGCGCCTGTGTTCACTGGCACCTCTTTGTACCAACGCCTCCTGCAAAGGCTGCCTTTCCAACTAACAGGCGCCCAGCAGCGTGTTATCAATGAAATTCATCTTGATGTAGCGTCAGGCCAACCCATGCTCAGGCTCGTGCAAGGTGATGTGGGCTCAGGAAAAACCTTAGTGGCTGCCACCGCTGCCTTAGCCGCCATTGAAGCGGGCTACCAAGTGGCGCTCATGGCACCCACCGAGTTGCTCGCAGAGCAGCACTATCAAAACTTTACACAATGGTTTAGGCCGTTATCTCTACAGGTGGGATGGCTTTCCGGCAGCATGAAAACCAGCGACAAGAAAGGGGTATTAGCACAACTAGCTGCAGGCACTTTACCCATCGTGGTGGGTACTCATGCTTTATTCCAAGAGGCTGTGGTTTATCGCCAATTAGGCTTAATTATTATTGATGAACAACACCGTTTTGGCGTCGATCAACGCCTCGCTCTACGTGAAAAAGGCCGCCAACACGGGCAAACGCCCCATCAGCTAGCGCTCACCGCCACTCCTATACCACGCACACTAGCCATGAGTTTATACGGCGACCTCGACAGCTCGGTTATTGATGAACTACCACCTGGCCGCCAACCCATTCAAACCGTGGTTATCCCCAACCAACGCGAGCTCGAGGTAGCAGAACGCATCCGTGCCACCGTGTTAGAGGAGGGCGCTCAAGCCTACTGGGTGTGCACCTTGATAGAAGAATCAGAAAGCCTACAAGCCCAAGCAGCCGAAGAGCGCTATGCCAAGCTACAAGAGGCCCTGCCAGAACTCACCATCGCTTTAGTGCATGGCCGTTTATCTGCTGAGGAGAAAGCCAAACGCATGGCGGCTTTCGCCCAAGGTGATGCACATTTATTAGTGGCCACCACCGTTATTGAAGTGGGGGTGGATGTACCCAATGCACGTTTAATGGTGATTGAAAACGCCGAGCGCTTAGGGCTTTCGCAACTACACCAGCTGCGCGGGCGCGTAGGGCGAGGGCAGGGGCAAAGCTATTGCGTCCTGCTTTACCACCCCCCGCTTTCAAACACCGCCAAACAACGCCTAGGGGTGATGCGACGCACCACAGACGGCTTTGAAATAGCTGAAGAAGACTTACGCTTACGCGGCCCGGGAGAGTGGCTCGGCACACGCCAAACCGGAGATTTAGTGTTTCGTATTGCTGATTTAATGCGTGATGAGGAAAAAATAGCGCCCGCACGTGAGCTCGCCAATACCATATGGCAACAGCAACCAGACACCGCACAGGCACTCATCCATCGTTGGCTGAAAGGCAAACAGGACTACGCAGAGGTTTAACTTTACAGGCCACGCGCCCATTCAGGCCGCAAGTGAATTCTATTGGGTGTTTCGATGGCGGTACGCACTTTTTCTAACATGGCGTCTTTATCTTTCCCAAGCACCCCTTTTAACACCAAATAATTAGAAGCATGGTCGCTCCGGAAAACTGTGTTTTCGAGCTCTAATGCCGATAAGAATCGCTCTATCTCTACAAAGAGTTCATGCTGGTTTAAGGGCTCAAAATCGGGAAATGCTGCTTTAAAACGCTCCATTCCCAAAGGGAAACTCACCACTAACGTGGAAACATACTCAGGTTGTGTGGCATTCATTAACTGCGCCGAATGAAGCGCATGCTGCTCGGTTAAGGAGCGGCCGCCTAAGCCATTCAAAATCATCACCGAGCGTTTGATACCCGCTTCACCCGCCTTTAACAAAGCCTCTTTGGTGGAAGCATAGGTCTCTCCTTTATTCACACGTTGGAGTACTTCATCATCGCCAGATTCCGCCCCCACATAAAGCATTTGCAAACCCGCTTCCTTTAAGGCCTTTAGATCTTCCACGGATTTGCGCTTCAAGTTGCGCGGCAAGCAATAGGAGGTCACGCGTTCTACGGTGGGCATGTGCTCGCGAATAGCTTCCAAAATGCGTAACAGACGATGAGTAGGCAGCACCATGGCATCGCCATCTGCTAAAAACACGCGGCGCATTTGAAACTGCTCCCCCGTGCGGCGAATTTCCTCCAACACCTCTTCTTCTTTACGCGCGCGGAATTTCTTTTGCGGCTGTGTGTACATATCGCAAAAAGTGCACTGGTTCCAAGAGCAACCGTTAGTCACGGGCAAAATTAAGGAGCGCCCCTCACTAGGCGGGCGGAAAACGGGCTCAATGTATTGGATTGGTAATTCCATAAAACCTCCTATTGTTGCAGCAAGCCTAACAAAATAGGGGCGCACTAGGCACCCCTATTGTTGGTCGCTTAGCGCCTGTATTACACAGACAATTCAAGCAATAACTTATTGATACGACACACATAAGCAGCCGCATCTTTTAAGTTTTCACCCCCTGCTAAGCGAGCTTGTTCGTAGATCACATGAATCAAATCTTCCACGCGATCTTCCGCTTGCTCCTCTTGCAAACGCTCCACTAATGGGTGCTGAGGGTTAATTTCTAGCGTTGGCTTGCTATCGGGCACTTCTTGGCCTGAGGCCTCTAAGATTTGACGCATTTGAATACCGAGATCAAACTCACCCACCACTAAACAGGCTGGTGAATCTGTGAGACGATGCGTGGTGCGCACTCCCGCCACATCATCTTTTAACAGCTCTTCAATGCGTTTAGTGAGAGGTGCTAACTTCTCATCCGCTTCTTTTTGTGCTTCTTTATCCGCTTCATCTTCTAAATCGCCTAGATCAAGCTGGCCTTTAGAAATATCCTGCAAAGGCGTGCCATCAAACTCTGTGAAGTGCCCCATGGCCCACTCATCAATACGGTCTGAGAGCAATAATACTTCGATGCCTTTCTTTCTAAACACTTCTAAATGCGGGCTTCCTAAGGCATTTTGATGGCTATCGGACACCAGATAGTAAATTGCTTTTTGCCCTTCCTGCATCCGCTCTTTATAAGCTTCGAAGCTTACGTTTTGAACCTCTTCGCCAGTGTGAGTGCTTGCAAACCTAAACAATTTAGCCACACGCTCACGATTAGCAAAATCTTCTGCTGGTGCTTCTTTCAACACGCTACCAAAAGCATCCCAAAACGTTTGGTATTTCTCTTCATCCTTGCTGAGTTTTTCTAGCATGGAGAGCACACGTTTAGTCAGCGCTGTTTTTAGCGAGTTAACAGTGCGGTTATTTTGTAGAATTTCACGGGAAATATTTAATGATAGATCGTTGCTATCCACAATCCCGCGCACAAAGCGTAGGTAAAGCGGCAAAAACTGTTCCGCTTCATCCATAATGAAAACACGCTGCACATAAAGCTTTAAGCCATGTGCCATATCACGCTGCCATAAATCAAAGGGCGCTTTCTCTGGTACATAAAGCAGCGAAGTATAATCGAGCGTACCTTCCACGCGGTTATGTGACCACGTAAGGGCAGGGCCGAAATCGTGGGAAAGGTGCTGATAAAACTCTTGATACTCTTCGTCGGAAATATCATTACGGGCACGGGTCCATAGGGCTGTTGCCTTGTTAACCTGCTCCCACTCCACACTTTCTTTTTCTTCTTCACCCTCAGCCTCTTTAGGCAACATCACCGGTAAAGAGATGTGGTCGCTGTACTTCGTTACGAGCTCACGCAAGCGCCACAAGCTAAGGAATTCTTTTTCCTCTTCACGCAAGTGCAACACAATGCGCGTACCGCGCTCTGCTTGTTCTTGTTGGCCTAATTCAAACTCACCATCACCTTGGCTGCTCCAGTACACCCCTTCTGCAGCAGGTGCCCCAGCACGGCGGGTAAACACTTCTACTTTATCGGCCACAATAAAGGCACTGTAGAAACCCACACCAAACTGGCCAATTAGGCGTGAATCTTTTTTTGCATCGCCGCTCAACTGCTTTAAAAACTCTGCGGTACCAGAGCGCGCGATGGTCCCTAAGTTAGCGATCACTTCTTCTTCACTCATACCAATACCTTTATCTCGAATTGTTAAGGTATTGGTTTCTTCATCGGGCTCAATCCAAATGGCCATGCTGCCATCGCCTTCAAACAGCGCTTCATTTTGTAGCGCTTCAAAGGATAACTTGTCGGAAGCATCAGAGGCGTTAGAAATAAGCTCACGCAAGAAAATTTCTTTACTGGAATATAAAGAGTGCACCATGAGGTGAAGAAGCTGTTTTACTTCTGTTTGAAACTCATGGGTTTTTGTTTGTACTGTGTTTGTCATGTTACGAACACCTATCCATCACTGTTGGGTATCGGGAATGCCATAGGTATGGGGGCAGCGTTGGATAATTTCAACTCCCTAGCCAAAGCTTCGGCTAGGGAGCTTTCTCACTATAGGTTTGCGTCCTTGGGCACCTTAATGCGGAACCAAGCAGCATACATAGCTGGCAAAGAGAGGAGGGTTAGCACTGTGGCCACCATTAAGCCTCCCATAATCGATACCGCCATAGGCCCCCAGAAGTTACTACGCGCCAAGGGCACCATAGCTAACACAGCAGTAATGGCTGTTAGGGTGATAGGGCGGAAGCGGCGCACGGCGGAATCCACCACGGCTTGCCACTGCTCTCTGCCTGCCGCGATATCTTGCTCTATTTGATCCACCAAAATAACCGAGTTACGAATGATCATGCCGTTAAGTGCAATAATGCCCAAGAAAGCCACAAATCCTAGCGGCTTATTCAGCAGAATGAGCGTTGTTACTGCTCCCACAATACCTAACGGCCCGGTGATAAATACAAGGAAGCTGCGCGAGAAGCTACGCAACTGAAACATCAGTAACGTAAACATGATGAATAACATCAACGGCACCCACGCCATAATAGAATCTTCACCCTTTGCCGATTCAGCAATAATCCCTGCTGTAATCAAGCGATATCCTGGTGGTAAGTTTTCTGCAAAAGGTTGTAGCTCTTTCTCATAACGCTCGGCCACCGTATTGCCTTGAATACCAGGGCGCACATCAGCTTGAACCGTTACCGCAAAATCACGGTTATGGCGCCACACCACGCCTGGTTCCCAAGCAAAATCGGCCTTAGCTACCTGCGAAATAGGCACCGATTGCCCCGTCATAGTGGGCATATAAGCACTGGTTAACCGTTCCAAAGAACCGCGTTCTTCTTCTGGTTGGCGCAAGGTAATAGGGTAGGTGCGATTATTCTCTCGATACTCACCCACGGCCACACCCGTTAACAGCGTTTGTGCGGCCTGAGAAAGCATTTGCGAGGACACCCCTAGTGCACGCGCCCTAGCTTGGTCCACTTCTAAACGAAATGTTTTCACTAGCTCGTTCCAGTTGTCGTTCACCCCGCGCAAATCGGGATCACGTTCCATCACCGCTAACACTTCATCTGCTAGGCTGCGTACCACTTCATGGTCCGGCCCTACAATACGGAACTGAACAGGGTAGTTAACCGGCGGCCCGTTGGGCAAAAACCGTGCGCGAGCGCGCACTTCTGGAAACCGTTCACTCAAGGTATGGCTCACTTTATCTAGCATGGTATTACGTACTTCAATGTCGTCTACGCTAGGGGTGAGAATAAGTTGTGAAGCATTACTTTGCGGGAATATTTGATCCAAAGAGAGATAAAAACGTGGTGCACCCCAACCCACAAAAGAGGTGATAGTGCCCATTTCGTCTATGGCTGCTAACTCTTCTTCCACTCGATGTACCGTATCTTCCATCGCTGCAAAAGACGTTCCCTCTGGTGCCCACAAGTCTAATAACACTTCTTGGCGGTTCGATTCAGGGAAGAACTGTTTCTCCACTACTTTAAACCCGCCTAAGCCGAGTACAAAAGCTAATAGGGTGAACGTAATGGTGGTGCGACGGTGCAGCACGCACCAATACACTGCTTTGCGAATACGGCGGTACATGGGGCTATCAAAAACATCGAAATATTCTTCGCCGCGGTCTGCTCTTTCTTTGAGAAGATAAAACCCAAGGAAGGGCACAAAATAAACAGACACGAACCAAGAAATAAGAACGGCCGCTGTGGTAACACCAAAGATAGCAAAGGCGTATTCACCCACCCCAGAGCTAGCCATACCGATGGGTAAAAAACCTGCCGCGGTGATCAAAGTACCCGTTAACATGGGCATAGCTGTGGCAGAGTAGGCGAAGGTACTCGCCCGAAAACGATCGTAACCTTCTTCCAGTTTACGCGCCGTCATTTCGATAATAATAATGGCGTCGTCCACCATTAAGCCGAGGGCAATAATGAGCGACCCTAAAGATACTTTATGTAGGTCGATTCCCCACTGTCGCATCACTAAAAAGGTGATCGCCAACACGGTGGGAATCGATAGCGCCACTACTAAACCCGGCCTTACATCAATGCGTAAAGGGTTGCGTTTTAACCCCAAAGCCACAAAACTCACCCCAAGCACAATAATGAGTGCTTCCATGAGCACCTGCAAAAACTCACGGATAGAGCGGCGTACCACCTCAGGCTGATTTTGAATTTGGTGCAGTTCAATACCCACCGGCAAGATGCTCTTAATCACACGCTCGTGTTCTTTCAGGGCTTTACCTAAGTGAATAATATGGCCACCTTTAGCCATAGACACACCAATGGCCACCACATCTTTTTGTTGGAAACGTGTTTTAGGATCGGGCGGGTCTGAATAGCCTTGATAAACTTCTGCAATATCTTGCAGTTGAAATGCACGGCCATTTAAGCGCAGCGGCATCATGGCCAGTTCTTCCACGGCAGAAAACTGCCCCGTAACTCGAACCTGCAAATCCTCTTCCTGCGTGCGCAACACCCCTGCGTGGGTCACTTGGTTTTGGCTTTCTATTTCCTCTATCACCTGCTGCATGCTGATACCCAGCTGCGCTAGGCGTTTTTCAGACACTTCGATGTACAAGTGCCGTGCCTGTTTACCAAAAAACTCCACTTTAGCCACATCGGGCACGCGCAATAGCGCCTGCCTTACTTGGTCTGCGTAGTCTTCCAGCTCACTCCAAGTGTAGCCATCTGCCGACAAACCATAGATCACCCCGAACACATCCCCGAACTCATCATCAACAAACGGGCCCTGAACTCCTTGGGGTAGGGTGCCTGCCATGGCCGTCATTTTCTTGCGCAATTGGTGCCACGTTTCAGCAATTTCAGAGGGTGGCGTACTGTCATCCAACTCTAAAATAAACGTGCTTTCACCCGGCTTTGAATAACTTCGTATTTGGTGGGAATAGGGCACCTCCTGCAATGTGGCTTCAATTTTATCTGCCACTTGCTCTGCCATTTGCAAAGCCGTGGCACCTGGCCAAAACGCGCGCACAGCAGCTACTTTGAAGCTAAAAGGAGGCTCTTCATCTTGCCCTAAAGCAAAATAAGAGAGGCCACCTGCTACCACCAATACCATTAAAAAATAAAAAGTGAGTACGGGGTGCTGAATCGCGATACGAGATAAATTGAAACGTGATGCTTGTTCCATCATTATTTCTCCGCCACTGGACGTACGCGCTGGCCTTCCACCAACACGTGCACACCGGCCGTAACAACTTGGGCACCTACTTCTAACCCAGCCACCATCACGCTGTTACCAGAAACACCTAACGGCTGTACGGGCGTAAGCGCCACGGTTCCAGTTTCTTCGTTAAACACCCACACGTGGGTGTCGTCACCTTTACCCACTAAAGCACGCAGTGGCAGCGTTAATCCTGTAATTTGCTGTTCACTAGACAACAGCACCGTAGCTACCTGCCCTAGTGCAACATTGCTCGGGGCATCCACAAACTGATAGCGCGCTTTAAACATGCGCGTGAATGGGTCCACTGAAGCAGAAATTTCCCGTAACTTTCCTACAAACTTTTGATCAGGCAGAGTATAGAGCGTAAGCGTTGCTTGGCCTTGTTCTGCCAATGCTTTCTTATCTTCTGGAATAAACACTTCCACTTCTAAAATATCTTCACGTGCAATCTGCACCACAGGTTGGCCAGCGGATACCACTTCGCCAGCATCTGCCGCCACTTGCACTACTACACCGTTTTCATCCGCCACTAATTGTGTGTATTCAAGTTGGTTGCGGGCCATATTTAAATCGGCTTGAGCTTGCTGCAAACCCGCTCTCGCATTGTCCACTTGAATTTTGTAGCGATCATACTCCGTGGGGGAGGCATAACCTTTTTGGTGTAACGCTTGCACGCGCTCAAGCTCCGTTTGCGCGAGTTTTAAATCGGCACGAATACTTTGCACGCGCGCTTCAGCTGCACGCACGGTGAGCTGTTCACCGCTTGGCTCTAAACGTGCAATTAAATCGCCTTTTTTAACCTTGTCGCCTAGCTCTACCCGTCGTTCTTGGATTTTGCCAGGTACACGAAAGCCCAAACGAGACTCCACACGCGCACGCACTTCGCCCGATAACACCATTTCTGGAACGATGTTACTCTGCGTTAATGCCACCACCCGCACAGGGCGTATTGGTTCCTGTTCATCCTCTTGTGTGTCACAAGCGGTGAGCAACAAAAACATACTGCTCAGCAGCCATCCATATATAAGTTTTTTGTTCTTCAACATAGTAGGAACACTCCAAGGGTTCGGGCTTAACTAAAAGGAAAAATATCATTGATCACTTGGCGCAATAGCTCTTGGCGTTGTGCGGGTTGCTCCAAGTTTAACGGTAAGAAATCTTGCAACATGCCGGGGTGAAGCACAAAACGCGTTATCCCTAGTAGGCACATATAAAGGGTGGTAGACGACATCGGCGCCACGCCTTGCTGAGAGCATGTTTTGCGATACAACGTCTCTAGTTTTTGCAAAAACACATGCAAATACTGCTGCCGCAAAAAACGCCCACGCTCGTTATCTTCTTCATAAGCACGCAACATTAAATTAATAAGATGCGGCCGCTGATAAACCCTTTCCACAATGGATAACAACACATCTTGCCAATGCACTGTGCTAGTACTGGAGGCCGCAATGGCTGCATCTAAAGCTTGCATTTGCTCTTGATGAGCGGGTTCAAGCTCACTTTCGATAGCTGCTCGCCACAGCCCTTCTTTATTGCCATACCAGTAGCTAATCAGGCTGCTACTCATTTGTGCTTGTTGTGCAATTTGGCGCAACGAAGTGCCCTCATAGCCTTGCTCTGCAAACAAACGATACGCTTGCTGCAGCAAGAAACCATGATCTAATGACTCAGCTTTGGAGCTCGGCCGACCACGCGTGCGTGTGTGTTTTCTCACCTTATTGATCATGCGATCAATTAGATAGCGCAAGGAGTTTTTGCACAAGCGCGAAGATACTTCGCCTTAGGTTTTAGCGGCCAATACCCAATAAAAAACCCCCTAAAATTATGCGGCACTTAGGCCGTTATTTTAGGGGGTTTATATAGTTCCAGTTATTTTTATGCGGTTGTTATTGTTATAGTTTTCTCCAAATAACTGCTTGCTCCACAGCTTCTGGTTCAGCGCTAACTTCCGCTGGTTCATCATCCATCATGCGCTTCATACCGCAGCCCAAACACTCCATCCAAGTTTCATCTTCTGTTTGGCAGCGCCGTACTTTGTCCATCACGCCGCATTCAGGGCAGCGAGCACCTGCTATAAATTGTCGTTTCACACTCATGCTGCTATCCCACTGTGGCGCAACAACGCCTCTGGTTGCGGCTCGCGGCCACGGAATTGAACGAATAAAGCTAGAGGCTCTTGGCTACCACCTTGTGCAAGTATGCAGCGACGGAAATCTCTCCCCACTTCACCGTTCATCACACCTTCTTCTTCAAAGCGAGAGAAAGCATCCGCTGATAACACTTCCGCCCATAAATAGCTGTAATAACCTGCTGCGTAGCCGCCAGCAAAAATATGGCTAAAACCATGTTGGAAACGATTTGTAGCAGGGGGTTTCACCACGGCAACTTCGTCACGCACTTCGTTTAGCACCTGCTGAATATCTAAACCTTGTTCGTATTCATGGTGAATGCGGAAATCGAACAAGCCAAACTCTAGCTGGCGCACAAGGAACATACCTTTTTGAAAGTTTCTAGCCGCGAGCATTTTCTCTAGCATCTCTGCGGGCAAGGGCTGGTTTGTTTCATAATGCCCTGAAATTTCAGCTAAGCCTTCCGGTGTCCAACACCAGTTTTCCATAAACTGGCTTGGCAACTCCACGGCATCCCAAGGCACGCCGTTAATACCTGATACGCCAGACACTTCTTGCTCTGTAAGCATGTGGTGTAAACCATGGCCAAATTCGTGGAAGAGGGTCACCACTTCATCGTGGGTGAGTAATCCCGGTTTGCCACCTGCTGGCGGTGCAAAATTACACGTTAAAAATGCTACAGGTAACTGTACGCTTCCGTCCGCTAAACGACGGCGCACCTGCATATCAGCCATCCAGGCACCACCACGTTTACCGGTTCGTGCGTACATATCCAGATAAAAACCAGCAAGCAACTCGTCTTCTTCTGAAAACACCTCGTAGTAATTCACATCTGGGTGCCATACATCCACCCCTTCTTTTCTACGAATGTTTATACCAAACAGCTGATGTACCACGTGGAACATTCCATGCACCACTTTTTCAGCTGGGAACCAAGGGCGTAGCTCTTCTTCAGAAATGCTGTAACGCTCTTCACGTAAGCGCTCGCTCCAAAAACTCACATCCCAAGGCTCAAGGCTTGGTGCACCTTGTTCTTTAGCGAAAGCTTCAAGCTCTTGAAACTCCTTTTCAGCCTGTGGCTTAGCCTTGCTAGCTAAACCACGGAGGAAACTCAGTACTTCCTCTGCATTCGATGCCATTTTAGTGGCCAAAGAACGTTCCGCGTAATTATTAAAGCCCAACAACTGGGCTTGCTCTGAGCGCAACTGCAAAATTTCATTCATGATGGCGCTGTTATCATACTTCCCAGCATCAGGGCCTTGCTCAGAAGCTCTAGTGCTAAAAGCGTGGTACATTTCTTCACGCAATGCACGGTTTTCAACATGGCTCATCACTGCTAAATAACATGAAAAATCAAGGGTTAACAACCATCCTTCCAACCCTTCCTCTTGCGCTTTATCAGCAGCACCCGCTAAGGCCACCGCTGGCATGCCTGCTAGCTCATCTGCATCGGTGATGTGCTTTTTCCAAGCTTGGGTGGCATCCAGTACGTTATTGGCAAACTGTGAACTCAACTCCGATAAACGCTTGCTGTTTTCCATAAACAGCGCTTTCTTATCCTCTGGTAGTGCTACGCCAGATAAACGAAAATCGCGCAAAGTGTTTTCAAGATATTTATTTTGCGCTTGGTTAAGTTGCTCTCCACTGGTTTGCTTAAGAGTTTCATATGCTTCGAACAAGGCTTGGTTTTGCCCCACTTCCGTGCCGTACTCAGAGAGCAAGGGCAAGCAAGCGTTATAGGCTTCTCGCAACACCTCTGTTTGCGCCACACCATTAAGGTGGCTCACAGGGCTAAATGCCTTATTCAGCCTGTCATCCTCTGCATCTAAAACATCTACCAAGGTGGCCCAAGTGGGAGTTGTTGGCTGCTCTAGCACTGCTTTTATTTTGCTGCGCCCGTCAGCAATTAACTGCTCCACCGCAGGCTTTACATGTTCCGCATTAATGTTTGAAAAAGAGGGCAAACCTGTAAAATCAATTAACGGATTATCTGACATAAATTTTCTCTGCTCACAAATGGCTTGGATAAACTTTCACGTTGATAACTTCAATATGAGGGTCACAATAGGGTGTTATCAAGCCCTCGCTCTTACTTTCTAAGGAGTTTCCATGAATATTGAAACATTTGCCGGCCACACCCCCATACTTAAACAAAGAAGTTGGGTGCATCCGCGAGGATTAGTGATCGGCGATGTCACCTTGGGTGAAGATGCCTCCATTTGGCCAGGCGCTGTCGTGCGTGGCGACATGCACAGCATTTCTATTGGCGCGCGCACTAGCATCCAAGACAACGCTGTAATCCACGTCACCCATGCCTCAGCCTTTAATCCTGATGGGTTTGGAGTGGAAATAGGCGAGGATGTTACTGCTGGCCACCAAGTGATGATACACGGATGCAAAATAGGGCACCGCGTTATGATTGGCATGCAAACTATTATTATGGACGGCGCTATCGTTGAAGATGATGTGATCATCGGCGCAGGTTCGTTGGTTGCGCAAGGCAAGCGTTTAGAAAGCGGCTACCTTTATGTTGGCCGGCCCGCTAAGGCAGTCCGGCCGCTTACACAAAAAGAACTGGAGTTTTTACCTTATGTTGCCGCTAACTACGTCACCCTAAAAGAGCAATATCGCACCGCTAGCACAACCTAAGGGCTTACACTAAAGACACTTCTTCACGTAATGCTTGGATAACAGACACAGTGCCTGGGCGCCATCCATGCCAACGATAAAAAGATTCTGCAGCTTGCTCCACTAACATACCTAAGCCGTCAGACGTAGACGCACCATGGTCGCTAGCCCATTGCAAAAATGGGCTTGGCTTGGCTGCATACATCATGTCGTAGCAGTACACTCCTGTTGCCAACAACGAAACGGGCAGCTCTAAATCTGCACCTGCTAAGCTTGCTGCTGTGCCGTTGATAATCAGGTCAAAGGATTCTTGCGCAGCTAAATCTTCCATGGGCACCGCTGTAATATCACCGCGTTCTGAAAAGTGCTGCGCCAATTCTTCTGCTCGTGAGAGCGTACGGTTAGTCACTACCACTTCTTTTACGCCTGCATCAAAGATGCAATTTAACACCCCGCGCACAGCACCGCCGGCACCGAGTACTAACACACGTTTGTTTAAAATTTTCCAATTATTATGGCGCACCATATCTGCCAACATGCCTGGGCCGTCAGTGTTATCGCCGTGTAGCTGGTCGCCTTCCATCCACAAAGTGTTAACCGCTTGTGCTACTTCTGCGCGCTCGGTACGCACGTCGCACATGGCGTATGCTCTTTCTTTAAACGGCAACGTAACATTAGCGCCTTTACCACCCTCGGCAAAAAAAGTGCGCACGGCCTCTTCAAAATCTTCCTCTGCTGGCCCAATGCGCTCATAAGTTAATGTTTCAGAACGCTGTGCAGCAAAAGCGCGATGAATAAAAGGTGATTTAGAGTGGCTCACCGGCTGGCCAAATACTGCGTATTGTGCTGTCATTTAACCCAATCTCTCCGTGGTAAAAATTTGTTGTACAAATCAGCTTCAGGTGAACCTTCTTCTGGCTGCCATGCATACTCCCAACGAACAAGGGGAGGCAATGACATTAAGATAGATTCCGTTCTACCGCGAGACTGCAACCCAAACAGCGTGCCTCTGTCATGCACAAGGTTAAACTCCACATAACGGCCACGACGATACAACTGGAACTCTCGCTCGCGCTCGCCATAAGGCGTGTTTTTGCGTTTTTGCACAATAGGTAAATAAGCTGGTAGATAAGCATTTCCAATGCTTTTCATTAAATTAAAGCTATGTTCAAAAGTAGGGGTGTTTAAATCATCGAAGAAAAGCCCGCCCACACCACGCGCTTCATCACGGTGGGGCAAGTAGAAGTAATCATCACACCATTTTTTATATTCAGGGTAAACATTCTCACCAAAAGGATCGCAAGCGTCTTTTGCCACTTGGTGCCAATGCACTACATCTTCTTCAAACCCATAAAATGGCGTTAAATCAAAACCACCGCCAAACCACCACACAGGTGGCTCACCTTCTTTTTCAGCTATGAAAAAACGTACGTTGGCGTGGCTAGTTGGCACATAAGGGTTGTTAGGATGGATCACCAACGACACACCCATGGCTTGGAAACCACGGCCCGCTAGCTCAGGCCGCGCTGCAGTGGCTGAATCTGGCAAATCTTTTCCGTAAACATGAGAAAAGTTCACGCCACCTTTTTCAATAACATTGCCATTGGTGATAACACGAGTGCGGCCGCCACCACCACCTGGGCGCTCCCAAGCGTCTTCTTCAAACTGAGCGAGCCCATCTTCGGCTTCCAACGCTGCACATATTTCATCTTGCAAAGTGAGAAAATAAGCCTTTATTTCTTCAACAGGTAGTTGAAACATGACACTTCCTTCAACGAAAGTTTGATTAAACCGTTTAACCGCGTACTTTTTCGCCAGTTACTAAGTCCATAATGGTAGAGGGTTCAGCTGCTAAATTACAGTGACCTTGAACAACATAATCCAATTGTTGAGAAAAATGCTGTTGCACGGTTTGGCTAACACGGCAGGGGGGTGAACCAGCGGTATTTGCACTGGTGGAAACGATGGGCTTACCCACTTGCGCACAAAGTTCACGCGCAATAGGGTGGCCGCAAACACGGACAGCTACTGTGGGATGCTCGCCCCGCACCCAGTGCGGCACTTTATCTGTGGCGGGCACCAACCATGTAACAGGGCCGGGCCATGTGGCTAACATCGTTTCTTGTTGCTGTAGCGAAACAGCTATCCATGGAGTTAATTGCGCTATATCAGCCGCAATTAAAATTAAGCCTTTATGTACGGGCCTATTTTTTAACGCTAATAAACGCAACACAGCGGCTTCATTTTCTGGATCGCAACCCAACCCATAAACAGCTTCAGTTGGGTAAGCCACCACACCACCGGCACGGATAAGTGTGGCAGCCTGCTGTATCTCAGCTAACGTGTGAGGCGAAAGCGCCTTTAATGCTGGCAAGTTTATTTAGCGAGAGCGTCTTGCAAACGTTGATCTTTCTCTGCCACAGCTGCTGCGTTGGCTTGGCGATCCTCTAGCAAGGTTTGCTGTAAGGCAGGATTAGCCAAAGACATTATTTGCGCCGCCAAATACGCAGCGTTTTTAGCACCGGCAGAGCCAATAGCCACAGTAGCCACGGGGATACCACCAGGCATCATCACCGTGGAAAGCAAGGCGTCTTCACCGCGTAAAGGGCCTGTTTCAACAGGAATACCAATAACAGGACGAATAGTATTAGCCGCCACAGCACCGGCTAAATGCGCCGCTAAACCCGCAGCACAAATAAACACTTGGCAACCACGCTGCTCAGCGTCTTTCACATATTCTTGCGTACGCTCTGGGGTACGATGGGCCGAAGTTACGCGTGCTTCCACTGTGATACCAAGCTTCTTTAGCGTATCAATAGTTACCTGAACTTGGGGTAAGTCGGAATCAGAACCCATTAAAATAGCAACGAAAGGCGTTGTCATGATGGTGCCTCAATATTATGTAGGGGTAAAAGAATGAAAGTTACCAAACCCTACTCACCTAAAGCAAGAAAAACCCCCATATAAATTACTAACAACGCCCATAACCACCCGCTATGCGCTGCACTTTCCCTTCTATTTCCAACTCTGTTAGCGCTATATTCAACTCTTCAACTGTCATGGCGGAACGCTCTAGTAAATCATCAAAATAATTAACGCCGCTCATAAAAAACTTCAACACTCCTTGTTCTTCCTCTGGCGCCGCTGCTTCAACCTGCGCCAAAGCATGAAAACTCGGAAACTGCTCTAACACATCTTCAACGCTTTCTAACCAGTGAGCACCATCTCTGAGCAAATAATGACAGCCTTTACTCATGGGGTTATGAATTGCACCAGGCATGGCAAACACTTCTCTGCCTTGTTCTAAAGCTAGGCGCGCCGTTACCAAAGTTCCTGACGGCAGGGCACACTCCAGCACCAATGTGGCAAGAGATAAGCCACTAATAATTCGGTTTCGTTGTGGAAAAAAAGGGCGCATGGCAGAGATGCCAGGCGGAAACTCTGTTATTAGTAAGCCGCCGTTACGCACAATTTCTTCAGCCAACCCTTTATGAGCTGCGGGATACATGGCATCAGGCCCATTAGGTAACACCGCAATGGTGCGCCCCGATAACAGCGCACCTTCATGGGCACATCTATCAATGCCATATGCCAAACCACTTACCACAACAAAACCTAAGTTTGTTAGTTGTTGGGAAAACTGGCGCGCGTGCATTAACCCTTCTGGTGAAGCTCGGCGCGCACCTACGATGGCTACTGCGGGTTGCTGTAGCAACGCCACATTGCCGCGCACGTACAACACCCCCGGCGGGTTAGAAATAGTGGCCAACAAAGAAGAGTAAGGGGCATCATTAAGAGCAACAATATCCCATTCACTTTGCTGCAACCAACGCCACCACGTGGATACCGTACTCACCACTTTTTTACGCTTAGGGGGCAAATACTCATCCACCAAACTAGGGTTATCATGCAAACTAGCTATGTTTTCACAGTTAGCCAGTAACTTCCCTAAACGATCGGTGTGCGCACCAAAGCGCAACGATAAGGCGAGCAAGAACTGCTTCATAACTGTCTCTTTGCAAACGTTAAGTGCTTATAAGTATGGGTAAAACAACCCACTACATGGCGCACTTTTACGTAGTAATAAAACAGTAACCTATTGATTTATATAAACAACCAACACTTTCATCACCCACTTAGTGTTCTAGGCCCACAACAACAAACTGATAAAACGCACAAGATAGGCCGTAAACACATACAAAAAAGCCAAGGCGTTAAGCCTTGGCTTTATGTTTGCTGTGCCCTTACTTATTCAGCTGGGTTTCTCACAATATCCGATTTATAGATGGGTAAGTAAGATTCCATTACTAACCCGTAAGACACCTTCTCAAACACATGGAAGAGTACAATTAAGCCGGATTTAGTATCGGGCAAACGCACCACTTCTGCGCGCTGTGGGTCGCGAACATGCTCACCCCTGTGATAGGTTTCTAACACATTACCTACCTTCAGCCCTTCACGTGCACCGCGGTTAATCACCACTACATCGTGGCGAGCAACACTGGTTAAGCGTCCGAAAAGACGAATAATTTCACCTTCAATCTTTGTTTCCGGTGCCCGCGGATATAAACCAGCGGTTAGTTCGCTTGGCGGGGTAACGAATAACTTATCCCCAGCTCGCACTTCCTCTTCTGATTTTTTCACTTGCATCGACACTATGTCTTGGCTTTCGCTTTGCACCTGTGCTTCACCAATTTTGATGGCTTCATAGCCTAAAATCTCGTTGGTTTCTTCATCAATATAACGGTGGCCTACACGATAAATGCCATAGGTATCAAATAAGTCTTCCCACAAGGTTTTTGGATCGCGCGCATGCACCACATCCTCTTGCCCAAAAATAACGCGTCTATTTTGGCCACCAAGAATATAAGGGGCATCTTCAATTTCCTGCGCCGTTAGTACTTGGGCTTCTTTGAGGAAACTTTGAATGACATCCATTGGAATGGTAGAAATAGGCTCGCCGAGATCTTCAATGCGCACAGATGGGCTAAGCTTGACTGGGCCACCACCATTAACAACGATTTGTGGCCTACCATCTATATAGCGCAGGGAAATGCGATCGCCTGGATAAATAAGGTGTGGGTTATGAATTTGCGTATTGCTGTACCATATCTCTGGCCAACGCCACGGCTGATTCAAGAACATGGCCGAAATATCCCATAGGGTATCGCCAATTTTGACGTAGTATTCGTCTGGGTAGTCTTCCTTAACAGACACATTTGCAAAGGCCACCCCGAGAGTTGCTGCCCAAAAAACACTAGCCATCAAAACCCGTAGGATTTTTCTTAGCATTGCCGCCTTCCTTTTTCGTTTTTTTTAATTGGCACCATTGAGGCACCGCTTTCACACACAAAGTAGTATTATACACCCTTGTTTAGCCTCAATACCTATTACAAGATGTACCGATACTAGCAAGCTAGCATAAAATACCACAACTATATGAGACGTCATTTACTTTTGGAATTATATTCATGGCCATATTAGATATTTTAGAGTTTCCTGATCCACGTTTACGTACAGTGGCCGAACCAGTAAAAACATTCGATGAGGCACTACACACTTTAATCGATGACATGATTGAAACCATGTATCACGCCAAAGGAATTGGCCTTGCCGCATCGCAAGTGAATGTTCACCAACGCATCCTTGTGATTGATGTATCTGAGGATCAAGATACGCCACTGGTTTTTATTAACCCTGAAATCACACCCTTAACTGAAGAACTAGACTCTTACGAGGAAGGTTGTTTATCTGTGCCTGGTTTTTACGAGAAAGTTGAAAGGCCAGAGCGCGTTCACGTTAAAGCACTAGATAAAAACGGTGAGCCTTTCGAAATGGAGTGCGAAGGGCTGCTTGCCACCTGCATCCAACACGAGGTGGACCATTTGGATGGTAAATTGTTTGTAGACCACATTTCCCGTTTAAAACGTAACCGTATTCGTAAGCGCATTGAAAAACAGCAACGTCAAAACGCTTAATTTTTAGGAGTTTTCTTTGTCTTCTCTACGTATTGTTTTCGCAGGCACCCCTGATTTCGCAGCATTAAGCCTTTCTGCTTTATTGGCGAGCCAACATGATGTTATTAAAGTGATCACCCAGCCCGACCGCCCTGCAGGGCGCGGTAAAAAAGTGGTGTTCAACGATACTAAGCAACTAGCATTGGAACACGGCATCCCTGTTTGGCAACCACAAAACCTGCGCGAACCCAGCGTAGTAGAGCAACTCGCTGCACTGCAACCAGATGTGTTAGTAGTGGTGGCCTATGGTGTTATCATTCCCGCAGAAGTGTTAGCCATCCCCAAATATGGTTGCCTTAACGTTCATGGCTCCCTCTTACCACGTTGGCGTGGTGCCGCGCCTATTCATCGAGCTATTGCCGCCGGCGACAACGAGACAGGCGCCACTATTATGCTGATGGATGAAGGCTTAGATACAGGCCCTATGTTGCACAAAACCGTTACGCCTATACATGCCGACGACACAGGCGGCAGTTTATACCAACGCGTGGCACAGCAAGGTGCAGCAGCGTTAGTAGAAGTGTTAGACGAACTTCCGGCTTTTCTAGCTCAGCAAAGCGTGCAAAACGATGAGGAAGCCACTTACGCCCATAAACTTACCAAAGCAGAAGGGGCGTTAGATTGGCATAAGAGTGCCGCCGAACTAGAGCGCCAAGTACGTGCTTTTAACCCTTGGCCAGTGGCTTGGGCTGAACACAACGGCCAAACCCTTCGTATTTGGCAGGCCACTAAAGCCCA
The DNA here is from genome assembly GCA_035301485.1 of Alcanivoracaceae bacterium. Classification (GTDB taxonomy): domain Bacteria; phylum Pseudomonadota; class Gammaproteobacteria; order Pseudomonadales; family Alcanivoracaceae; genus CALEAR01. Next base: position 54,096 of record DATGUF010000017.1, read on the forward strand.
AGGGCAGGGTAAAGCAGGCGAGATTATCTCGGTTAGCCCAGAGGGCATCGAAGTAGCTTGTGGTGATAACAGCTTACTCATTACACGATTACAACTTCCCGGCAAACGCCAGTTAAGCGCACAAGAAGTGATCAACGGCCATGCTGAGCTGTTCACCGTAGGGCAAGTTTTTCATGGGGCTTAATCCGCGCCTTAGCGCCGTTCAAGCATTGGCACGCGTATTGCCAGCAAAAGGTAATGGCATCAGTTTAAGAGCTGCGGTAGAACAACAGCGGCAGCGCCTTCATAGCGCACAAGAAAAAGGGCTTATGGCAGACCTTTGCTTCGGTGTTTGCCGCCACTATGACTTACTTAATCACTGGTTGCAGGCGCACTTAAACACCCCCATCAAGCCTAAAGCATGGCCTATTCACCTCACCTTGTTAGCGGGTATTTATGAGTTATGGTTCACAAATAGGCCCGCTCACGCGATAGTAAGCACTTACCCCGACTTATGCCGGCAGCAGCGAGCAAAATGGGCCACGGGCCTTACTAATGCGCTTCTGCGTAAAGCCTCGCAAACTGATGTTGCCACTTGGCGCAGCAGCCTTATTCCGCAAATAAACTACTCCATACCAGGTTGGTTATGGCAGCAATGGCGCCGCCAGTGGGGTGAAAAGCAAGCACTCACTATCGCTCAAGCCAGCAACACACAAGCGCCACTAACATTAAGGTTCAATCCTTTACGCCACAATATCACTAGCGCACTCACGGCCTTAGAAAACGCTGGCCTAGACGCCTCTCAGGGTGCTGTTTCACCCCAAGCGATTTACCTACACGATGCTATTAACGTGGAACGTATTCCAGGTTTCACAGAAGGGGATTTCTCGGTTCAAGACGAGGCCGCACAACTGCCGGTACAACTGCTCGAAGCACCTGCTAATGGCCGCCTCTTAGATGCCTGCGCAGCACCAGGTGGTAAAACTAGCCAAATAGCTGAGCTTTTTCCACAGGCTGCTTTAACTGCCATTGATAGTGAATCTAACCGTTTACCACGCATTCAAGAGAATTTAACGCGCCTCAATGCACAAGCTACTATTTTGTGTGCCGATGCAAGCACCCCCTCTGCTTGGCATCAAGGGCCTCTTTACGATGCTATTTTGCTCGATGCTCCCTGCTCAGCCACCGGCATTTTGCGCCGCCAACCAGATGTGAAATGGCACCGCCGCCCCACTGATATTGATGCCTTAGTGACGTTACAGGAAAACATCCTCAATGCCTTATGGCCTTTGTTAGCGCCTGGCGGGGTTCTGGTTTACGCCACTTGTTCTATTTTAAAACAAGAAAACGAACATCAAATTCAGCGTTTCCTTGACCAGCATCCAGAGGCACAGGAAGATACGCCCATACAGTACAACCTAGCGGGCGCATCAGTAGGAGCGCAATTATTGCCGCAAGCAGGGCAACATGATGGCTTTTACTTAGCCCGTCTTCGCAAGCCATAACAACGAGCACAACTGTGAAAATAATTATTTTAGGCGCGGGGCAGGTAGGTTCAGCAGTGGCTGAGAACCTCTCCAGTGAAAAAAATGACATCACTGTTATTGATCAAAACCCACAGTTATTGCGTGAATTGAGCGATCGCTTTGATATTGGCACCGTCACCGGCCATGGCTCACACCCTAGTGTTTTAGCTGAAGCAGGGGCTGAAGACGCCGACATGCTAATTGCTGTTACCAATAGCGATGAAGTAAACATGATCGCCTGCCAAGTGGTGCACACGCTCTTTCGAACCCCCACCAAAATAGCGCGTATTCGATCATCGCAATATAGCCGCTATAAAGATCTTTTCGATAACAAAGCCATTCCCATCGATGTCATCATTAGCCCAGAGCAGCTCGTTACCAATTATATCCATCGCTTAGTAGGCTACCCTGGCGCCTTGCAGGTGGTAAATTTTGCCGGTGGCAAGGTTCAGCTAGTAGCAGTAAAGGCCTTCCATGGTGGGCCTTTAATTGGGCGCCGCTTAAGTGAATTAAAACAACACATGCCTAGTGTTGATACACGAGTGGCCGCTATTTATCGCCGCAACCGTGCCATCGTGCCCACTGGCCACACCATTATTGAAGTGGATGATGAAATTTTCTTCATCGCGGCTAAAAACCACATTCGCGCGGTGATGAGTGAATTAGGCCGGTTAGAAACCCACTACAAACGCATCATCATTGCAGGCGGTGGCAACGTAGGATATCGCTTGGCGTTAGAATTGGAGAAGCGTTACACCGTAAAAGTAATTGAGCACTCCGCTGAACGCGCAGTATGGTTATCTGAAAATCTTTCTCGTGCGTTAGTATTACAAAGCACCGCCACAGACAGAGAACATTTACTCCGCGCTAATATTGAAAACACCGATGTTTTTATTGCGCTGACCAACGATGATGAAGCCAACGTGATGTCTTCTTTGCTCGCCAAACGGCTCGGTGCAAGGAAAGTAATGACACTGATTGCTAACCCCGCCTATGTGGATTTAGTGCAAGGCCACGATATCGACATCGCTATTTCGCCACAACAAGCCACCATTGGCCAACTGCTCACACACGTACGCCGCGGCGACATAGTTAGTGTGCACTCACTTAGGCGCGGAGCTGCAGAAGCCATAGAGGCCGTAGCCCATGGCGACAAACGAAGCTCTAAAGTGGTGGGCCGCCGCATTGATGCCATCGACCTTCCCGAAGGCACCACTATTGGCGCTATAGTGAGAGATGGCGAAGTAATTATTAGCCAAGGCAACATCACGATTTTATCAGGCGATAGAGTTATCTTGTTTGTGGTGGATAAGCGCCACATCGAAAATGTGGAAAAACTCTTCCAAGTAAGCGCCACCTTCCTGTAGGGATGAACTGACTATGCACTACGCATTGATCACCAAAACGCTAGGCGTGCTTCTGATGATTTTCAGCTTCACCATGGCGCCCCCAGCATTGTTAGCTTGGTACTATGAAGATGGTGGTGAACTACCTTTTGCCAGTGCTTTCGCTGTTATTTTTTTACTCGGGCTCGCCCTTTGGCTACCCGTTTGGAACCGACGAGGAGAGCTCAGAACGCGTGATGGCTTTTTGATTGTGACGCTGTTTTGGGCTGTTTTGGGTTCTATTGGCTCGTTGCCCTTTATTTTGAACCCCGACCTCCACATCTCAGTTACCGATGCTGTATTCGAATCTATCTCTGGTATCACCACCACCGGAGGCACCATTCTTACAGGGTTAGATACACTTCCTCCTTCCTTATTATTTTATCGCCAGCAGCTGCAGTGGCTTGGCGGCATGGGAATCATTGTTTTAGCCATCGCCATTTTACCGCTGCTTGGGGTAGGGGGGATGCAACTTTATCGTGCCGAAATGCCGGGCCCTATGAAGGAATCTAAACTCACTCCACGCATTGCAGAAACAGCAAAAACCCTCTGGTTTATTTATGTGCTATTCACCGTTTTATGTGCTTTGTTTTACCGCTGGGCAGGGATGACGTGGTTTGATGCGGTGGGGCACAGTTTTAGCACTGTAGCCACTGGTGGTTTTTCCACCCACGACGATAGCATGGCTTATTTTGATAGCACGCTGATCAATATGATTGGTGCTACTTTCATCTTTTTAGGGTCTGTCAGCTTTGCTCTTCACTTCGCAGTATTTCGCGGACGCAGTATTGGTGAATATGTACGCGACCCTGAATTCCGTAGTTTTGTTACTTTATTAATGGGCTATGTATTAGTACTAACCATTGGTTTAAGCGCGTACAACGTGTACCAAGGTAACCCTAGCGCAACACTGAGCCATTCCATTTTCCAAGCTTTATCTTTCAGTAGCAGCACTGGGTTTGTGAGTACCGACACTAGTTTATGGCCCAGTTTTCTTCCTTACTTCCTCGTGTTAACCAGTTTTATTGGTGGCTGTGCAGGTTCCACCAGTGGTGGCATTAAAGTAATTCGTGTGGCGCTTTTTTTCCGCCAAAGCTTTCGCGAGCTTAAACAACTTATTTACCCTAGCGCTGTTTTTTCAGTGCAATTTGGCAGCCGCGCCGTGAGCAGCACCGTCATGCAAGCCGTGTGGGGCTTCATTGGTATTTATATTATGCTCGCCGTTTTATTCACCATGCTGTTTATGGCCACAGGGTTAGATTTCGGCACAGCCTTTGCGAGCACAGCAGCATCGCTAAACAATTTAGGCCAAGGTATTGATGGGGTGGCTGATGGATACAGCCACTTGAGCAATACAGCAAAATGGATGATGTGCTTAGGCATGCTGCTTGGCCGTCTTGAAATATTTACCTTACTGGTTCTCTTCACCCCACTTTTTTGGCGCCAATAAAAAAGCCAGCTCATATTGAACTGGCTTTACTGTGCTGTTAAAAGCGATTAGCTAGCAGTTGAAGTAATGTTGTTCACCCGCTTGTTATCCCGAAACAACTGATCCATTTCATTTTCGTAATAAGCCTCCACTAAGGGGTTCACCACTTTCTTCCATAAAGGCGGGAAGAGGGCCAATACATACATGGCAGCATAACCTGCCGGTAGTTGCGGGCTTTCATCGTAATGACGTAGCACTTGGTAGCGGCGCTTCGCATAAGCATGGTGGTCACTATGGCGTTGCAATTGGAACAACGCGATATTGGTTAGAAAATAGTTTGAGTTCCAACTATGCGCTGGAGTAACGCGCTCATAACGCCCGTTTTCCAGTACACGACGGTGTAAGCCGTAATGCTCAATGTAATTAACTATCTCTAGTGTTAAAGCAGCCACTAAACTTTGCCCAAAGAAAAACAATACGCCTTGCCATCCCCATAAAACAAAGAAACTCACTGCTATGGCCGCTGTAATGCCGTACCACCAAATCAACTCATTTTGAAAACTTAAGGGCTTTAATCCTTTTCTACGTAAACGTTGATGTTCTAAGCGCCACGCATTCACAAAATTACGAGTAATGGCTCCCCACAAAAACGGGTAGAGAGATTGGTTATAACGCGCAGAAGAAGCATCTTCAGGGGTAGAAACGTGCACATGATGCCCGCGAATGTGTTCTATCTTGAAACCAGCATACGAAACAGAGGCTAGCAACAATCCGCCCGTCCAGTTTTCTAAGCGGGGATCTTTATGTGTCATTTCATGGCCAAGATTAATAGCTATAATGCCACCTATGGTTCCTATAGAAACAATCCAACCTAACTTCCCAAACCAGTTATAATCATTACTCACAAACACCGAGCCACTGTAATACAATGCCCAAAACCATACTGGCGCCATTAACAAAGTAAATATTCGATATATTTTTTCTTCGTTTAATGCAGGCACTTCGGTTAATTCATCAGGATTACTAGGATCTTTTCCAACGATGAAATCAAGGATAGGAATAATGCCGAACACAACTAAATATATGGCCCATGCAGAGAAGTTTTGCCCTCCGTTAGAGCCCCAATTTGCAGTTATAGGTAGCAATGGAAGCAACGTCGCCCAAAAGACGAGATACCCCCATTTCTTTACTATCATTATTTTTTTTGGATCTACATTTTCAATCATGGTGCTCTCCTGTTATAAGCAACACCACCACTGTTACATTGGATGATGTAAGTGTAACAGTATAAACAACCCCCTGAATTGTCAAACGATTCAAGTTATATACACTAGAAACAAGCCACTGTACTGCCAACTGATTAGGTCAAAAGAGCCAAGATGAAATTTTTAAGACACACTTCTCTCAGCGACCAAATCGCTGAATATATTACTGAAGAAATAGTTTTTAACCGCTTGTTACCCGGTGAAAAGCTAAACGAGCTAGCCCTATCAAAACAACTAAAAGTAAGCACTAACTCACTCAGAGAAGCCTTTAAAATAATGGAATCTAGATCCTTAGTGGTGATTAAGGCTAGAAGAGGAAGTTGGGTTTGCGGGGTAAGCGAAAAGGAAGCTGAAGAGCTTTACGATTTTGTTTTTTTACTTTTTTCTAAACTTGCAGCACGCGCAGCCACCAACTGGCAAGAAGGGGAGCTGGACGATTTGGTGGAAATGCTGCCACAGCTAACAGAGTGCCATGAACGTAATGATATAGCCGGCGCACATAAACTGGTGTTTCGTTTCATTCCCAAAATGATGCGTTTTGCACGCAACGATTACATGGCTAAAACTATTCTTAGCTATATGCCTCTTTTAAAACGATATTCCTATATCGCACTGCAAGAGGAGAGGTCTGAATTTGCAGCCTCGCTAGCTACCTTCAACAACTTATTGGTTAATGTTTTAAAAAGAGATGCCGCAGCGGCAGAAGAGAAAATCCTTCAATATGGCCACAATCAATGCCAAATTGTGCTACGAGCACTCAAAAAGAGAATGGCAGAAACAGAAAAGGCGTGATGCACTCACGCCTTTTCTTACTTTATAACCTACAGCTAGTATTAGCGCCCTAAGATATCGCGAGCAATAATTTCTAGCATAATTTCACTGGTGCCACCGTAAATACGCTGGATACGTGCATCCACGTAATCGCGGGAAATAGCGTACTCTTTCATATAACCGTAGCCACCGTGTAGCTGCAAACACTCATCTGCTACTTTGCACTGTAGTTCGGTGGTGGTGTATTTTGCGATAGACGCTTGCACCGCGGTTAATTCACCCTTGTCATAAGCAGCAATAGACTGATTAATAAAGGCTTTATTAATTTCTACTTCAGCTTGTAGCTGGGCTAATTTAAAGCGCGTGTTCTGGAACTGCGACACAGACACACCAAACGCTTTACGTTCTTGCACGTATTCAATAGTGCGCTCTAACATACCTTCACAAGCTGCCACTGCTCCAATCGCCAAGATAATTCTCTCGCGTGGCAGTTCATTCATAAGGTTAGCAAAGCCTCGGCCTTCTCCCCCTAAAATTTGCTCAGCGCCTACTTTTACATCTTGGAAAAAAAGCTCAGAAGTATCTGCAGCGTGATGGCCCATTTTCTCTAAATTACGGCCACGGCTAAAACCAGGCAGGCTTGTATCTACCGTAAATAATGTCATTCCACGGCTACCCGCAGAAGGGTCTGTTTTCGTTGCTAACACAATCACATCACAGTGTTGGCCGTTAGTGATAAAGGTTTTTTGGCCTGAGATTGAATAGCCTTCACCATCTTTATCAGCGCGGGTTTTCATGGCTTGTAAATCTGAGCCAGCACCTGGCTCTGTCATGCCAATAGCGCCCACCGCTTCACCTGTTACCATTTTTGGCAACCAGGTTTGTTTTTGCTCTTCTGTACCTAAATGCAGAATATAGGGCGCAACAATATCGGAGTGCACAGAAATATTGGAAGCTAAACCGCCACAACCAGCGCGAGAAAACTCTTCTACCACCACTGCAGATAAGCGGAAATTGGCACCAAAACCGCCGTATTCTTCAGGGATATCTACACAAAGTAGCCCTTGTTCACCCATATCATTCCATACCGAACGGGGAATAATTTCATCTTTTTCCCACTGCTCATAATGTGGAACAATCTCTTGCTCCACGTAGCGGCGTACGTTTTCTCTGAATAAATCAATTTCGTTTTGATCTAGCATAATGCTTCCTTTCACTCATTAACTTTTATACATATATTTTGACACAAACCATGCTCTACCCGCTATACGCCACCTTACGTTTACTGCTTTGCCATAAAGCGGAAATCAGGCACACGTGTGAGTAACAAGGTTGTGACACCAAAACTCAATAACGCTAATACTAAAAAATAAGTGGGTAAGGTAAGGCCTAACACACTCAGTAGCAAAATTGAAAAAACTGCTGACAACACCATAAACAAAGCATTCATGACATTAGTGGCAGCAATAACCCGTGCTCGATAGCTTTCTTCTGTTGCTTGTTGAATATAAGTGAATAAAGGCACCACATAAAAACCGCCCCACACACCTATCAAAAACAAATCCAACAATAAGCGCGTAGCACCAGGAAGAGCTAAAAAACCAACTATGGTATCGCTCTTTTCATGCAGCATAGCTTGATAGGCGAAGAAAAGATCCACCCCAAAGAGTGTTATACCAACAGCACCCAAAGGTACTAACCACAACTTCAACTGGCCACGAGACACCACTTTGCAAAGCCAAGATCCAACGCCAATTCCAAGAGAAAAAACGAGCAACAGCAAGGCATACACTGTTTCGCCAGCCTGCAAATAATTATCCACATACACCTTCAGTTGAGTGGTATACGCTGCCCCCAAAAACCAAAACCAAGAGACGCTGAGCACGGCAATCCACACAGCTTTATTCGCTCTTGCATAACGCATTACCGCGACGGTTTCAGTAAAGGGGTTCCAATTTATTTTTAACGCAGGTGTTGCTGAAGGCGCAGAAGGAATGTGATAACTGCTAAGTAGGCCGCTTAACGCTATGAGTATCAACGCTAGAGGCCCCCACCAAGGTTGCGCAAAAGAGGCATTCAACAACACACCTATTACGGAGCCTAATAAAATAGCGACGTAAGTGCCTTGCTGCACCAGGGCATTCCCGGCCACTAGCTCATTTTCAGCTAGGTGTTGCGGCATAATGGAATACTTTATTGGCCCAAAAAAAGTAGATTGGAACCCCATGGCAAAAAGCACCGCCATTACCCCCCATAAACTTTCTAGGTAAAACCCGATGGCTGCAAAGATCATCAACAGCAGCTCTGTCACTTTTACCCAAAAAGCCATTTTGCCCTTGTCGAATTTGTCTGCAAACTGCCCCGCTAGCCCCGAAAACATAAAAAAAGGCAAGATAAATAAGGCAAGGGCAATGTTGTTTAAAAGGTTGGCGCTAAATTGAGATACCGCACTGGTGGTAATAAAAAGAATGAGCGCCTGGCGCAAAATATTATCGTTGAAAGCGCCAAAAAACTGCGTCAAAAAATACGGCAGAAACCGGCGGCCACTCAAAAGCCTCAGCATTGATGTAGAAGCCACTCTTCTTCCTCACTTTAATTAACATTAACGAACCAAGCAGTGTACCACTGCCTTTAGCTGAAGATGATGCCAATATGCGCTAAAGTGTTTTTTCATCGTTCATAAGCACTTAAAATAGCCAATGGCGAAACCGTAACCACCACAAAGGAACAATTATGAAACGCCTCATCTCGGTCATCTTTTTTACTGTGCTCATCGCTGGTTGTGCCAATATGCAGGAAATATTGGGAGAAACTAGTAGCACCACTTCTCCCACTTCCAACAACCAGGGCCATTTGGCGAATGCTGTTAAAGAAACCCTAGAAATTAGTAGTCTCAGGGCTTCTAATGCGCTATCGCAGCCTGGTGGTTACTTCAACGATGCAGCTCGTAAAATTATGCTACCAGAGCAACTGAATAGCGTTACTAAAATTATGCGCCAGTTTGGTTTTGGTAATCATGTGGATCAACTTGAAGCAAGAATGAATAAGGGTGCTGAGCAAGCAGCTTTAAAGGCTGGCGATTTGTTTGTGGCGACTATCAAACAAATGAATGTTCGTGACGCCCTAGGTATTATTCGCGGTGGCGACACAGCAGCTACCGATTTTTTCCGTCAGGAAACGGAAGGCCAACTGCGCCGTGAGTACCAGCCTATTATTCGTCAAAACTTAGAAAAAGTAGGCTTTTACGAACAATATCGCTTAGTGCTCGATCTCTATGAATCGTTGCCCATTAGCAATGGGCCCAACATGAACCTTGAAGACCACGTGCTCAACCAAAGTTTGAATGGCCTTTTCAGCAAAATAGCTGAAGAAGAAGCGTTAATTCGTTCAAACCCGCTACAGCGTGGTAGCGAGGTGCTAGGCTCTATTTTTAGTGCTCTATAGCCACTACGTTCCCTGCGGGGTTTCCCGTGGGGAATGTCGCTGTGTAGCAGTGCTACCCATCCATTCCTGGGCTATACTTAGGCCCTGTTATGATTCAACCCATAGGACCGTATTATGGCGGCTCAACCGCAACAAGACATCGATACATTTCAAGGCCTTATTCTAGCCTTGCAACAATTTTGGGCAGCACGTGGCTGCGTTATTATTCAACCTTTGGATATGGAAGTAGGGGCGGGGACATTCCATCCAGCCACCTTCTTAAAATCTATCGGCCCAGAAACTTGGAACAGTGCTTACGTTCAACCCTCCCGTCGTCCCACTGATGGCCGTTATGGTGAAAACCCAAACCGTTTGCAACACTACTACCAGTTTCAAGTGGTGTTAAAACCTTCTCCCACTAATATTCAAGAACTCTATTTAGATTCCCTTGAAGCCCTCGGCTTCGACCCACTTGTACACGACATTCGCTTTGTAGAAGACAACTGGGAATCTCCCACTCTTGGTGCTTGGGGCTTAGGTTGGGAAGTATGGCTAAACGGTATGGAAGTCACCCAATTCACCTACTTCCAACAAGTAGGCGGGTTAGATTGCTACCCAGTGATGGGGGAAATCACCTACGGGTTAGAGCGCTTAGCCATGTATATTCAGGGTGTTGATTCTGTCTACGATCTAGTTTGGGCAAAAAACCCAGATGGCTCAGTAGTGACCTATGGCGACGTTTATCATCAAAACGAAGTAGAGCAATCTACTTACAACTTTGAATACGCAAATGTGCCTGCTTTATTCGAACAATTTAATTTGTACGAATCTGAGTGTGAACGCCTCATCGCAGCAAACCTACCACTCGCTGCCTACGAACAAACACTCAAAGCTTCGCATACTTTTAACCTTCTCGATTCACGCAAAGCGGTATCTGTTACCGAACGTCAGCGTTACATCTTGCGGGTGAGAAATATGGCCCGTGCCGTGGCACATAGCTACTTAGAAAGCAGGGCAGAAGCAGGGTTCCCCATGGCGCCCGAGCACTTAGCTAAGGAAGCCTTAGAGAAGCTAGCACAAGAGAAAACATCTAAAAGCAAACAGAAAGAGCGGAGCAAAGCATGACACAAGCAGATTTACTCGTTGAATTAGGTACCGAGGAACTGCCCCCAAACTCCCTCGAAACCCTTGCTAACGCCTTCACTAAAGAAGTGGTGGCACAATTAGCTGCTGCGGAACTTGAGCATGGTGAGGTACACACTTATGCCACACCACGCCGTTTAGCGTTTCTTATTAAAAACCTAGCAAGCAAGCAAGAAGATAAAACCTTGCAGCGTCGCGGCCCAGCTTTACAGGCAGCTTTCGATGCAGACGGTAATCCTACCCGTGCAGCCGAAGGTTTTGCTAAATCTGTGGGCTTAACAGTTGCTGAACTTGAAGAGCTCAACACAGACAAAGGAACTTGGCTTGTTGCCAACGTAGAGCAAAAAGGGCAAAGCATTAATGAATTGCTGCCCGAGATGCTTCAGCAAGCTATTAACAAGCTACCAATTCCAAAACGTATGCGTTGGAGCGATAGCCGCGTACAGTTTGTACGTCCTGTGCACTGGCTTGTGGTGTTGTACGGTGAAGAGGTTATCCCTCTTACACTGCTAGGCCTCGATGCGGGCCACTACAGCCGCGGGCACCGCTTCCACCACAGCAGCCCCATTGGCATCGATAACCCCAACACTTACGTGGAACAGCTGCGTGAAGCTTACGTTATTGCAGACATGCAAGAGCGTCGCGATATTATCCAAGCCCAAGTGGAAAAAGCTGGGAAAGAGGCGGGCGGAACAGCTGTAATTGATGACGACTTACTCACTGAAGTTGCTGCCTTAGTAGAATGGCCCATTCCCTTAGTGGGGCACTTTGATGAAGGTTTCTTACGAGTACCGCAAGAAGCCATTATCACAGCTATGCAAGAACACCAGCGCTACTTCCCAGTGGTAGATGCCAACAACCAGCTCACCAACGCTTTCATTACTATTAGTAATATTGACAGCGACAATAAAGAGCTCGTTATTTACGGTAACGAAAAAGTAATTCGCCCTCGCTTAGCCGATGCGGCGTTCTTCTTTGATAACGATACAGCCATTCCTTTAACTGAACACAGTAAGCGTTTAGAGCAGTTGGTTTTCCAACAACAACTCGGCACCGTCGCTGATAAGTGCTCACGTATTAGTGCGCTTGCTGCCTATATTACAGAACAAATAGGCGGCAACGTTGAATGGGCAAAAGAAGCAGGATTACTTTGTAAGGCCGACTTGGTCACCGAAATGGTAGACGAGTTCGACACCATGCAAGGCATCATGGGCTACTACCTTGCTAAGCACGAAGGCAAGCCCGAAGAAGTAGCTATGGCCATGCAGGAGCATTATCTGCCACGTTTCTCTGGCGATCAGCTGCCCACGAGCACTACCGGCCAAGCGTTAGCGCTGGCTGATAAACTCGACACCTTGGTAGGTATTTTTGGCATTGGCCAAATCCCCACAGGCCATAGTGACCCTTACGCATTACGCCGCGCTACCTTAGGGGTTTTGCGTATTATTATTGAAAAAGAACTTCCTCTAGACCTTGTTGATATTGTTGGCCAAGCAGCACAACAGTATGGCCAGCTTATTGCTGCGAACACACAAGAGCAGGTGTTGGAGTTCATCCAAGGGCGTTACCGCGCCTTCTACCAAGAACAAGGTGTCAGCACTCCCGTTACGCTTTCAGTGCTTGCTGTGAACCCCACAGCGCCGCTCGATTTCGACCAGCGCATTAAAGCCGTATCAGTATTCTTAGAAGAACCTGCTGCACAGGCATTGGCGGAAGCCAATAAACGTGTGGCTAACATTTTAGCGCGCCAAGAAGGTGCTATACCTGAAGAAGTGGAAGGTTCACTCTTAGAAGACGGTGCAGAGCAAACCCTTGCCGATGCCATCGTGACAGCCTATGACACTACTGCTGAACAGTTAGAAAAACATGACTATGAAGCGGTGTTAAAAACACTGGCAGACCTACACGACCCAGTGGACGATTTCTTTGAAAACGTAATGGTGATGGCTGAAGACGAAGCGTTACGTAATAACCGATTAGCCCTGCTCGTTTTCTTGCGCGATCTTTTCTTGCAAGTGGCGGATATCTCGGAGTTAAGCTAATTGGCGGTAATCGTATTAGATAGGGATGGCGTCATTAATTTCGACTCCGATCAATATATAAAAACGGTGGATGAATGGCGCGCTATTCCAGGCGCCATTGCAGCTATTGCTGCACTTTCTAAGGCAGGCCACGATATTTATGTGGCCACCAACCAGTCCGGTATTGGCCGTGGCTTTTACAGTGTAGAAACGCTTAACGCTATGCACGACAAAATGCTACAGCTGTTATCTCAGGAAGGCGGGGAGTTAAAAGGCATTTACTATTGCCCCCACCATCCGGATGACAACTGCCAGTGCCGAAAACCTCTCCCTGGTATGCTCGAGGCAATGCAACAAGAGCACCAGGTTGATTTTACCGACAGTTGGTTTGTGGGCGATAGTTTGCGTGATTTGCAAAGCGGTTTAAGTAAAGGCTGCAAGCCCGCTTTAGTTAGAACAGGGAAGGGCGAGGCTACCTTGGCTAAAGGGTTGCCCGCTGAATTAGAACACACTCTTGTGTTTGAAGATTTAGCAGACTTCGCTAAACATCTACTAAAGTAATTAGTTTTTAGGCATAAAAAATCCCAGCTGTTTTAAACAGCTGGGATTTTTTGTTTCTGCATTCTTCACTTAGATATCTAAGTTAGCCACCTGTAATGCGTTAGTTTCAATAAACTCTCTTCTCGGCTCCACATCGTCGCCCATTAATGTTGTGAAAATGAGGTCCGCGCCAATAGCATCCTCAATTGTCACCTGCAACATGCGACGGGAATCAGGATCCATCGTAGTTTCCCATAATTGCTCTGGGTTCATTTCACCCAATCCTTTGTAGCGCTGAATGGTGGTACCCCGACGTGCTTGTGCCATCAGCCACTCTAAGGCCTCTGCAAAGCTCTTCACAGGGCGAACACTCTCACCACGGGTTATCTTAGCATCAGGCGCCAAGAAGCCGTTCAGCTTATCTCCAAGCGCTTTAATACGCTTGTAGTCTGGAGAGTTAATGAAATCTCGGCTAATTCTGTATTCACGTGTAACGCCATGAGCTAACTCTTCCACATGTGGGATAAAGCCATGCTCTGTTTCTTCAGCCGTTATAGTGTAGTGGTGCGACGCATCCACTCTCTCATTCACCCTTTTTTCAAGGTTTGCACACCAGGTTGTCATAAAGGCTTCATCTTCGAACTGCTCATCGGTTAAACCATCCACATAAGACAGCTGCCCCATAACTAAAGCTGGGAAGATACGGCTTTGACGTTCTACGATTCTTTCTACCGTACGGTATTCTTTAATTAACGCCTCTAAGCGCTCGCCCGATACAGGAGGCGCCTCATTACCTGGATGAAGTGCTGCATTGTTTTCTAACGCTGTAGCCGTGAGGTAATCCTCAAGAGAAGCATCATCTTTCAAGTAAGTTTCTTGCCTGCCTCTTTTAACTTTATACAAAGGAGGTTGGGCAATATAGATATATCCACGCTCAATAAGCTCAGGCATTTGCCTAAAGAAGAAAGTGAGCAACAGAGTACGAATGTGTGAACCATCAACATCCGCGTCCGTCATGATAATAATGCGGTGGTAACGTGTTTTCTCCACGTCGTATTCATCACGGCCAATACCACAGCCTAGAGCGGTAATAAGCGTACCGACTTCGGCCGAAGACAGCATACGGTCGAAACGTGCGCGCTCCACGTTAAGAATTTTACCCTTCAGTGGCAAAATCGCCTGTGTCTTTCTATCGCGTCCCTGTTTTGCAGACCCACCCGCAGAATCACCCTCCACAATGTAGAGTTCAGAGAGAGCAGGGTCCTTTTCTTGGCAGTCAGCTAATTTACCCGGTAAACCAGCTATATCTAAAGCCCCTTTACGGCGGGTCATTTCACGTGCACGACGAGCAGCATCTCTGGCACGCGCTGCATCAATCATTTTCTGGGCAATTACTTTTGCCTCGTTTGGATTTTCCTGCAAATAATCATGGAACAATTCGTTCATGGTTTGTTCCACGGCGGTTCTAACCTCAGAAGACACGAGCTTTTCTTTCGTTTGGCTCGAAAACTTTGGATCAGGCACTTTCACTGACACAACCGCTGTTAACCCTTCACGGGCATCATCACCAGAGGTGGCCACCTTTTCGCGCCTTAACAACCCTTCCTGTTCCATATAGTTATTTAGGGTTCGAGTTAGTGAAGCTCTGAAACCAGCTAAGTGGCTACCACCATCTTTTTGCGGAATATTGTTCGTAAAGCAGAAGATATTTTCGTTGTATGAATCCGTCCATTGCAACGCAACTTCTACGCCAATGCCATCTTCACGATCAAACTTAAAGTGAAATATTTCGTTAAGCGGAGTTCGTGCAGCATTTAAGTACTCAACAAAGGCTGATAATCCGCCTTCGTATTCAAAGAGCTCTTCTTTCCCAGTGCGCTCATCTTTTAGATTGATAGCAATGCCTGAGTTAAGGAAGCTCAACTCTCTTAATCTTTTTTCTAATATAGAGTAGTGAAACTCAATATTATTAAAGGTTTCAGCACTTGGTTTAAAATGTATCTCGGTACCTGATTTATCAGTGTCACCCACTATTTCTAGCGCACCTTGAGGCTCGCCATGTTTATAGTGCTGTTCGTATACCTTTCCATTTCTCCAGATGGTTAGCTTTAAATGCTCAGAGAGTGCGTTCACCACTGATACACCTACGCCGTGCAAACCACCTGATACTTTATAGCTATTCTCATCGAACTTACCGCCAGCGTGAAGCACTGTCATAATTACTTCAGCGGCTGAAACACCTTCTTCTGGGTGAATATCCACAGGGATACCACGGCCATTATCTGAACAGCTGATACTTTCATCTGCATGGATGGTGACATTTATGCGATCACAGTATCCTGCTAATGCTTCGTCAATGGAGTTATCCACCACCTCAAAAACCATGTGGTGTAAACCGGTGCCATCATCAGTGTCACCGATATACATTCCTGGCCTTTTTCTTACCGCATCCAAACCACGGAGGACGCGGATATTTGAGGAATCGTAGCTATTATCTGTCATGTTATTTCCTTTAGAAGTGATAGCGTTAACTCTCATCAACAACTTTTAAACCACCCTGTTCCACGTGGAACAAGGCAGCTTTTTTATCTTTCAGTAAAATACTAGGCAAACTTTCATGTGAAAGTGCCGTATAGATTGTCTGCAAGCCTAACGATGAAAGCTGCTCAACAAGGTGAGTCATGTGTTGCGAATCAAGCTCTGCAGCCAAATCATCAACCAATACTAAACACCTAAGTGCTTTTTCTTTTACTAAATAGTGCAACTGTGCCAACCCTATAAGTATTGATAGGGTCTTTATTTGCCCTCTAGACATTAAATCTCTAACTGGCATTTTGTTTTTCAACAACCTTAAATCAGCCCTGTGAGCCCCCCTTGACGTAAACCCTCTCTGGCGATCTGTTTCAAAAGATTCCTGCAACAGTTCTTCCAGAGAAGCCTTTTCTGGCCATCCTGGATACAAAGCGATATCAATCTCTTCGCTGCCATCAAAACTGGCGTACATGCTGATCAAATAAGGCCGTATAGCCTCTACATGCTGTTGTCTCAAGCTGTTTATTTTACCAGAAACCAAGACTAATTGTTTATCCCACGGTGCTATTTCTGCCGCATTTATTGAATATTCTTTTAATAGCTTATTTCGCTGCTTAATTATTTTGTTGAGCTGCCGCCACAACTCGTGAAACTCTGGTTCCACGTGGAACAACCCCCAGTCTACGAAACGACGTCTTAGTTCTGCGGCGCCATAAACCATGTCAGTGCTATTACTGTGAAACACCTGCACTGGAAAATGTCTCACCAATTCACTAAGGCTAGCTACTGGATGATTATTAAGTTTCACCCCTGTAAATTGCTGCGCATTACGGGAGAGCCCAGCACGGTAAAGCATCTCACCTAAAGTAAATTCCGCATACAAGGTGAATTCATCAGCATCAATATTCAACAAACGTTGCAAACGAGATGTTCTAAAACTTTTACCACTACCGAGTAGATATATCGCTTCTAGTAAACTTGTTTTACCAGAACCATTTTCACCCAGTATTATTGTATTAGAGGGCGAAGGTGAGAAAGAGAAACTGGAATAATTCCTAAATTTAGTTCCCTGAATTCGCTTTAGTATCATTTCAACAGGCTCAACACACTCAGGGTTCAAAAGAAGAGGGCGCCAAGGGAGGCGCCCATTTTAATCGCTGTATATTAAAGCCTCATAGGCATTACAACATACAGACTACTATCTGAGTTAGGATCAACAATAACAGCGCTTCCATTATTGTCACCAAGCTTTATGAGCACTTCTGCGCCATTCAGGTTTCCTAACACATCTAACAAATAGCCTACGTTAAAACCAATCTCAAAATCTTCCGTTTCACAGGTTACGCCAATTTCTTCAAAAGCTTCTTCCTGCTCTGGGTTATTCGCCACCAAACGCATTGTATTAGGTGAGAGCAAAACTCTTACACCTCTATATTTTTCATTAGATAAAATTGCTACACGCTGCATTGCTTGTCGTAGCAAGTCTCTATCCGCCAATACAGTGCGTGGTGTTTCACGTGGAACAACTCTTTCGTAGTCAGGGAAAGTAGCATCCACCAAATGGGAGGTGAAGCTAAGGTCCTTCATTTGTACCCGAATATGGCGATCGCTCACTGTTACAGATACTTCACCTTCAATATCTGATAATAGGCGCGCTAACTCAGTAATACCTTTTCTAGGCACAATTACCTGTTTTGTTTCTTGAATAGTAGGCACTTGAGCATCAGACATCGCTAAACGGTGCCCATCCGTGGCTACGGCTCGCAACAACCCTGGCTTTAACTGAATTAACATTCCATTCAAATAATAACGAACATCATGTTGCGCCATAGAGAAAGCAGTGCTGTCTATCACTCTTCTAAACTGAGCAGCTGCCACATTAAATGTTTCACCTTCCACATGCTCGTCAGATTTAGGGAATTCAGCAGCGGGTAGGGTGGCAAGAGTAAACCGGCTTCGACCAGAACGAATAACGAGACGGTCGTTTTCTAAAACAATGGTAACTTCAGCTTCAGCAGGAAGGCTGCGGCAAATATCTACGAATTTTTTGGCGGGTACTGTTGTTTCACCAAACTCCGTATCACCCACTAGTTGAATATGGGTATTAAGTTCCAACTCTAAATCTGTACTAGTGAGGCTTAAAATATTGTCGTTCACCTCAACTAAAACGTTTGAAAGCACAGGTTGCGTGTGTCGACGCTCAACCACTCCAGCTATTTGCTGTAGGGGCTTTAATAAATCTTCTCGATTGATGCTAAATTTCATGAACAACTCCCCCTATTTTAGGACGTCAAACTACGCAACAAATTTTGGTAGTCTTCTTCAATTTCAGTGTTTTCATCGCGCAAACTTTGCACTCGCCTACAAGCATGTAATACCGTCGTGTGGTCGCGCCCGCCAAATGCATGGCCGATTTCTGGATAACTATTTCTAGTTAGCTCTTTAGACAACGCCATAGCAATTTGCCTCGGCCGAGCAACAGAACGACTGCGCCTGGCTGATAATAAATCTGACGTTTTTATTTTGTAATATTCAGCAACTATACGCTGAATATTATCGATATTAATTTGCCTCGCTTGCATTTGTAGCAAGTCACGCAGTGCATCTTTTATTAAAGGAATAGTGATGGGCTGGCCTAAAAAATTACTGTGGGCCACCACTCTTTTTAATGCACCTTCCAATTCACGAACGTTAGATCTAATTCTCTGAGCTATGAAGAATGCTGCATCATCAGGTAGGTGAACACTCACTTCCTCAGCCTTTTTCTTCAAAATAGCCACCCTTGTTTCTAGCTCAGGGGGTTCCATTGGCTGAGATAAACCCCAACCAAAACGGCTCTTCAAACGCTCTTCAAGCCCATCAATTTCTTTTGGAAACTTATCGCACGTTAAAATCACCTGCTGGCCATTTTCAATCAACGCATTAAAGGTGTGGAAAAACTCTTCTTGAGAGGCTTCCTTGCCTGCGAAAAATTGGATGTCGTCAATCAATAACGCATCCACATTACGATAGAAACGTTTAAATTCATTGATCGTTTTATTACGTAACCCAGAAATCATTTCGCCAACAAAGCGTTCACTGTGCAGATAAATAACGTTTGCATCTGGGTTTCGCCTTAATATTTCGTTACCCACAGCCTGCATCAAGTGTGTTTTACCTAACCCAACATCGCCGTATAGAAGCAGGGGATTATACCCATGCGCTCCTGGGCTTTCAGCCACTTGTTGCGCAGCGGCAGCAGCCATTTGGTTCGATTTACCCTCAACAAAACTATCAAAAGTATAAGCTCTGTTTAAGGTGCTTCTACCTGATTTAGGAGTATGGCTAGGTTTCGCCGGTTCAGTTGCTGTGCTTGTCGAAGGAGCACTCTGTTGCGGTTGCGGCATCGAAGCTGCCACTTTTTTAGCTGTCTTAGGACGGTTTGAGCTCACCGCTGGCTGCCTTCTTTTGATAGTTGGTTCTTGCCCAACATTTATAGATAAGCGCGAATCACCCACCTTTATATCTAAAGTAGGTAAAGGCCCTTCATGCACCTCAGCCATGATTTCTTTAATGTTGCTCAAATACTTATCACGTACCCAATCAACAATAAATTTGTTGGGTGCTAGAAGCGTTAACCTACCTCCTTCATCTGAGGATGAAACCTGTAAGGGCTTTATCCACATGGAATATTGCTCACGAGGCAATTCTGCTTCTAGCCTCGAAGTACATTTCTGCCAAATCTCATCAACCACAAAAAAGCCTATTAAAGTAGGTGTAGAAAAAGCTCATTGTAACCACGCAAACAAAAGTTATCCACAGCTATAAATCACAAGGTTTTGTCTGTTTTATGTACTTTCTCTTGTGGATAACTATAGCCAAAACCACATGTACAACTCTTGTATAGGCCTGTTAACAACCCAAAACCCGTTTTTTATCCACATCAACTCACCTCTCATACAGAATTCTTAGAGTGGTTATCAATAGGGATAGTCATCGGGTTATCAACAACGCAAATTATTGAAAAACTGAGCTTTTATTGAGTTATCCACAGTTTTCATGCACAACTATTACTACTACGTACTACTAAAAAAGAATATTTAAAAGATTATAGTTAACAGCTAAATAACGTTTTTTTTTGAAAACGAACCCCAACTACTAAAAAACGCTTACTTATTGACAAACACTCTGCATCCACATAACATCTTCGGCCTACAAATCTGTAAGTTTTACCTTTAATAGGAAGGTTTCCATGAAACGCACTTATCAACCAAGTAAAATTAAGCGTAAGCGTCTGCATGGCTTCCGTGCACGTATGGCTACTGCTGGCGGTCGCGCTGTAATTGCACGCCGTCGTGCCAAAGGCCGTAAGCGTTTATCTGCTTAACAAATATTGCCTGGGGAACCAGTGGTAAAAAATATGAGCACCACTGGTTTTTCACGCAAACTAAGGCTGTTAGATCAAGAATCATACAGCCTAGTTTTTAAACAACCTGATTTACGCTTAAATTCAACCCATCTTCTTCTCTTAGCTAAAAAAAACGGCTTAACACATCCTCGTTTAGGTTTAGCTATCAGTAAAAAAAGAGCCCCTCTCGCTACTAGTCGTAACGTTATAAAACGCCAGGCAAGAGAAGTTTTTCGAAGCCATCAACATGAAATTCCATGTTACGACATGATTTTTTTGCTAAGAAAAAACATCTCGAAAACAAATAGCAAAAAAATACGCAGTGAATATCTCTCTATCTTTGAGCAACTTCTTGCTAAACAACGCTAAGACTGCGAAACTGCCATCATTTTTCCCAAGCTGACTGGTCAAAAACATGCAAATACAAAGATCTTTACTATTTGTTGCCATAGGTGTGGTTACCTATTTAATGATTCTTGCGTGGAAGAATGATTTCACAAACACCGAACCTGCCCAACAAGTAGTTTCAACACAAACAGAAGCCTCACAATCAAACACTTGGGAAGATGATCTACCCGATGTGACGCAGGCACCTGCTGAAATTTACGATGACATAGCATTGGTGGGTGAAAAAACAACCACTGATTCAAACACTTCCTCAATCATTAACGTTAAAACTGATGTTTATGATTTAGATATTGATTTAGTAGGTGGGGATATCACTCGTGTGGCACTTCTTAATTACCCACGACGAGTTGATACACCCAACGAACCCTTTGTGTTGATGGATGAACAACGAAGTTTTGTAGCGCAAAGTGGATTAATTGGTGCAGATGGCACAGATAAAAACGGGCAAAAAGCACGTTGGACAGCTGAAAAAACTCATTACGCCTTAAAAGAAGGCAAAGAACAGCTAATAGTTAGCCTGCAACTTGAACAAGAAAGCGGCACGGTTATCACTCGGCAGTACATTTTCGAACGTAATAACTACCTGATTAAGAACAGATACACCGTTAATAACACGGATAACTCAAAGCCCTGGCGTGCAGCCTTGTACGGGCAAATAAAACGTGATGGCAGTGATGACCCAACTAAAGATACTGCTGGTTTTGCCCCCATGCCTACCTACATGGGAGGTGCATACTGGGCACCGGATAAGCCCTATAACAAAATAAAGCTATCTGATATCAGAGATAAAAGCCTCAACATTGAACACAACAATGGTTGGATTGCCTTTATTCAACACTATTTTTTAACCGCTTGGGTACCTAGTGAAGGGGTTAAATACAAATACGGTACACACTATAATTCAGCGAAAGATGAGTATATTTTGCGTTTTATAAGTGCAGTACAAGAAGTATCCCCAGGCGAAGTGGGCGAGTTTAACGCTGATTTCTTTGTGGGCCCTAAGCTACAAGATGAGTTAAAAGCAATTAGCCCTGGGCTTCATATGACAGTGGACTACGGCTGGTTATGGTTTATTTCACAGCCTATTTTCGCTCTCTTGGTGTTCTTGCAAAGCGGTAACGTCACCATCTTTGGTAAAGAACTTAGCCTTGGTTTTGGTGTGGGTAACTGGGGTGTAGCTATCATCCTACTCACCCTTATTATTAAATTAGTATTCTTTAAATTGTCAGCTACCAGTTATCGTTCTATGGCTCGGATGCGTAAAGCAGGCCCACAAATGCAACGTATTCGTGATGAGTACAAGAACGATAAGCAAAAACAATCTATGGAATTAATGAAGCTCTACAAGCGCGAGCAGATTAATCCCCTAGGTGGTTGCTTGCCCATATTGGTACAAATGCCTGTGTTTATTTCTTTGTACTATGTGCTGCTGGAATCTGTGGAATTACGTCAAGCTCCATTTTTCGGTTGGATTCAAGACTTATCCTTAATGGATCCGTTCTTTATTTTGCCCTTGTTAATGGGTGCCTCTATGTTTATTCAGATGCGGTTAAACCCAGCTCCACAAGACCCAACACAAGCGCAAATCATGAAATGGATGCCAGTGGCGTTTACTATTTTCTTCCTCTGGTTCCCAGCAGGGTTGGTGTTGTACTGGTTAACAAACAACTTGTTATCCATTGCTCAGCAATGGATTATCACTCGTAGTATTGAGCGTGAAAGTTAACCACCTCACCATTTAAGAAAGCAACGAGGCGAGTGTGGGACACCACACTCGCCTTATTTTATTCAGCGTTAGGTGTTTTATGGCTTACGATAAAAACGACACCATTGTGGCGGTGGCTACAGCTACTGGGCCAGGAGGAGTAGGAATTGTTAGGCTTTCCGGTAAGGAAGCACTTACTATCGGGCTAAAGATATGCCGCAGAGAAAACTCTTTTACGCCACGTTTTGCTCACTATCATCGTTTTTATAACACTGCTGATGAGTTGCTAGACGAAGGCTTAGTTTTGTACTTCCCAGGCCCCCATTCTTTTACAGGCGAGGATGTGGTGGAATTACAGGGGCATGGTGGGCCTGTGTTGCTCGACCAACTGGTGCAAAGCTGCATCAGTTTAGGAGCTCGATATGCAGAGCCGGGCGAGTTTTCTTATCGCGCCTTTATGAATGATCGCTTAGACCTCGCCCAAGCTGAAGCCATCGCAGACCTCATTGATGCAGGTACCGCCTCTGCTGCCAAAGCCGCTGCTAATTCACTCACAGGGGCTTTTTCTAAAGAGGTTAATGCCTTAGTAGAAGGGCTCATCCAACTGCGTATGTACGTGGAAGCTGCTATCGATTTCCCTGATGAAGAAATCGATTTTTTATCTGATGGGCATATTGAAGAGAAGCTGTTAAGCCTCATTGAAAATACAGAAAATGTGCTCGCCGTGGCGCAGCAGGGCCGTTTGCTACGTGAGGGAATTACGGTGGTTATTGCAGGGCGGCCAAATGCGGGAAAATCTTCCTTGTTAAATCAATTGGCAGGCTCTGATGTGGCCATCGTTACAGATATTCCTGGCACTACACGAGATGTATTACGTGAAACCATCCACATTGATGGCATGCCAATTAAAATAATTGATACAGCAGGCCTACGTGAATCACCGGATGTGGTGGAACAAGAAGGTATTAAACGTGCTTGGCTAGAAATAGAGCAAGCCGACCATATTTTGCATGTGATGGACTCTAGCAAGAACAGTTTAGCTGCACTTGAGCAACCAGAAAGCTTGTTACCCAGTGGGCAAAAATCACTGTATGAATTAGGCATTCCTGTTACTCATTTATGGAATAAAGCTGATTTATCAGGTTTAACGCCAGGGCTACAAGCGGAAAATAGCCAGGCTATTGCCATATCTGCCGCTACAGGCGCAGGTATAGAAGCGTTAAAGGTGCATTTAAAGGCCGCAGTAGGGTTTACAGCAGAAGAGGGCGGGAGTGCCTTTAGTGCGCGCCGGCGCCATGTGGTGGCTCTTGAAAGTGGCTTAGCAGCGCTTCGTGATGGGGCTCAACAGTTGCAGTTGCACCAGGCAGGAGAATTACTGGCAGAGGATTTAAGAGCGGCCCAACAAGCGCTAGAGGATATTACAGGCGTTTTTACCGCGGATGATCTTTTAGGCCGTATTTTTGGCAGTTTCTGTATCGGGAAATAACACAATTGCGCAGCGATGAACGTTAAGGTGGCTATAGCACCTTAACGTTCATAACAGAGTGGGCATAAACGATGCTATGCATCGCTTTACACCACATCCACCAACACCACTTCACTATCTTGCAGGGCGCTCACTGTAAGCAAAGTTTCATCGCTTACTGCTACACCATCACCTGCGTTAGCCACTACGCCGTTCACTTCAATCTTACCGGTGGCAGGCACAAGGTAAGCTTTTCTACCAGCTGCAATTTCATACTCTGTGCTTTGCCCTGTGTTAAGAGTAGCTGCCACTAAACGTGCATTAGCACGAATAGGCAGCGCATCGGTATCCTCAGGTAACCCACTTGCTAAGGTAACGAAAGCACCGCTTCGTTCCCCTTTGGGGAAGGGTTTGGTGCCCCAAGTAGGGGGGAGGCCTTCCTCATTGGGTAGAATCCAAATTTGGAAGATTTTTGTAGGTACATCCTCTTCGTTCATCTCGCTATGAGCTATACCTGTTCCTGCGCTCATCACTTGCACGTCGCCCGCTTCTGTGCGGCCACGGTTGCCAAGGTTGTCTTCGTGGGTAATAGCGCCAGCACGCACATAAGTAATGATTTCCATATCGCGATGTGGATGTGGAGGGAAACCTGAGTGGGGGGCGATAATGTCATCGTTCCACACTCTAAGGTGGCCCCAGTTCATACGCTTAGGATCATAATAGTTGGCGAAAGAAAAATGGTGGCGAGTATCTAACCAACCATGCTTAGCACCACCAAGTTCGCTGTAAGGTCGTAGTTCAATCATTGTGAACCTCCTCTTGAGATCAACAAAATATTAATGGTTATGGAATCAGTACCATTTTTTCTGCCGCGCCAGCACTTACTTGTTCATACGCAGCCACTGCTTCGGCGAGAGGAATTTCAATAAAATCCTTGGGAGTTGGTAAGCCTTCATCAAAAGCTGCGCCAATGTGTGTAAGCATTTGTGCGCACTCCTCTAAGGTATAAAGCAGTGAATTAACCCCAACAATGGAACCGCCGCGACGGTATAAATTTAGGGATGAAAAATTAACGATGCCATCCTTTGGGGCTGCAATAATTGCTATGCGCCCAAAGGTGTCTATCGTGTTAACCGCCGCATCTAACCAAAAACCGGTAGTGTCGAAAATGGCCTCAGGTGCTTGTTGTTGGAAATGGTGCGACGCTTGTTCAGACAGCAGATTTTCCTCGGTGAGCTGGAAAGCAGCGATGTTTTGCGCCTGTAAATCCTGCACTACCTCAGCACGGCGTGCGGCCATCACCACATTAGCTCCCCTCGCTAAGGCTAATACCTGTGCGGCCTTTGCTACAGCTCCTGCGCCAATGATGAGTAAGCGTGTACCCGTTTTCACTTGGCTGCGTTCTAGTGCATCCCAGGCGGTGATGAAGGGCACACCACAAGTGGCTGCCTGTGAAAAAGAGAGTGATTGTGGCAGTGGAGCCACTGCATTTGCGGGTACAGCTACGTATTGCGCATGGCTACCATCACGATAAAAACCGAAACCTTTACCACTGCCACCCCACACGTGTTGGCTCAATAGGTGGGCTGGCCCATCAACCACCACCCCAGCAAAATCGCGCCCAGGTATGCGCGGCAAAGTAGTGTAAGGAAAAAGCCCCTGTACATTTTTAATGTCGCTAGGGTTTACACCCGTGGCACGTACCTCTACGAGCACTTCGCCTTTGGCAAGCTCAGGTTTTGGCACTTCTTTTACTTGTAAGGAATCTAGAGTACCCGTTGCAGTGAATTGTAACGCTTGCATAAGAAACCTCTGGGTTGGAATGTGTAACCCCCGAAGGTAATGTTCCTTCGGAGGTTGATGGTGCTAGTTAGGTGCTAGGCTTACAGTGAGTTCGCGCTATCGTCAGCAAAAAATTCGCTGAGCTTGCGGTCGGCGGAAAGCTTGCCACCACCACTTAACAATAAGGCGATGCTAATAACGAACAGTGAAAGGCCGAATTCATAGCCGTTGTTAGCCATAAACAAACCATTTTCTAAATGCACCGTAACAATAGCTACGAGCATGGTGACGGCGAGTACTAAGGCTGCAGGGCGTGTAAGCAAGCCGATAAGCAGTGCGATACCGCCAAAGAATTCAGCGCTACCTGCGGCAAGTGCCATTAAGTAGCCAGGCTCTAGCCCAATAGAAGCCATCCACTGGCCAGTTCCTTCTAAACCGTAACCACCAAAGCTACCGAATAGTTTTTGTGCGCCGTGAGCGATGAAAATAACCCCAGCAGCAAGGCGTAGTACTAAGCTGCTTAGGTTGTCGTTAGTGGTGAGTACACGTTGGATTAATGTGTTGTTCATGGTAGTTCTCCAGGTTTTGTCAGTTGTGTTGTTTGATGTGAGTAATATAGTTGAAAGGATTGAAGGAAAATAACGGAATGTTTTGATAGTTATGTTCAAAAATACTGAACTTTTATTTTTGTGTTTTAGTAAGGCGCCGATCCCTTTAGAGCAATCGAACAACGCTCTTCCACTATACAAGTTTTAGAGGGCTGCACAGATTTAATTGCAACAGCGGCAATGGTGCTAAGGAAACCACTGTGCGTAGAGGGGCAATCAACCACAAAGAGCTGTCCCATTAGCCAACTAAAGTGGTTAGCGCTGAGGGAGATAATGTGGATGCGAAAACTGTTTCACAGTTAACTTGAGCGATGAAATAATGAGTGAACAAACTCATGAAACGATACAATGTGGGCTGCATAGATGAAGCGGTAAGACGCTAGCTTGCAGTTAAGTGAAAACGGAATAAAGGGATAAAGATGGCGCTAGTTTCAAGGCGTTGGTTAGTAAATGCCATTACGGTGGTGGTGTTAATGGTTGCCATT
Organism: Alcanivoracaceae bacterium; assembly: GCA_035301485.1. Taxonomy (GTDB): domain Bacteria; phylum Pseudomonadota; class Gammaproteobacteria; order Pseudomonadales; family Alcanivoracaceae; genus CALEAR01. The sequence goes on from DATGUF010000017.1 coordinate 80,950, forward strand.
GTGGTGGTTTGGAAATGGGATGAGATTCAGCGTTTAAGGACGGTGAGCTCGTTGTTTGCTGAAGATAAGCTGGTGCACAACTTCAGCCATATGGATCGTGCTTTTTTATTTACAGAACTGCCCCGTGGCAGCAGCGAAGCTTCGCCTTTGCCGCAACAGTTACAAGCGCTGCCGTTACTTGCCCCCTGGATCAAAGAGCGGGGTGTAGCAGGGTTAGTGGTGCTTAAAGAAGGGAACGTGGTGTTTGAAGGGTATTACCAGGGCACTGAGGCGGCAGATCGTCGTATTGGCTGGTCGTTGGCTAAGCCTTTTCTCACTGCACTTACCGGTATTCTCTTACATGAAGGCGCCATTGAAAGTGTGGATGCGCAGATAACAGAGTATTTACCACAGCTTAAAGGTGGTGCTTATGATGGTGTAACACTGCGTGATGTGCTGCAAATGACGAGTGGTGTGTCGTTCAATGAAAATTTCCAAGACCCAAAATCAGATATCAGCGAAATGGGCCGCGTATTGGCTTTAGGTGGTTCGCTCGACGAGTACATTACCACTCTTAAAAGCCGTCACAGCGAACCAGGTACGCACTGGCAGTATGCATCCATTGATACTCATATTGCCGCCATGGTATTGCGTGCCACCACCCATAGAAGTATTGCCGATTTGATGTCTGAAAAAATCATTCAGCCTCTCGGTGTAGAGCAAACGCCTTTTTATCTCGTAGACGGTTACGGAGTGGCTTTTGTACTGGGAGGTTTAAACCTAAGTACTCGAGATTACGCACGTTTTGGGCAAATGTTTTTGCAGCAGGGTGAATGGAATGGGCAGCAAGTAGTGCCGGCGGAATGGGTGGCAGCATCCACTATGCCGCAAGCCCCCATAGAGAAAGGAAGAACCCAATACGGCTATCAGTGGTGGATACCCGCTGATGCGCAAGAAGGGGAGTTTTATGCGCGGGGCGTATATGGGCAATATATTTACGTGAACAGAGAGAAAAACGTAGTGGTGGCCGTGAATGCGGCTGATCTTAATTTTAGAGGCGAAGGCGTGCGCGAACAGAATTTAGCTATGTTTAGGCAGTTGGCTGAAGAACTATAAAAATACAAAAAAGCCGGTGGTTACACCGGCTTTATATATTCGGGCAAGTTAAAACTTATCTGTGATCGCGCCTTCAGAGGCGGAGCCCACGGTTTTAGCGTATTTGGCGAGCACCCCACGTTTAACGTTAGGTTTAGGTGCCACCCAGGCAGCCATGCGCTTGTTCATTTCCTTTTCTGAGATATCCACCGTGATGGTATCCGTGGTGGCATCAATGTTGATAATGTCGCCATCTTGCAGTAACGCGATGGGGCCACCCACCATGGCTTCTGGTGCAAGGTGGCCCACCACAAAGCCGTGGCTGCCGCCAGAAAAACGCCCATCGGTAATCAAGGCCACATCGTTGCCTAAACCGCGCCCCATGATTGCAGAGGTGGGGGAGAGCATTTCGCGCATGCCGGGGCCGCCTTTGGGGCCTTCATAACGGATGACCACCACATCGCCCGCCACCACATCACCGGCCAAAATAGCGTCTAAAGCGCTTTCTTCAGAATCATAAACCCGTGCAGAACCTGAAAAATACAGCCCTTCTTGCCCAGAAATTTTAGCCACCGCCCCTTCGGGCGCCAAATTACCGCGCAGAATGCGTAGGTGGCTGGTTTCTTTTAGGGGGTTATCGAAAGGCATGATAATGCGCTGTTCTGGTGGGTAATCCGCCACATCAGCCAGGTTTTCCGCCAGTGTTTTGCCAGTAACGGTTAAGCAATCACCGTGCAGTAAGCCCTTATCAAGCAAGCGTTTCATCAGCGGTAAAATGCCACCAATGGCCACTAGCTCCGACATCATGTAATAACCAGAGGGGCGTAAATCTGCCAGTACGGGCACGCGCTCGCCAATGGTGGTGAAATCGTCAATGGTGAGGGGGACGTCGAGAGTATCTGCCATGGCGAGTAGGTGTAACACGGCGTTGGTGGAGCCGCCTAACGCGATCACAATGGTGATAGCGTTTTCGAAAGCTTCACGCGTCATGATATCGCGCGGCGTGATGTTCTTTTCAAGCAAGAGGCTGAGTGCTTCGCCGGCGCGTAAGCAATCCTCTTCTTTATCAGCAGAAATAGCTTCTTGTGCAGAGCTGCCAGGGAGGCTCATGCCCAGTGCTTCAATGGCGGAGGCCATGGTGTTGGCGGTGTACATGCCACCGCATGCGCCAGGCCCTGGAATGGCTTGTTTTTCCACGTGAATAAGCTGTTGTTCGCTCATGTCGCCACGGGCATGGGCGCCCACTGCTTCAAACACGGAAACGATATCTGTGTGGTCACCACCGGGCTGGATGGTGCCACCGTAAATGAAAATAGCAGGGCGGTTTAAACGGGCCATGGCCATTACGCAGGCGGGCATGTTTTTATCGCACCCACCAATGGCAATGAGGCCGTCAAAGCCTTGGCATCCCACCACGGTTTCGATGGAGTCAGCAATAACTTCGCGGGATACCAAGGAATATTTCATGCCTTGATAGCCATTGGCGATGCCGTCAGAAATGGTAATGGTGTTAAACACCACTGGCTTGGCGCCAGCGCGGGTAACGCCTTCCTTCACCGTATCGGCTAAGCCGTTCAAGTGGATATTACATGGGGTTACTTCACTCCAAGTGGACGCGATCCCCACTTGTGGGCGTGTGAAATCCTGATCGGTGAATCCTGTGGCACGTAACATGGCGCGGGCTGGTGCTTTATTAGGGCCATCCACTAATTGTGAAGAGTGGCGGCGTGAGGAAGAGTGGCTCATGGGTGGCTCCTAAGAAATGAAAGGTCTTAGGCAGTATAGGGGAAACGCAAACATTACACAGAGAAGGCTGAATAATGTTTGCGTGCAGTTAAGAAAAGGCTGAAAAAAGGGCTGGGATCTCTATTTAAGGTTGTTGCAAATAAGTGTTTGCTAGGGCGAGTTCTTCAATATTAAGGCCGCCAGCTAACGCGTTAAGTTGCAGTTGATACATGATAAACGCCACCTTAGCTTGCAATAGTTGTAGCTGGGTGGAGGCTAAAGCGTGTTCAGCATCTAAATTTTCTAGCGTTGTGTTGTGGCCCACTTCATGGCCGAGTTGGGTGGCTGCTAGACGCGCTTCGTTTGCACGTAAGGCTTGCTGTAAAGCATTCACTTGTTTGCTGCTGGTTTTTACAGCAAGCCAAGCAGAACGCGTTTGTTGTGTGATTTCCTGGCGTAGCGAATCGTTTTCAGCAAGGCGTTGCTCATGCTGATGTGTGGCTTCCACGCGTTTGTGGCTACGGTAACCGCCAGTGAAAATAGGGACATTTAGTTGTACACCTACCATCCACTCATCAGCTTTATTGATGGCATCCCCGTAACGGCCACTGCCGTCTAGTTTTTCATAGGCGGCTCGGCCCACTAAATCCACGGTGGGGCTCTTCCAGGCACGGTAGCTTTCAATTTGCTCTTTCGCTATTTGCACGCCTTTATCTTGCATTTTCAATACTGGATTATGGCGTCTAACGTCTTCCACCCATTCGTTTAGCGTGTGGAGTTCAGGCTCAACCAAAGGGGTGGTTAAATCGATGGAAAGCGTTTTGTTTGGGGCTTGCCCTGTGAAGTTTGCATAGGCTTCTTCAGCTAGCACCGCCTGCATTTCTGCTTCGGCCAATTGTGCTTCTAGATGCCTAAGCTGCGCAGTGCTTTCGTGGGTGCTGGTAATGGGGAGATCACCTATTTCATAGCGTTTGGTGGTTTCTTCTTGCACGCGGCGCACTTGGTCAAGTTGCTGCGTGAGCACCGCCACTGTTTCACGTGAAACCAAAACATCAAAATAACGCTGCACAGAGGTGAGTAATAGTTCTTGCTGTGCTTGCTGCCATTGGTAATCAGCCACTTCTGAAGCTAGGCGTAACTGCCTGCTTTGTACGAGGCGTTTACGATCTAGCAAAGGCTGTTTTATGCCCACTTCGTAGTGGTACATTTCGCCATTGCGCACCGAGGTTTTAAAGATCACCTCTTCTGAGGTTTGGCCCGGCATGGAGAAATACGCCCCTTCGGTGGTGGCATTGTGCGTGCCACGACCCGCAGTAGCGGAAGCCCCCACGGTGGGCAGCCACAAACTGCGTGCCTGCTTACTTTGTGAGAGCCCCGCTTGGGCGGCTGCTTGCTCGGCGCGGAACTCAGGGGCGTGTTGGCGAGCCAACTCCCAAGTGGTGAGTAAATCTAACGGTTGCGCCAGCGCGGCCATGGGCAGCGCTTGAAGAGTGGCTGTTAACACCACACCCAAAACAGTGCGCTTTACGCTGCGAGTCATGTTTTGCATCAATATTATCCTTAGTTACCTGCCTTTAAACCTAACTTACGGAAAATCGTTTCAAGTAGGCACCACTTGGTTAAGCCACTTTGCAACAGGTTGGCACCCACAAACAAAGTGAATGCTAACCACCACTGGTTAACAAAGATTGGGCTAGCGGGGGCGCCTAGGGCCACCGACAGTAAAATGAAAAAACCTGCGAATACACGAACGAGCTGCCAAGAATTCATAGTTATTCTCCTGTGGAAGTAATTAAGTGCGTTTTGTTGCGATAAGCTGCGTAATACAGCAGAGGGATCACCACTAAGGTAAGCAAGGTGGAAACCAGCACACCAAAGATCAGTGAAACGGCGAGGCCATTAAAGATGGGGTCGTCGAGAATAAAGAGCGCCCCCAACATAGCCGCTAAACCAGTGAGCACAATGGGTTGTGCGCGGGTAATCGCTGAGTTAACCACCGCTTCTTCAAAACGGCGCCCAGCCTTCAGTTCTAGGTTAATGAAATCCACTAACAAGATGGAGTTGCGCACAATAATCCCGGCCAGTGCGATCATGCCGATCATGCTGGTGGCAGTGAATTGATGGTTGAGCAGCGCGTGGCCAGGCATTACCCCAATAATCGTTAAGGGAATAGGGGCCATGATCACCAAGGGGGTGAGATAGGAAGAGAAGTGTGCCACTACCAATAAGTAGATCAGCAAAATTCCCACCGCATAAGCGGCGCCCATGTCACGGAACGTTTCGTAAGTAATCTGCCATTCACCGTCCCACTTGAGTGCGTACTCGCGGTAGGGGTCGGTGGGCTGATTAATGAAGTATTCTTCAATGTTTCCGCCCGTGGGAGTGATGATTTTTTTGATATCACTGCGTGCTGCAAAAATACCGTAAAGCGGGCTGTCGATCTTGCCCGCCATATCCGCTGTAACGAAGTGAACAGGCAATAAATCCTTATGGAAAATAGGTTGCTCACGCACGCTGTCAGTAATTTCGACGAGTTCTTTAATAGCGATCAAATGCCCTTGGTTGGAGCGCACTTTTAATTGCAGTAAGGCTTCTAAATCACCTTGTAATTCAGGGCTAAGTTGTAAGTAGGCAGAGGCAGGGTATTTGCTGCCATCATGGAGCCAAGTGCTGTCTTCACCGCCTAAACCAGCGCGTAAGGTGGTGACAATGTGGCTATGAGGAACGCCAAGTAGGCTGGCTTTCTGGCGGTCGATATTAATCAGCTTGCGCGGCGCTGGCACAATAGCGCTGTTGTCTAAATCCACCAGGCTCTCCACTTTGCTCAGCGCTTCTTCCACCGCTTTGCCTACCGCCATGCGGCCTTCAGCCGTGGGCCCATAAATTTCAGCCACAATAGGTGCTTGAACAGGTGGGCCAGGTGGCACTTCCACTACTTTTACATTGGCGCCGTAAGCTTCGCCGATGCGTTGCAAAGCAGGCCGTAAGCGCGTGGCAAGAGCATGGCTTTGATCTTTGCGTTTACCTTTATCCACGAAGTTCACTTGGATGTCGCCCTGATCGCCACCGCTGCGCAAATAATATTGGCGCACTAAACCATTAAAGTTAATCGGGGAGGCGGTACCAGCATAGGTTTGATAATGCGTGACTTCAGGCACGGTGGCGAGGTAATCGCCGAGGTCATTCAGCACGGCCGCTGTTTTTTCCAGGGGAGTACCGGCGGGCATATCCACCACCACCTGCATTTCTGATTTGTTATCAAAGGGCAGCATTTTCAGCAAGACCAAACCTGTGGCAGGGAGCGCTAAAGACGCAGCGATTAAGCCCATCACGCCCAAGCCTAAAAAGAAGCGGTTACGTACGCCTTTTTTGGGGTGTAAGAAGGGGCGGAAGATGCCATTAAACAATTTACTCAAGAAGATCGGTAGTTTCGCTTCTTGGTCATCGTTTTTCTTCGTGGTGTTGTTCGGCTTCAGCCACAGGCGTGCTAACCAAGGCGTTAAGGTGAACGCAATGGCTAAGGAGAGTGCCATGCCCATGCTCGCATTAATGGGAATCGGGCTCATATAAGGCCCCATTAAACCGCTTACGAAGGCCATGGGCAGCAGGGCTGCAATAACTGTGAAGGTGGCCAGAATGGTGGGGCCGCCCACTTCATCCACTGCGCTAGGAATGAGTTCAACTAACTTTTTATCGGGGTGCAAACGCATGTGGCGATGGATGTTTTCCACCACCACGATGGCGTCATCCACTAAAATACCGATGGAGAAGATAAGCGCGAAAAGGGAAACGCGGTTTAGAGTAAAACCGTACGCCCAGGAAGCGAATAGAGTGGCTGTTAGGGTCAGGCCCACGGCCACGCCTAGAATGGCAGCTTCACGCCTTCCTAAAGCAAAGAAGATGAGCAGTACCACCGATAAGGTGGCAAACACTAACTTTTGAATTAACTGGCGCGCTTTTTCGTTAGCGGTAGCGCCATAATCGCGTGTGACCACCACTTCCACATCGTCAGGAATGAGGGTGTTTTTTAGTTCTTCCACACGCTCTAAGACAGCACGTGAAATATTGATGGCGTTTTCACCCGGTTTTTTCGTCACCGTTAGTGTAACGGCGGGGTAATTTTGGGGGTTCTCGCCCACGGTGCCGTGACGAACATATTTGTTAGGCGTGTGGGGGCCTGTAGTAACGTTGGCCACATCACCAAGATAAACAGCATGGCCATCATGGACGCCCACCACGAGCTCCGCTACTTCTTTCGCATTGGTAAGAAAATGCCCAGCTTCTAAATGAATGGTTTGATTACCATGAATGAGCTCACCAATGGGTAAGCCAAGGTTAGCTGAGGTTAAGGCAAGGCGTAGATCCGCCACGGTTAAATTAACGGCGTTCAGCCTTTCAGGTGATAAATCCACACGCACAATGCGACCAGGGCCGCCAATAGTGTCCACTTCGCGCGTGCCTGCCACACGCTTTATGTCGGCTTCCATGCTGTGTGCAATGCGCTCTAAATCATAAGCGCCCACATCTGGGTTGGTGTTATACAAAGTGAGCGCCACCACAGGAACGTCATCAATCCCCATGGGGCGGATAATAGGGCTCAGCACCCCGAGGGTTTGTGGTAACCAATTATCGTTGGAACGCAAGGTATCGTGAAGGGTAACGAGTGCTTCGTTGCGGCTAACCCCCACCTCAAATTGCGCGGTTAACACGGCCATACCAGGTTGTGACACAGACATTACGTGTTCAAGGCCCGCCATTTGCGCGAGCACTTGTTCAGCGGGAATGGTCACCATGCTTTCCACATCTCTAACGGCCGCCCCAGGGAAAGGGATAATGACGTTAGCCATGGTGACATCAATTTGTGGCTCTTCTTCTTGCGGGGTCACCACAATGGCGAACAATCCCATTAACAGCGCAATGAGCGCCAGCAAAGGGGTGATGGGTGAGGATTGAAAAGCAGCAGCAATACGGCCTGAAATACCAAGGGGTTGCATGGTTACTCCTTGCTCGCAGCGTATTGATCAAGAATGACGTGTTCACCTTCGCTTAACCCGCTGAGCACTTCCACTGTGTCGCCAGTGATGGTGCCGAGGCGTACCTGGCGTAAAATAGGGCGTTGTTGTTGGCTCAGCACATAAACTCCGGTGAGCTCTGCTCGCCGTACTACAGCTTCTAAGGGAATAAAGAGGCGGTTGGCAACGATAGCGTTAGGGACATGCACTTTCACCTGCTGCCCGGGGAAAAGGGGCGGGTTATCAGCATCCAGTTGTATGCGTACGCGCACGCTGTGAGTAAAAGGATCCGCGGTAGGTAAAGGTTGCACCGATGCTATGTTCAGGGCTTCTTCTCCTAGAAAAATACGCACCTGATCCTTATGCAATGCAGTGGGTACGCTTGTGGCAGGCACTGAAGTGGTAACACGTAAAGCGTTGGGATCGAACAGAGACAGTAAAGGGGTGCCCGGCATGGCCATGTCGCCCGGGTTGGCAGGCACATCAATAACAATTCCGTTATAAGGGGCGCGGATGATAAAAAAACCAGTTTGTGTTCTAGCTGCAGCTACTTGTGCTTGTTGTGCTTTAAGCTGTGCTTGCGTGGCTTTGTATTGAGCTTCAGTGCGCTCAATAGCTCCTTGGCTAAGGTAGTTCTGCTTGTGGAGCTCGCGCTGGCGCTGTAGCTCATTAGTGAGGGCGTTTAATTGCGCGCGGGTGGCATCCACCTGGGCTTGCGCAGCCTGCTGTTGTTGCAGTGCTTGGCTGGCTTCTATTTCTAAGAGTTTGTCGCCCGCTTTAACCGTTGCGCCAGCTTGCACATAAATGTTTTTTACTACACCAGCTACTTGGGCGGCCATCATGGTGTTGTTAATCGCTTCAATGTGTCCATCGTAACGGGTGCTACTACCTAAGGTGCTACGTTGCACTTCAGCGGTATTAAATTCTTGCGCCAAGGCTAAGCCGCTCAGGGTTAGGCTGCCCAGCACAAAAAGGGAGCATAATTTCTTCAGCACTCGCAGACTCCTACAATCATAAAATTCTAATAAAGCAATTATGTAGCTAGGTTTGCAAATAAGCAAGTTCTAATTTAGAGTTAGGTTTAGTGATGATGCTGAAGCTTTTGCAGGGTTAAAACATGGAAAAAATAAATCAAGAAAACATTATCCCCCTAGCTAATTATTTTAAAGCCTTGGGGGATCCCACCCGTTTAAGAATCCTGCAGTTGCTAAGCGAAGGGCGCTATAAAGTGGGCGAGCTGGCGCAATTGTGCGGGTATAGTTCAGCCAATATTTCCCGCCATTTATCTTTACTAAGCCAGCATGGTTTAATCAAAAGGCAAGCTGAGGGCACCAGTGCTTATTATTATCTTGATGGTGAGGTGGTATCAGTGTTGTGTGAATTAGTGCGCGAAAAACTAGCTTTGTAGTGCAATAAGTACTAGTAGGTTTTTACTCTTACAAACTTCTTGGTTGGTTTTGTAGATCTCTGTTCTTTTCTCTTATGCTCCTCTCCTTCCTTCTCCTTTCTTTTATTTTGTTACCCCAAGGCATGCTTTTAAAACGAACGAAACAAGCACAGGGCCGAGCTGTATACGGAAAATAACAGGAAAGATGTGTAGAGTGTGTGGTTTAGCGACAGGTTGGCCGCTGCCATTGTGTGGTGATGGCATTAATTTGAGGGAAGAATAATAAAAGAGTAAATCGATACCCTGTGAGTGAGTCGTCGACAAAGGAGTTTGGAGTAATGACTAATAATAATGATCAAGAAGTAGGGCGTGGAGAAAGATTCAGAGAATCTGCGCGGCGTGTGTTTGATTATTTACCTACGGTAGGTTTAATTCACCCAGCACTTATTCCTGGGGTAGGGGTGGAAAAAACCAAATTTAAATTTGGTACCAACGCTGCTGTATTTGCGGTATCAGGGTTATCTATATTAAGCGTAATAATCTGGGCAGTTTTAGCCCCCCAAACAATACCTGTAGTTGGTAGCTTGTCCCTCGCTTGGGTAACGAAGAATTTCGGTTGGCTGTTTAGCATGCTAGCGATTGTTGTACTCGTTTATATGTTGATATTAGGGTACGGCAGAACGGGAGGAGTGAGGTTAGGGGCAGATAAAGAAAAGCCCGAGTTCTCAACAGTTTCTTGGGTAGCCATGCTTTTTTCAGCAGGTATGGGAATTGGGTTGCTGTTTTTTGGTACAGCAGAACCCCTCACTTACTTTACTAATATGCCTTATGGCTTTGATGCTGAATCAGGTTCTAGAGAAGCTGTTAACGCTGCTTTAGCACAAACCATTTTACATTGGGGCTTTGTGCCTTGGGCTTTTTATGCTCTGGTTGGTGGGTCCATTGCTTATAGCGCCTATCGTCGTGGTAGAACGCCTTTAATCTCAGCTATTTTCGAACCCATTTTAGGGGAGAAAACCAACGGCCCTTTGGGCGCAATGATTGATATATTTGCCATTATTGTCACGTTGTTCGGTACGGCGGTTTCCCTTGGGATTGGTGCAATGCAGATCGGAAAAGGGGTGCAAATAGTAACGGGAGGCGGTGAAGTAGGAAGAGAGTTCTTACTCGGTGCCATGGCTATTTTAACGGCTGCGTTCATTGTTTCAGCAGTCTCAGGGGTGAAACGTGGTATCCGTATTCTCTCTAACATAAACATGGCGGTGGCAAGTTTCTTGGCTGTGTTTGTGTTTGTGGCAGGGCCCACCATGTTTTTGCTTAATTTGTTTCCATCCGCTTTTCTTTCCTTCTTTAATGAGTTTTTTAACATGATGGCACGTAATGCCAACCAAGGGCCGGAGGCAGCGCAGTTTCTTTCAGACTGGACCATTTTCTACTGGGCATGGTGGATTTCCTGGACGCCGTTTGTAGGTATGTTCATTGCGAAAATATCTCGCGGCCGCACCATTCGTGAATTTGTAACAGTGGTGATTATCGTTCCTGCCTCTGTGTGTGCGATATGGTTTATGATTTTTGGCGGTACAGCCATGTCAATGGAGTTAAATGGCATTCTGCTCAGCGAATCAGGTTCTAATGAGGCGATGTTATTTAATCTTTTAGCTCAGCTGCCCATAGCTAGCGTGACGATGATACTTGCGATGTTTTCCATCGTAGTGTTTTTCGTTACTTCAGCTGATTCGGCCTCCATTGTGATGAGTTCCATGACACAACGAGGTAACCCAGAGCCCTCTTTCAAAGTTACTATTGTGTGGGGGTTACTATTAGGGGCAACGGCGGCGGCGCTATTACTGGCGGGTGGAGAAAACGCCTTAGGTGGGTTGCAATCGATTATGGTGGTGTCAGCCTTGCCGTTCTCCTTCATCGTGATAGGCATTATGATTTCTTGGGGTAAAGATTTAAGAACAGACCCTTACTTACTCCGTCGTCGTTATGCTCAAGCCGCTATTGCCCAAGGGATACGTTTGGGGATTGCCGAGCATGGGGATGATTTTGTGTTTGGCACTAGTGAGGTGGCTAAGGATGAAGGCGCGGGGGCTTGGTTAGATAGTGAAGATCCTAAGCTAACCGAGTGGTACACAGATGTTGTGGAGGATGAGGTGGATATCGTCAGTGCAGAGGATGTGCTTCGCACCCTTTCGCCAGGGCATATTCAGCCAAAAGGCCCTGATAGGCCTGATCTCACCGCTTCGGGGGATGAATCCATGGCCTCTGATGGCGTGATTAAAAAGAAAAAGAAGAAAGACTAGAGGTTACAAGCCCCGCTTTTTAGAGCGGGGCTTTTTTATGGGAGTTGTTGTTTTCGCCATTGTTGTGGTGCTAACCCACTCCATCTTTTAAAGGCGCGGGAAAACGCTGTTTCATCCGCATAGCCTAAACTCAGTGCTAAATCAGTAATGCGAATATTGTTAAGTAGCAATTGTTGTTTTGCTTCGTGATAACGCAGGTCTTCTAACAAGGAACGAAAACTCTGGCCGCTTTCACGTAGTTTTATTTGTAGCTGCCGAGGATGAATGCCTAAAACATTAGCAACCGTATCTAAATTAGCCTCACCGGTGGCCAATAAAGAGCGCAGTACATGTTGGGTGCGTTCCACGTAGTCCACGGGTAGGGTGGCTTGGCTGGTGTTGTATTCGCGTGTGAGGTGGTGTTTTACTAAATCTCTTTGTTCGCTTGGCGGTGTAGATAAAATGTTTTTATCACAAACAATGCTGTTACTAGCTTGTTCAAACAAAACGGGAACAGCAAAAATACGTTTGTATACATCGGTATTGGTGCTATTGCTGTGTGCAAAGGTGATGTAATGAGGGTGCCAGTGGTCTTTAAAGAAGAGACGAGCAGCGCGAAACATGACGCCCACTCCAAGCTCAATTAACTGCCTCGTATCCACAGTGGAAGCCAAGCTTAAGTGATAATGTAGAGCTAAATCTTGATCTTTTTCTTCAGCAATTAAACGAATGCCCGATACATGCAAATGCACGTATTGGTTAGTAATACGAATAAGGTCGTGCACACTCTCAGCTTGCGAAAGCAATAAACCAAAAGGGCCAAACACTAAATAATCTCGTTGCTGGCTTAGCTGCAAACCGAATTGTTGATTCCCTGAGCGTTGGGCTGCTAAGTTCAAAACTTCGCCAACACGAGAATAATTAACCAATAAATCTTGGCGACGAAGAATAATAGGGTCTAAAGCACATTCTTTTAAGAGTGTATGCGCGTTAAGGTTGTTTTTTCTGCATAGGGCTTCAAAGCCAACAAATACAGCACTGCGTGCACTTTGTGAGAATGTCATATTCGTAATATGTCAGATTATTGTTCGTAAAATGTCAGGTTTGTTAATAATTCTCACGTTAGGCTAAGTACATACAAAGAACAATGGGCGCAACGCAAGATGAAAGATAAAAAATACCAAACCGATGTTTTGGTGGTAGGTGCCGGTTTAGCCGGCATATGCACAGCCTTGGAAGTACTCGATCAAGGATTACAAGTATTACTGCTCGATGGCACGGGCGAAGAACGCTTTGGTGGCCAAGCTAAAGAAGCCTTTGGCGGCATGTTGCTCAACAATACGCCTGAACAAAAACGAAATAAAATTACGGATTCTGCTGAGAGTTTTTGGCACGACTGGCAAGTAGCTGCTCAGTTTAAAGAAGAAGATGAGTGGGCTATTCGCTGGGCTAAAGCTTATACAGAGCATAATCGCACAGATATTTATGATTGGTTGCAAGACAAAGGCATTCGTTTTTTTCCTGTAGTGCAATGGCCTGAAAAAGGTAATTATGGCGATGGCAGTTCTGTGCCTCGTTATCACATTGCTTGGGGGTGTGGTGAAGGGGTAACGAACACCCTCATTAAACACCTTCTGGAACACCCAAACCGCAATAAACTCACCTTGTTGTTTAACCATAAAGTTACCGACATTACTTATCAAAACGGCCGCGTGGTGGGCTGTGTGGGGGAAACACAGCAAGGCGCTTTTCAAGTCCAGGCTGAGCACACTGTTATGTGTAATGGCGGCATCAATGGAAACCTGCAAAAAGTGCGCGAGGTATGGGACCCTATTTATGGGCCCGCACCGCAACGTTTATTAAGCGGTACCCATCCGAGCGCTGATGGCGCCCTCCATGATGTGGTGGAACGAGTAGGTGGGCAGGTTAAAAACTTACAGTATATGTGGAACTATGCTGCGGGTATTGAGCATCCAGAACCACAGTATGCACACCACGGTTTAAGCATGATCCCCACACGTTCAGCCTTATGGATGGATGCGCATGGCCGTCGCGTGGGGCCGTTACCTATGGTAACGGGGTTTGATACCCATGATTTGTGCAAAATAACCGGAAACTTGCCGCATCAATACACGTGGCAAATTATGAATAAGCGCATTGCCGATAAAGAAATAGCTATTTCTGGCAGCGACACCAACCCACATTTCCGCGATAAACAAATGCTACGTTTGGTGCTGCAAATCTTGCGTGGCAACCACCAGCAAACGCAATGGTTAATAGACCACTGCCCTGATGTGGTGGTGGGGAATACTGTGGAAGAATTAACGGCGAAAATGCAACAGCTTGAACCTGAAGTGCCCATTGATGTGGCTGGCATGCGCGCCGATATTGAACGCTACGACCACATAGCTCGTTTACCTAAAGCCCTTCAAAACGATGACCAGTTACGCCGCATACAACATCTACGTCAGTGGCGGGGGGATAAATTAAGAACCTGTGATTCTCAACCTATTATTGACAGTAAGCACTTACCTTTGGTGGCTATTCGATTGCGTTTAATAAGCCGTAAAAGCATGGGGGGAATGTTAACAGACCTACAATCACGTGTATTGGATGCTCATCAGCAACCTATACCAGGGTTGTATGCAGCAGGTGAGGCCGCTGGTTTTGGAGGAGCGGGTATCGCCGGTATTCGCTCATTGGAAGGCACTTTTATGCCTAATTGTATATTTAATGGCCGCCGCGCAGCAGATGGTATCAAAGCGGGTTAAGCCAAAAAGCAGTAACGGAGAATAAAATGAAAAAGACAGGTGCACAACTGGCCACCTTTGCATTGGAGCAAATAGGGGTAACACGTACGTTCGGTATTCCGGGTGTACATAACACGGAGTTATATGACGAGCTTAATAAATCTAAGCAAATCACCCCCACTTTGGTAACGCATGAAATGGGGGCGGCGTTTATGGCGGATGCCATGAGCCGCACCGGAGATAGCATTGGTACCCTAGCGATTGTTCCTGCAGCGGGCGCTACCCATGCTGCTAGTGGTATCGGCGAAGCCTATTTAGCAGGCATTCCCATGCTTATTATCTCTGGCGGCATTCATACCGAAAGTGGGCACCACTACCAACTGCACGATATGGATCAGCATACTTTACTGTCACCCATTACTAAGGGCAGTTTTCATATTCGCTCCCATGCAGAAGTCATCCCTACGCTTTATGCAGCGTACCAGCTAGCCATGCGCGGTGAGCCTGGGCCTGTGTTTGTAGAGCTGCCCTATAATATCGGTAACTTCATCGGAGAAGTGGAAAGTATGCCTACTTTCCAAGGTTTGGAGCCACAACCTAGGTTTGATCAAACGCTAGTGGAGCAAGCAGCACAGTTGTTAGTGAATGCGAAGCAAGCAGGGTTGTACATAGGTTGGGGGGCAGTGGCATGTGAAAAAGAGCTCGTGGAATTGGCCGAGCTCTTAAATGCTCCCGTGGCCACTACGTTGCAGGGGCTAAGTTCATTTCCTGGTAACCACCCACTACACACCGGTATGGGAGTAGGGGCATACGCAGTGCCAGCCAGTGAAAAGGCTTTTGCTCAATGTGATGTCATGCTTGCCATTGGTGCACGTTTCGGTGAAATACCCACCGGCAGTTTTAGCATGAAAGTGCCTGAAAACTTGATCCATGTGGATATTAACCCCGCCGTATTTAACACTAACTACCCCGCTAAAGTAGCTATAGAAGGGGATGCGGAGAAAGTAGTACCTGCTTTGCTAGAAGCAGTAAAACGTTTATCTCCCCAGGGTAGCCAAGCGGATGTTCGTGCTGTTATTGCGAAAGAAAAGCAAGCTTACCGTGATGAATGGCTAGCGCATGACAGTGGTGATCGTGTTAACCCTGCGATGTTCTTCAACGCTCTGCGTGAACAAGTGAGTGATGACACCATCGTGGTGGCTGATGATGGCAACCACACTTATCTGGTGGCTGAACTCATGCCTATACATGGGGCACGTCGCTATATCTCGCCGACGGATTTTAATGCAATGGGCTATTGCGTACCCGGTGTGATAGGTGCCAAGTTGGCTAACCCTGATACGCCAGTGGTGGGTGTTGTGGGAGACGGTGCTCTCTTAATGACAGGGATGGAAATGATCACTGCTGTGCGTAATAACTTAGGCGTAGTAGTGTTTGTGTTCAGTGATGGAGAGCTATCTCAGATTGCCCAAGCGCAAGATATTCCTTACAACAGAAAAACTTGCACTGTGTTGCACGATTTTAAAGTTGAAGGCTTAGCTGATGCTGTAGGGGCGGAATTTGTGGCCATTAATAGCGCTAGCGATATTAACGCAGGGATTAAGCAAGCGCTGGAACTTGCAGCTCAAGATAAAGCTGCTTATGTGGACGTACGAGTGGATTACTCCAAACGTACTCGTTTCACCAAGGGTATTATCAAAGCTTCTTTGAAGCGTTTTGCCCTGAAAGACCAAGTACGCATTGTAAGCCGTGCAGTGGTGCGAAAAGTGACGGGATAATGTTCTTAAAGTAAGAATATTTTGCTATAAGCTTATGTAATAACAAAATGGCTTTCCGAGTGAAAGCCATTTTTGTTTTGTTTTTCTGTTATAAATCAATATCTTGGTTGTTTTTTATGGGCTGCTGTTAATTAACACATATTCCATTTGAGAATAAAGGTATCGTAAAACAATCTTGTTGGTTATTAGCGGTGAACCTATAGTGTCCAATCCCTTTAACGATACAGGAGCCCCCCATGAGCCGTATTACTATTCAAACCCCACAAACAGCAGAACAAGCCGCCGCAGAAAGATTAAGTGCCGCTGAAAAAGCCAATGGTTTTCTGCCTAATTTACTAGGTGTTCTAGCTAATTCTCCCAATGCTTTGGAAACCTATCAAACCGTAACGGGCATTAATAACCGTAATAGTTTATCTGCGGTAGAGCGGGAAGTGGTGCAGATTACAGCAGCAGTAACCAACGGCTGCGATTTCTGTGTAGCTGGGCACACCAAAATTGCCCAAGTGGCACTAAAAATGGATAGTCCACTGGTAGAGGCACTACGCAAAGTGGAAGCGCTACCAAATGAGAAACTTAATGCGTTAGCCATTTTTACCTTGCAGGTTATTCAGAAAAAAGCACAGGTTTCTGATGAAGAATTAGCAGCCTTTAAAGCTGCAGGTTACACAGAACAAAACGCTTTGGATGTAGTGCTAGGAGTAAGCTTAGCCACTCTATGCAACTACGCTAACAACCTAGCCAAAACGCCCATAAATAAAGAGCTACAAGCCTTTGCATTGTAATTTAAAAGCGATTTTGGAGTAAAAAATGACAGCGCACATAGTGGCGAAAAGTGAGTTAGCGGCGATAGAAGCATTGGCTCAAGAAACATTGAAACCATTGGCCGATAAGATCGACCGCGAAGGGTTTTATCCCAAAGAGTTTTTACACCAGTTTGGTGCCTTAGGTGGTTTTAGCCTAAATACCGAACAGGGGTACTTCGTGGATTTGGAACACCTTGTTAAAGCTAATGCGGTTGTTGGTGCATATTGTGGCTCCACCGCGTTTTTAACGTGGTGCCAAGGCGTTTGTGCTTGGTACTTACAGAACAGCCGTGTGCAAGCCACACGTGAACGTTACTTTGAACGTGTGGCAAGCGGTGCTGTGTTAACAGGCACAGGCATGTCAAACACGGTTAAGCATTTGGCGGGCATTGAGCGCATTCATCTTAAGGCAGAAAAACAGGGAGAGCATTACGTCGTTAAAGGGACTTTGCCTTGGGTATCGAACATAGCGCCAGATAACTTGATTATCGTTACCGCCAAAGTGGAAGGCACAGGTTACGTAATGTTTGTAGTGGAAGGTAATGCTGAAAACTTAACATTACGCCCATGCCCTGATTTCTCTGGCATGCAAGGTACGGCTACCTACAGTTTGCATTTCCGTGATGTGGCGGTGTCTGAAGACCAAGTGATCGCTCACCCACATCAATTTAAAAACTTTATGGCCAGCATTAAAGCCGGTTTTATTCTTACCCAAGTTGGCATTGGTGTGGGAGTGATTGATGCGGCATTAGAGCGTATTCAGAAGAGTAACGTTACCCACTCGCATGTAAACCAGTACCTCGATGATCAAGAAGAGGATTTGCGCCAAGAGCGAGACCAAGCGTTGGCCGAAGCCGTTCAGATAGCACAAGCTGCACAGCAACATAAGGCCGAAATAATAGAGGTGTTAAAGCTGCGAGCGAAAGCGTCAGAACTTACCTTGCGTGCTGCCACGTCTGCCGTATTGCATGCTGGCGCACGTGGTTACTTAATGCGTGATAACGCCCAGCGAATACAGCGTGAAGCCATTTTTGTGGCCATTGTAACGCCTGCGTTAAAACATATACGCAAAGAAATTCATGATATTGAGCAAGCGCGAAAGAGTGCCTAACGTTATGTCTGAAATATTACTAGATGCACAACACCTTTCTTTAACGTATCAGCCTAAAAGCTCGAAGGCGCCAGTGTTTGAAGATGTTTCACTGCAGCTAGCCGCCGGTGAGGTTGTCACCCTTTTGGGGTTTAGTGGTTCAGGGAAATCATCGCTGTTGCGTGTGTTAGCAGGGTTGAGAAAGCCCACTCGTGGCACAGTAGCTTTGCGCCAAAAAGTGGTGGTAAAACCTCACGCACGAATTGGATTTATGTTTCAAGATCCTTGCTTACTACCCTGGCTAAACCTAGAAGATAACGTGGCTTTTGGTTTGAAGCTAAAGCACCAGCCGTCTATTTCTAAAGCAGAACGCCGCGAACGAGTGCGCGAGGCCCTACAGGAAGTAGGGTTGCAAGAAGCGGCCCATTATTATCCTTCTGCTTTATCGGGCGGCATGGCACAGCGTGGCAGTTTGGCGCGTAGTTTAGTTAGGCAGCCAGAAATATTATTACTTGATGAACCCTTTAGTGCTTTAGATGCTGTGACGCGCGCGCAAATGCAGCAGTTGTTACTGTCGGTGATAAAAAAGCATGGCACTTCCGTGGTGTTGGTAACGCACGATATTGATGAAGCTTTACAGGTGTCCGACCGTGTGCTGCTACTTGGAGGCAAGCCTTCACATGTGGTGGGTAGTTGGAATTTAACCGGCATTCAACGTGGCGCAAACAGCGCAGAGTTAGCACGCGTGGAGCAAGAGATATTAACAACATTACGTGCTGATTCAGATGCCCCAGCGGTATGTGACGCAACGTCGTTACTGGCCATACCGGCTTAAGCCCTAAATTAAGATAGAGAAAACCTATGACCGATTCTGTCGATACCTCGCGCCGTCATTTTCTGCAATTATCCGCCCTGTTTACAGCGGCTGGGGCGGCGCCTTTGTTGGGGGCGTTGAATACAGCACAAGCGAAAGAGCCAGAAGCTCCTGTGCGTGTGGGGTATTTGCCTATTACTGACGCCACCCCTTTGCTAGTGGCGCATCAGCAAAAACTATGGGAAAAGCAGGGGCTTGAAGTGGAAAAGCCGCGCTTGTTTCGTAGCTGGGCGCAACTGGTTGAGGCCTTTTTAAGCGGGCAAGTGAATGTTGTGCATATGCTTGCGCCGATGAGTGTTTATGCTCGATACGGTAGCCAATCACCCGCCAAGGTAGTGGCATGGAACCATGTGGATGGTTCATCCATAGCCATTGCCGCTAAACAAAACATTAATGAAATTAAAGATTTAGGTGGCACCACTATTGCCATTCCTTTTTGGTATTCCATTCACAATATTGTGCTGCAATATTTGTTACGCAAAGAAGGCTTAGAGCCTATTGGTCGAGGTGAGCCTAGTGCACAACAGGTGAAATTAGTGGTGATGCCCCCCTCAGATATGTTACCGGCACTGGCTACGAATAGAATTGCGGGCTACATCGTTGCAGAGCCTTTTGTTGCTTTAAGCGAATTAAAAGGATTAGGGAAGGTGTTGCGTTTTACGGGCGATGTATGGAAGGAGCACGCCTGCTGTGTGGTAATGATGCACCAAAAAGATCTAGAGCTTCGCCCAGATTGGACGCAAAAAGTAGTGAATGGCATTGTGCAAGCTCAAGCCTGGGCGCGAGAAAATAGGGCAGCCACCGCGCAGTTGTTATCACGCCGAGAACCAGCGAGATACACACCTCATACCGTGGAGGCGCTCACTAAGGTGTTGGCACCAGAGGCAAAAGATTGGCGTAACTATCGAGAAGGTGGCGCTATTAAACACGATGAATGGTCGCGCCATCGTATTGATTTTCAGCCTTACCCTTTCCCTAGTTACACAGAAAAAATGGTGGAGTTATTACAAAGCACCTATGTGGAAGGAGAGAGTGATTTCTTAGAGAAACTCACCCCGGCCGCCGTAGCTAAAGACCTAGTGGATGACTCTTTTGTTAAAAAAGCCATTGAAACGCAGGGCGGCATGACGGTTTTCGGCCAACCGAATTCTTATGTTCGTGAGGAGGTGGTAGATGCCTAACACGATAGTGAGAGATAAATCGTTTCACGCTCATGCTTTATCTGAAAAAAGTTTAAACATAGGTTTGGCCTTAGCGGGCATTTTTGTTTTATTAGCCCTGTGGGCACTTGGTGTGCGTTTGCTCGAGAAAAACATAGGTTTAGCAGCCATGTTGGCGCCCCACGAAGCTTTTTCAGCGTTATATGAAATGGTGGTGAATAGCGAGTTAAACCAAGATTTGTGGGCGAGTTTGCGCCGTGTAATGGTCAGCCTTTTTTTGGCTTTAGCTATTGGAGTTCCTATAGGCCTTGTGGTGGGTGTTTCTCAAGTGGCTAATCAGCTAACAGGGAGTGCTTTTCAGTTCTTACGGATGATATCACCGCTTTCCTGGATGCCCATTGCAGTGATGATTTTTGGCATTGGTGATGCGCCTATTTATTTTCTGCTTACTATTACAGCCGTGTGGCCGATTATTCTTAATACAGCTGCTGGTGTGCGGGAGCTAAACCCAGAGTGGTTGATGTTGGCGCGAAGCTTAAGTGCTACGCCTTGGGAAACCTTAATAAAAATAATGTTGCCAGGAATATTGGGGCATGTGCTTACAGGTGTGCGCGTAGCAATAGGGATGGCTTGGATTTTGTTAATACCTTGCGAAATGCTAGGAGTAAGCTCTGGGCTAGGCTACCTTATTTTGGATACGCGTGACCGTCTCGCCTATTCAGAGTTAATGGCCATTATAGTACTGATAGGTGCTTTGGGGTTCTTGCTTGATGCCCTAGTACAAAAGCTACATAAGCGTTGGGTGCCCTCAAAGAGTTAAAATAAACTGTAAATATTAGGGTATAATATTTTGTTTAATTAACATTACTCTGAGAGTCCTTATGGGTACAACAACTCATTCTAAAATGGCTTATTACGTCTCTTTATGTGTTTTCTTGGTGGGGGCCATATCAACGTGGGTGCCTTCCGGTTATTCCATAGGCTATATCCTGCTTTTTGTAGCGAGTTTACCTCTGTTGTTTATGCCTTCATTGAGGCCAGCTTTAGAGAAAGCCGATAGGTGGTTTATTGCAATTTTTCTGTTGTTTGCCACCTTATGGTTAGCAGATGCCGTACTACTGAAAGGTGATTCAAGCTCTATTGAAAAATCATTTCGTTTTTTAACGAGTGGAACTGTTTTTTTATTACTACTTAAACATTCTTGGAAAAAAATATTTTTATGGTTAGGGGTAGTGGGAGGAAGCATTGGAGCTTTAGGGCAAATTTTTTGGGAGCGAGCGATACAAGGCCTTGATAGAGCAGATGGCATAATGAATGCCATCCAGTTTGGCGGGTTATCCATGCTTTTGGCTTTTTTATGTTTAGCTGGTTTAGGGTGGGCTGTTACTCGTGAGCGTAAAGGCGCATGGGTTTTCTTGTTACTATTGGGTTTTGTTGCAGGAGTATTGGCTTCCTTTTGGTCAGGATCACGGGGGGCCTGGCTAGGTATTCCTGTGGGGTTGGCTATTCTGTATTACGTTTATAAACCTTGGCTTCGAGGAAAATATATTTATGGAGGCATTGCCTTATTAGTTGGTCTCTTGGCAATTATGCTTATGGTGCCCCAAGTAGGAGTCCAAGAGCGTTGGAATAGCGCAGTGGAAGATGTGAATATTTATATGCAAGACACTAGTATTCAAACTTCTAATGGTGGACGTTTAGAGCTATGGAAAGCAAGTTATCACATGATTATTGAACATCCTTGGTTAGGGGTGGGAGATACAGGATTTGTAGAAACTGTGGACCAGTTAGCAGAGGACGGAAAAGTTGCTGCTTACATAACAGAGTTTAGCCACGCTCATAATGAGTTTTTGGATGTGTTTGCAAAGCGTGGAATTTTTGCGGCCTTAAGTTTGTTGCTTCTATATCTAATGCCTCCGCTTTTATTTGTGCGGCAATTAAATACTTTAAATATGGAGCAAAGAGCCTACGTGGCAGGTGGATTAATGGTGAGTGCCTTAGTGATGACCTTTGGGTTAACGCAAGCATTCATGACGGGGCATAACAGTGGTCTTATGATATTTGTTGCTTACAACTTAATTTTCTATGCAGCGTTTAAAGACTCTTTAGAAGAAGCTAAAGGCAAAAAAAAAGAAAACTAAATCCATATCAATGAAAGTGTAAATTGTATTTAGTCTTAAGTTGGGGGAGTGTTACGGTGAACGAGAGCCTTCCCCCAACCTAACCCAAAAGGTGAATACAATGAACGATACTTGGTTACCCACTTTACTCACAAATACCCCACAAGAGGGCTTTGAGCTAGCTATCACTCTAAGCCGTCGTGGCGTGAAATACACACAGCCGGACGCAGATGTGTTATATAAACTACGCCCCGTTTATGCAGAAAACGCAGATAGCCTCACCGCTGCTTCTCACGTGATAGCCGTAAATTTTCAAACGGTTGCCGCGGCTAATAACTACTGGCGTAAATAATAGAACCTTGAAGCGCTACCCAAATAAGTGGTAGTGCCCCCTCACTTTGCTTTACAAGCTAGAGTAATTATTTACATTTTGTTGTTTTTGATTTTTTTATTCTGTTAGAGTTGATAAATTGTAGCCTCAAACGATGAAGTACAGAGCTGAACAATCGCTGTGTTTTGGGGCTGTTAATAATAAAAAAACGGAAAAAGAATGAAGAAACATAATTTTGATGATGCGATTCATTTACGTGCATTGCTGAAAAACGAATATCAAGGTGTTCTGACCGAAAGCTATAACAATATGGTGGGCCCTTTTGGAGGCATTACAGCAGCCACCTTGCTTAATGCAGTGATGTTACATCCTGAGCGGATAGGTGACCCTGTATCTTTAACAGTAAATTTCGCAGGGCCATTAGCATTAGGCGAGTTCACTATTGAAGCCATTCCAATGAGAACTAATAATTCCACGCAGCATTGGATGATTGTGCAGCGCCAAAATGGTGAGGTAGCTACTACAGCCACTGCCTTTTTTGCAATACGAAAAGAAACATGGGGGGAGCAAGAGTTAACAATGCCGGAGGCTGTATCGCCAGATACTCTCATTCCTGTGAAACCGCGCCTTCCATCGCACTGGGTGCAGAATTATGATCTACGTTTTGTTGAGGGCGCTTTTAATCCTAAAGAAAAAAAAGAACAAGAAATCTCTCTTAGCATTATGTGGGTGCGTGAACAGCCTGAACGACAATTGGATTTCCCAGGGTTGGCTAGTATAGGAGATTCCTTTTTTCCGCGTATGTTTATTCGTCACCAAGAATTTATGCCTGCGGGAACGGTATCTTTAACGTTGCACTTTCATGCCACAGCAGATGAATTAGAGAAAGTAGGAAGTGCTCATTTATTAGCATCGGCACAAGCTAGTAGAGCAAATCGAAACTATGCTGATCAAACAGCAAATTTTTGGGATAAAGATGGAAATTTACTGCTGAGCAGTCATCAAATGGTGTACTTTAAGTATTGAACTAGCAGGTTCAGCTTACTGAGGACTTCACTAGAGGTGAGAGCTGGTAATGTTACTTAATAATGTCAGCTACACGAGGGGTTTATGTCCACAATAAAACAATATCGTACGGAAGCAGATAGCTTGGGTGAGGTGCAAATACCTAACGAGGCGCTATGGGGGGCACAAACTCAACGTGCCATCGATAATTTTCCAACGTCCACACCGTTACCATTTTTGTTTATCCAGGCTGTAGCGCAAATTAAAGCTGCTGCTGCGAGGGTTAACAATAAAAAGGAAGTATTAAAAGCAAATCAAGCCAAAGCGATTGTTGATGCGGCTCAGCAAATTATAGAGGGGCAGCATCGTGATGCGTTTCCTGTAGATGTTTATCAAACCGGTTCTGGCACAAGCACAAACATGAATGTGAACGAAGTGATCGCTCACTTGTGTGAAAAAAAAGGTGTTCGTGTGCTTCCTAATGATCATGTGAATTGTAGCCAAAGCAGTAACGATACTATTCCCACAGCTATTCACTTAAGCTGTTTAATGATGTTAGGACAGCAATTGCTGCCGGCTATTGCTAGCCTTAAATACATACTGGCTAAACGTGCTGAGGAATACCAAGGCGCCATTAAAACAGGGCGCACTCATTTGATGGATGCTACGCCTATTACTTTTGGCCAAGAGATAACTACTTGGTTGAAGCAGGTTGAGTTTGCAGAACAAAAATTAAAACAGGCAGAGGAAGATCTCTGCTATATCCCTCAAGGTGGTACCGCGGTGGGCACAGGAATTAATGCCCCAGAAGGTTTTGGACCGGCCATAGCAGAGCAACTCAGCCAACAAACAGGTTTTCCATTGCGATCACTAGAGCATTTGTTTGAAGCTCAAAATGCTATCGATAGGCCCTTAGCCTATTCCGCTGCGCTAAGAGGCTACGCAGTGGTGTTGATGAAGCTTTGCAATGATATTCGTTGGTTAGGAAGTGGCCCTCATCACGGTTTGTCTGAATTGGCCCTGCCGGAATTGCAGCCTGGGTCATCCATCATGCCGGGCAAGGTAAATCCTGTGATTTGTGAATCAGTGATGATGATTAGCACCCAGGTAATGGGGCTAGATCAAAGTAATCAAATAGCGGGTCAGAGCGGCAACTTTCAATTAAACGTGATGATGCCTTTAGTGGCAAAAAATTTATTTGAGATGGGCAGTTTATTAAGCCAAGGTACTCATGTATTAGTAGAAAAAGTGCTTGAAGGAATGCACTTTAATACGGAAACAGTGGCTGCTCAAGTAGCGGTAAACCCAATGTTAGTAACGGCTTTAGCGCCTATTATCGGTTATCAAGCTGCGGCTAAAATTGCTCAAGAAGCAGAAGCCACAGGGCGTAGCATAGAAGCAATTGCGTTGGAAAAAACAGATCTAGGCGTAGAACAACTAAAACAACTATTGGATCCACTTGCCTTAACAGGACAATAAAAAAAACATTTAATAATAATGATAAAAGAGGAAAAAAAATGTCAGTCAGAAGTATGACAGCTGCAGAAAGTGCATTTGACCAACCTTTATTAATAGCTTCCATTTTGCAATCTGGGTTGCGCACTGCCCCTGAAGAAGAAATTATCTATGCAGATAAGTCCCGTTATACGTACCGTGAATTAGGTAAAAGAGTACACCGTTTGGCAAATGCTTTAGCCGCTTTAGGGGTGAAAGAAGGTGATACGGTAGCCGTCATGGAGTGGGATACACCCCGTTATTTGGAGTGTTTTTATGCTATTCCCATGATGGGCGCTGTAATACATACCATTAATGTGCGTTTATCACCTGAACAGGTGTTGTACACCATTAACCATGCAGAAGACGATGTCATTCTCATTAACCGTGAGTTTTTACCATTGTTAGAGGCGGTTTGGGATAAAGTGGAAACCGTAAAGACACTGATTCTTCTCGACGACGAAGCAGGGCCAGAAAGCACAACGCTACCCATTGATGGTGAGTACGATGAACTTTTGGCTGCACAATCAGATGAATATGATTTCCCTTTACTAGATGAAAATGCCACAGCGAGCACCTTTTACACCACAGGTACCACTGGATTACCTAAAGGGGTGTATTTTAGCCATCGTCAACTAGTGCTACACACACTAGCTTCTCGCTCTGGTATAGGTGGTGTGGGGCATGGCCGTTTTAATCAAGATGATGTGTATATGCCTATTACCCCTATGTTCCACGTGCATGCTTGGGGCGTTCCTTTTGTAGCTACCATGATGGGGGTGAAGCAGGTATATCCAGGCCGCTACGTGCCAGAAACCTTGCTTAAACTCTTGGTTACTGAAAAGGTAACTTTTTCTCATTGTGTCCCCACTATCATGCAAATGCTATTGGCCAGTGAAGCGGCTAAGCAAGTGGATTTAAGTGGTTGGAAAGTGATTATCGGTGGCTCAGCATTGCCTGTGCCCATGGCTAAAGCGGCGTTGGAACGCGGCATCGATATTTTCACAGGGTACGGCATGAGTGAAACCTGCCCTATCTTAACGCTCTCCCATTTGTTGCCCCATATGGAACAATGGAACATAGAAAAGCAAGCTGAAGTGCGAAGCCTAACAGGGCGTCCTGTGCCATTCGTTACGCTGCGCATTGTAGACAGTGAAATGAACGACTTGCCTCACGATGGCAAAACTCAAGGTGAGGTAGTGGTGCGTGCTCCTTGGTTAACGCAGGGTTATGTTAAAGATCCTGAAAACTCAGCTGAGTTATGGGCAGGGGGATGGTTACACACAGGAGATATTGGCACCATCAATGAAGAGGGCTATTTGAAAATTACAGACCGCATTAAGGATGTTATTAAAACGGGGGGCGAATGGATTTCCTCCATTGATTTAGAAGGCATTGTGCTACAGCATCCCGACGTGGCTGAATGCGCTGTGATTGGCATCGAGGATGAAAAATGGGGTGAGCGCCCATTAGCCCTTGTGGTGAGAAAGCCAGGCACTGAAGTAACGGCTGAAAATATCCGTGAGCTAGTGGCAGAGTATGCTGAGAAAGGGGTGATATCTCGTTATGGTATTCCTGAAAATATTAAGTTCATCGAAAGCTTACCGCGCACCAGTGTTGGAAAATTAGATAAAAAAGTAATGCGTGTTGAGCATGGCGATGGTTAATAGCTGCTCTTGAAATAAAAATGGAGCCAAATTGGCTCCATTTTTATTTGTAAAAACATTGGCTTAAAAGGTTTGCTTTGGAACACTATCGTTTAATTCGTACACAGCGTAAAACCCTCGCTTTGCAGGTGTCCGTAGAAGGAGAGCTGATTGTTCGAGCCCCAAAAAATTTGCCACGTGCGCGAGTGGAGGCCTTTGTGGCCGAAAAAAAATCGTGGATTAAACGAGCGAGGCAGCGCCTAGCGGCGAGAAAGAAACCACTGCCGCTAACATTGGAGGAAGGTGAATCGGTGCCATTTTTAGGCACAGCACTCACTTTGCGTTTAAAGGAAGAAATAAGTGATGGCCAGCGAGAGGGGGATACACTGTTTTTGCCGAAAGGCGATGTGAATTTACGTAAGCAGGCGTTGATAGCTTGGTATAAGAGGATGGCACAGCCTTTATTTGAAACAGTTATCGACGAACACTTTCCATACTTTGCTGAACGCGGTTACTCACGGCCCACTTTGTATATTAAAAACATGAAAACACGGTGGGGTTCATTATCCACTAAAGGCAATATGAGCTTAAATGTGGCACTGATGCAATTACCTCCTGAATGCTTGCACAGTGTGGTGGTGCATGAGCTGTGCCATTTAGTACACATGAACCACAGCTCTGCTTTTTATGCCTTGTTAAGCGAACGTTACCCACGCTGGCGTGAAAGCGATGAGTTGATAAAGAAAACCCCTATTCTACCCTTAGCTGGCTAACGTTTATTGAGATAACTGTTCCTGAAGCCAGGCTGAAATATCCCTAATTTGCTCCAAACACACTTGGTGCTCCATAGGATAGTGTGCATAACGTGGTTGGTATCCCATTGCTGAAACGGCCTCAAGGGCTTCTTTACCTAGTGTTTCGGGTACCACACCATCTTGGGTGCCATGCATAATAAAGATAGGTAGAGCAGGATGGATAGCTTTTTGCGGTAATGTGTCAGCAATGGGTAAGTAAGTAGACATGGTGAGTAAGCCACCTAACTGCTCGGCATAACTTAATGCCGCATGGTAAGCCACCGCTCCGCCTTGGGAAAAACCAGCTAAGAAAATGTTGTGGGCAGGAATGCCACGTTGTATTTCTTTATCAATCAGGAAGTGGATGTTGGCAACGGATTCTTCAAGTTGGGCTGAGTCGATACTTCTACTGTTGCTGCCCATGGCTAAGATATCGTACCAAGAGGGCATCACAAAGCCATTATTGGCCGTCACAGCTTGCTCGGGAGCGTGAGGGAAAATGAAACGTACAGCCAGTTCTGCGGGCAGTTTCAATTCAGGCACAACAGGTTGAAAATCGTTGCCACTGGCACCTAGGCCATGCAACCAAATAACACTAGCTGTGGCGTTGCCTTTGGGGGCTAGCTCAATATAAGCCAATGGGTTCATGCTGCTTTCCTCTAATTGGTTTCAGTGGCTACGATCACGCGGATAGCGGCGAGCTCACAAGTGGTTTTTTCTAGGTGCTCTGTTAGTGCGCGGGTTTGTTGGCGTAAAAACTCAACTTCCTCAGGGCGCACAGCAGGGTTAATTTCTTGCAAGGCGGCTAAACGCTGAATTTCTTCCTGCTGGTGGGCTTGCATGGCTGCCAGGGCTTTCTCTTTAAGTGCTTCAGCTTGGGGGAGCACTACGGCTTGGTTCTTTTCTAACACGTTGGCCAATACGTCTTGCTGGCTTTCCACAATGCGTCGCGCTAGGCCTCGATCAGCTTTAAAGCATTGCGCGCTTAATTGTTCGTGGTTTACTGCAGCGCTCATGTCTTGGCCGTTAGCATTGAGCAAGCAGCGTAACACGGTGCTCGGTAAAAAACGTTCCACTTGCAGGTATTGTGGGGCTGGGCAATGTATTTGATAAAACGCCTCTACAAGTAAAGTGCCTGCGGGGATGCGTTTGTTCTTAAGCAGCGCCACACTGGCTTTACCGCGATCTTCGCTGAGTACTAGGTCGATGGCGCCCGTTACCATGGGGTGTTCCCAAGTGAGAAACTGCCAATCATCGCGGCTTAAGGCCGTGGCTCGATCCGTTGTTACGGTTACGCCTTCATCGGGTAGGCCAGGGAAGCTTGTTACCATATGGTTGCTAGGGCGAACAATAAGCGCATCTTCAGAATGTTCCTCTGTATCTACGCCAAAGCGCTCAAAAGCACGTTGCATGAAAGTATCAGGGGTATTGCTGTCTGCTTCTTGTAGTGCCTCGATAAGCTGTTGAGCCACATCTTCACGATAGCTGTTTAGCTCTAGTAATCGATCGCGGCCTTGGTCGAGTTGAGCCAGTAAATCTTGCGCAGCGTCTTGTGTGGCTGCAACTAATTCATCGGTAAGGTGGTTTTCAGCGGGCGCTTGAATGGCATCGAGAAGCACTTCCAAAGTGGCATCAAGAATTTGTAACCCAGCAGGGTTGGTGCGAGTGAATGCTTGCATACCTTCGTGGTACCAACGGAACAGCACTGTTTGTGCGTGTTCAGTAAAGTAAGGCACATGAATGTAAATATCGCTGCCTTGGCCAATTCTGTCGAGGCGGCCAATGCGTTGCTCAAGCAAGTCGGGGTTACGAGGAAGGTCAAATAATACCAACTGTTTAGCAAACTGGAAGTTGCGCCCCTCACTGCCAATTTCAGAACAAATTAGAGCTTGGGCGCCATCAATAGGGTCTGCGAAATAGGCGGCAGCTCGGTCGCGGCTGATGAGGTCCATATGTTCATGGAACACGCCTACGTTCATCCCTTGTTGGTAACTGAGCCAGCTGTGTAAATCCATAGCTGTTTCGCGGCGTGCACAAATAATTAGTACTTTCTCTGTGCGGTGTTGTTTTAAAAATTGTGTGAGCCAAGCCACTTTTGGGTCTTGGTCGCACCAGCTATCGTCAGTAACTAGGCTTTCTGGAAGAAGCCTGGTGCGTTGTGCATCTAAATCTGCGTAAAAATCTGGGTATGCCAATGGTATAGCGTTTAAATGGCGCTCTGGAAAACCCTGAATATGTTGGCGGGTGTTACGGAAAAGAACGCGCCCTGTGCCGCTACGATCAAGTAACTCACGGGTGATGTGGTCTGCATTTGCGGGTGTTAACTCTGTGTTTGACAGGTAAAAACGCAGCTCATTCAACAGTGTTTCACTAAAGGGCTGCCCACTTTGCACTTGCTCTACTAAGCGTGCGATGTGTTCGTATTGATGTTGCTCTTCTTCAAATGCAGCAAGGCTAGAGAAACGAGCAGGGTCGAGTAAATGTAAACGCGCAAAATGTGCTTCAATACCTAGTTGTTCGGGCGTAGCGGTAAGTAGCAACAGCCCTTTACTGGCTGCGGCTAGTTGTTCCACACGTTGATAAGCTTCACTAGGAGCGCCTTCTTGCCAATCTAAGTGGTGTGCTTCATCCACAACCACTAAATCCCAGTTGGCTTCTAGCAATTGCTGCATGTTAGCAGTGAGCAAAAATTCCGTGCTACATAAAATTAATTGTTGTGTGAGGTACGGATTTTCGCCACTAATAGGAGTGCCTTGCTCCTCAGCGATAATATCAGCAAGCATGTCTTTTACATCTTGCTCTGGTTTCATGGCTGCCAAGCGTGCTTCATCGAAAATGCTGAAATGCAAGTTGAAGCGGCGCACCATTTCAACAAACCATTGGTGTACTAAGGGTTTGGGCACAACAATCAATACACGTTGAGCGCGATGGGTGTGTAATTGTTGATGGATAATTAAACCCGCTTCAATGGTTTTACCGAGGCCCACCTCGTCGGCAAGCAACACTCGAGGAGCAAAACGTTGAGCAACGTTATCTGCAATATAGAGTTGGTGGCCAATGAGGTCTACGCGTGGGCCGCGTAAGCCCAACACGGGTGAGTTTTCAGTGGTGTGCTTAGCATTTAAAGCCGCTATACGCATTTCAAACCAGCGGTTGGTATCGAGTTGTTTGGAAAACAAACGTTCTTCCACGGCGCTAAGAGAAATGTAGAAGCTAAGATGTGTTTCTTGAATTTCTTTAGTGTCTTCAGGCGCATCTGCAGGGTGTGCGAGATAAGTAACCACCCCTTTTTTTTCATGCAGATCTTTTACGGTATATGTTTCACCATCAACGGTGTCTATGGTTTTGCCAGGGGTGAAAATGATTCTAGATAGAGGAGCGTTTGTTTTGGCGTAAGTACGTTCTTCGTCGCTGGCGGGGTAAAAGATGGTAACAAGGCGAAAATCTACTTTTATTACTATCCCTAAGCCAAGTTCGGTTTCTGTCTCGCTAATCCAACGCTGACCAATGGCAAATTCGTTCATGTAAGTAACCTATACCTATGTCGGTGCAAGCGCAGCGTATGTGCGCCGTGGGGAGGGGATTATACGTGAAAACATAACGGGTATCAGTGCTACGTTATTTTTTAGTAAGCGGGAAGTGGGTAAATGTTACTGCCGTGGGCCCCGTTTGCATAAACTGGCGAATATTTCGATGGGTGTTGTCATGGGGGGTAGCTTGTACCAGTTGGTAGTGCTCCCCAAAACATTGCAGTGTTTGTTCGGGGTTGAGTTGTTGTAGGGCGGCAAACGCAAAAATAATACATGAACCTTCGTTCTCCCCTTTAGCATTAAATAAGGGGCCATTACGAAAAGAGGTGGGCGTGTAATGGTAGTGTTGTTTGATGGTGGCCAGCACTTCAGCAAACAACAGTGTGGGCTGTGTTTGCTGAAGTTCGCGCAATAAAACTGAGAGGCTCATTTTATTCTGTGCTGTGCTCATCGCGAAGGTGTTGCGTAGGAGCGCTCTTTTGGCTGGGTTGAACCGTAGTGTTTAACATAGCGGGGTTACAGTTTTTAATGACCACTTTACCCTCTAGCATGCTGCCTCGTGAATACTCACCAAAGATGCATTCGTTTTTTTCAGGGTTATAGTTTTGTATCCAGAGGTTGTCGCCTTTCCAGGTGGTTTGCATGTGTTGATGGCCATCTGGAATATTAACGCCCATGGTGCCGCCCCAACGTTTTACGAACATCTGCTCAAAGTAGAAATAATAAGTACCTGTACCAATAAGCAGAAGCACGAGGCTGATGATGGTGGCAGGTTTCCACCAACCTTTGTAGGCGCCCAGGCCGAAGAAGATGGCAAAAATGAGGCCGATAAGTAATAGCCAATAAAGGTAAGTAATCATGATGGATACTCTTTAGCTGTTTATGTTTAGTATTCTCGTTTTGTTAGTCTAACAAGCATAGCTGTAATTAATAGGTTTTTTTAGGAGTTAAGGTGCCAATTACACAATGGTGGGTTTATATTTTACGTTGTGCCGACGGCAGCCTGTATACAGGAATTTGTACCAACGTCGAAAGGCGGGTGGAAGAGCATAATTCTAGCACTAAAGGGGCGAAGTATACGCGTGCGCGTAGGCCCGTTAAGTTGGTTTATCAGGAGCAAAGTGAATCACGCTCTGCAGCTAGTAAACGAGAAGCTGAGATTAAGAAATTACCACGGGCGAAGAAGCTGGCGCTGTTATCGTAGGCAATAAAAAACCCCGCCGAAGCGAGGTTTTTATCAGCTAAGTGTTTCTGAATTATTCAGGAACAACGTTAGCTGCTTGTGGGCCTTTAGGACCATCTTGGATTTCGTAAGTCACTTTTTGACCTTCAGCGAGAGTTTTGAAACCTGAAGATTGGATCGCGCTGAAATGTACGAATACGTCTGCGCCGCCGTCGTCCTGAGTAATGAAACCAAAACCTTTGGACTCGTTAAACCACTTTACTGTACCGGTAGCCATTAAATCTATACCTCAAAAAAACACATTATTCATTTGTTGCTAGCAGGATCTTTGTAACGGTGTTAGGGCGGTAACACAGACGGGAACAACCAAATCACCACTGCTTCAACACTGCAGCAAAACACACCTTACGCCCTTTTGAGAGAAGCTGCCACTGTTTTCTACAATTAAAAAAATAATAAGGTAAGAAAAGAATACGGAGAAAGAGGGGAAAGGTGAGTGTTGGAGGGCTGTGTAGCCCTCCATATGGCATTAACGCAGGTCTGCAGCTATTTCTAATTCTCGAATGCCGTGCTCGAAATAATCAAGCAAACGTTGCATGGAAGGTAGCGTTCTGCGGCAGCCGATAATGCCAAACTCGAGCTGGTCGCAGTAGCTAGTAAGGGTAATGTTCAACGCTATTTGGTTTAGTGCGATAGAAACTGGGTACATACCCTCTAAGCGGGCCCCGTTCCAATACATAGGTTCTCTAGGCCCGGGGACGTTGGAAATCACTACGTTGAAGGCGCGCCATTCAGGCGCTAAGCCTGTTAGCAGGTGCAAACCCATGGGGGCCATAATTAAACCCGTAAGGTTTAATATTTCAGCCGGCGTCATTTGACGATAACGTGCTTTTGCTTCGTCCATAGAGGCTTTAATCATGCGTAAACGGTTTGCAGGATCGGCAATATGGGTGGCTAAGTTAGCCAAAATCATGGCGATTTGGTTGCCACTGGTGTTGTCATCTTCTTGGCGTAAGTTAACCGGTACCATGGCAATCAGTGGTTTATCAGGCAACGCATTCTGGCTAATCAAGTAGTCACGTAGGGCGCTACTACAAACAGCCAGCACCACATCATTTAGGGTGCAACCAAAAGCTTTACCTATCGCCGCAAATCTTTCAGTGGCGTAGGACTGTGCAGCGAAGCGGCGGCTACCAGTAATTTTTTGGTTGATCATGCACTCAGGCGCTTGGAACACAGATACGTAATCTGGGTCTGACTTTGCTTTTTGTGTCATGTCATAGACGGTGCGCGCCAACGTGGGGATGGTGGCTATTTGCTTACCTACACCTGTGCCTATGCGGGCAAGCTTGCCCACGGCGGCTACGGGGTTGGTGGGGTAAGGGTTAGCGTTCATCTCGTTCAAAACTGGGTTGGCCCAAGCAGGAGGTAGGCCACGAACATCAGGATCACTAGAAAGTGTTTTCATGCCCATGCGCATGGCGGCTACACCATCGATCATGGAGTGGTGCACTTTGGTATAAAGCGCAAAACGACGGCGCTGAATACCTTCAATTAAGTGTACTTCCCATAAAGGGCGCTGCCTATCTAGGAGGCTAGAGTGTTCAGCCGAAACCAGTGCCAGTAGCTCTCGAATTCTACCAGGCTTGGGTAAAGCTTGGTGGCGGAAGTGGTGCTCAATATCAAATTGTTTATCTTCCACGAAATAGTGTTGGCCCAGGCGCGAAATAATACGTTGGTTAAACGGTTCGTTGGGGCAGTTATAAGCGCGCATGGATTCAGCAAGGTCGCGTACATACCTTGCATCAGCGTCTTCGGGGAAGCTAAATAGTTGTAACGCTGCAACATGCATGGGTTGCTGGCGTCTTTCTAACCATAAAAAAAGCTGGTCAACGGGGCTCAAAGGTCGCATGTGATTCTCTCTTTGTTATCGTTTTATTGAGTTATCTTATTGTTTCTTGCCCTGCCAGTGGCGCATGGACTGCGAAACACCGCTGAATTTGGCCACTCTATCCCAAATAGGAATGGGTAAAGCATTGCGTAGTAAACCAATGCCTCTAGCAATAGGTGGTTCAATAACAAGCGCCTTTTTCTGCTGTATACCCTTAACCATGGAAGCAACTACTTTTTCTGGTGTAAGCATAGGCGTAAATAAGGGGCTTTTGACGCCATCAAACATACCAGTATCAATATAGCTCGGGCAAACTGAAGTAACGCTAAGGTGTTTAAAACCGCGCTCTTGAAACTCTTGTCGTAACGATTCGCCAAAGCCTAAAAGAGCCCATTTACTAGCCGAATAGGTGCTGCCCCATGGGAGGCCAAGAAAAGCACTGGCGCTCACTACGTTTACTACGTGGCCGCGCTCCGAAGCGGCTAAGTCATCCATGAATAAATGAGTCATAGCAATGGGTGCTAAGGTGTTGGTTTGCATAATAGCGAGGTGGTCATCGAGAGAGACTTCCTCGAAGTTGCCTCCCACCACAATACCCGCATTGTTAATTAACATATCGATAGGGCCAGCGAGCGTGTGTAACTGCTGCTTAAACTCAGGCAAGGAATCTGTTTGATTCACATCTAGTGTCATGGCGTAAGCTTTATTGCCCTCGGCAATAATGGCGTTAGCTACCTCGTCAGCGGCTGCTTGGCGGCGGGCAGTAACAATAACTTCAGCACCTTGGCGTGCTAGTTCTTTGGCTAATAAGGCACCAATGCCCGTTCCAGAGCCCGTGATTAGAACACGTATGTTATCGAAATTTTTCATCGTCAATCCTTTGGTTGTGGTGGTTCCAACAGTGTGAATAGTATAGCGGAAGGGAGGTGAATTGCGGAGAGTAAAACTGGCTGATGAGTCAGCGTAAAAAACGCCACGGGCAGAGAGCCCGTGGCGTAGGTTTATTACCTTACTCGTAATCGAAAGAAAATTCTTCCGGCTTGATTTGTAATAAAGATTTGGTGGGCTTGAGCATAGCTTCAGCGTGGCCTTTGGCGCGCGGGAGTAAGCGGTCGTAGTAAAATTCTGCCGTCGCAATTTTTGCTTGGTAGAATTCTGCTTGTTGCTCGCCGTCACCTTTATCCAGCTTTTCTTGTGCTTTAGCGGCCATAATAGCCCAGAAATAAGCCATTAAGGCGTAGCCTGAATACATCAAGTAATCGTGGCTGGCGCTGCTCACCATTTCACGGTTACGTGAAGCGGTAATCATTAGGCGTGTGGTGAGGTAGTTCCACTGAGCAGCAATTTTCAGTAACTGCCAAGCAAAGGGACGAATGGTAGGGTTCGTCATGTTGCGCGTACCAAAATCAATCATTTTTTGGCTGAAGTCGCGTACACATTTACCACGGGTCATGAGCAGTACTTTACGGCCAAGTAAGTCTAATGCTTGGATGCCAGTGGTGCCTTCGTATAGGGTTGAGATGCGCGCATCACGAGCAATTTGCTCCATGCCGTGTTCGGTGATGTAGCCGTGCCCACCAAATACTTGCATCCCTAGGTTAGCAGATTCTAACCCTAGCTCAGTTAAGAAACCTTTAAGAATAGGGGTTAAAAAGCCGAGCTGGTCATCCCAGTATTTACGCTTTTCTTCGTCCCCTTCCATCATGCCGGTAACCATTTTGTCCGCGTATTGGGCGGTGTAGTAGAGCATTGCTCGGCCACCTTCAGCTACCGCTTTTTGAGTGAGAAGCATACGGCGTACATCGGCGTGATGAATGATGCTATCAGCAATTTCATCTGGATCTTGTTTGCCGCGCAAAGCACGCATGGAGCGACGTTCTTTGGCGTAAGCGAGCGCCCCTTGGAAGGATAGCTCAGCGTGGCACACGCCTTGCATAGCGGTACCAATACGAGCGGAGTTCATAAAGGTAAACATGCACTCAAGCCCTTTGTTTTCAGGGCCAATTAAGAAGCCGGTGGCATCATCAAAGTTCATAACACAAGTGGCTGAACCTTTAATGCCCATTTTAACTTCTAGTGAGCCACAGGAAACACCGTTATCTTCACCAATTTTTTCTGGTAAGTGCTTTGGCACGATAAATAAAGAAATACCGCGAGTGCCTTTAGGAGCATCAGGTAGGCGTGCAAGCACAATGTGAACGATGTTCTCGGTTAAGTCATGCTCACCTGCAGAAATAAAGATTTTAGTACCAGTAATTTTGTAAGTGCCATCTTCTTGTGGAATGGCACGGGTTTTAACTTGGCCAAGGTCAGTACCACACTGTGGTTCTGTTAAGCACATGGTGCCTGTCCACTCACCAGAGGTAAGGCGCGTGAGGTACGTTTCTTTTTGCTCATCGGTGCCGTGCATTAAAATGGTGTTCATGGCACCAGTGGAAAGCCCAGGGTACATGCTGAATGCCCAGTCGGCGGCGCCCATCATTTCCTGTTTGAACATACCTAACGATACAGGTAAGCCTTGTCCGCCGTATTCTTCAGGGTGCGAAAGCCCTTGCCAGCCACCATTGATGAGTTCTTGGTAAGCTTCTTTGTAGCCTGTAGGAGTGGTTACTTTGCCATCTTCCAAGTGGCAGCCTTCTTCATCGCCTTTTTGGTAGAGAGGGGCGATGGTGTTCTCACATAAACGTGCGCATTCAGTAATAATGGCCTCCACCATGTCTGGTGTAGCATCTGCGCCGTTGGGAAGCTTTTGATAGTGTTTGTCGTAGTCAAATACTTCGTTAATTAAAAAGCGCATATCCCGTAAGGGAACTTTATAGTTAATCATGGTGATCTCTCCTAGAGAAAAAGAAGGCTTATAAACAAAAAAGCCCAAACGCATCATTGCTGCGGTAAAGTTGGACGCAGTTATAACGAAAGAAGAGCAGATATGCTTTGACTGAAAACACCGGCTGAATATGCGCAAATGAGAATATAGGTATAAAGCAAAGTGCTTTCTAAGAGGTTGGTGTTAAATTTTTTGTTTGATAAGTGTTTGAAAAACAAGCGGTTTGTTTCTTGTTCTACAGTCTTTACTTTATTTTGTTCACGTGAGCTTTATACTAGCGCCTAAGCTTTTTCGGGATTGACCTACAATCTTGAATTTCTGGGCACTTTCTCCTTTTTAACGCACAGCAGGTGTATCTCATGTTATATCCCGAACGTTTTGGGGTAATAGTCATTGGTGGTGGGCACGCAGGCACTGAAGCTGCGATGGCTTCCGCGCGCATGGGTATTGCCACCCTTTTGTTGACCCACAATATTGAAACACTAGGGCAGATGAGCTGTAACCCTGCCATTGGTGGTATTGGTAAAAGCCATTTAATGCGCGAAGTAGATGCCATGGGAGGCATAATGGCGCGTGCCACGGATAGGGCGGGCATTCAGTTTCGTACGTTGAATGCGAGCAAAGGGCCTGCAGTGCGAGCGACGCGCGCACAAACGGATCGTAGCCTCTATAAAATGGCCATCCGAGAAATGGTTGAAAACCAACCAAACCTTACGCTGTTTCAGCAGTCTGTCACAGATTTAATTGTGCGCAATGGTGAGTGTAAGGGTGCTAAAACGAGCATGGGGTTGGAGTTTGAAGCTGATGCGGTGATTCTAACGGTGGGCACATTTTTAGGGGGCACTATTCACGTGGGCCTAGATCAGCAGTCTGGCGGCCGTGCGGGTGATCCACCTTCCATTGCTTTGGCGCATCGTTTACGTGAAATGCCTTTTCAAGTGGACCGTTTGAAAACAGGCACCCCGCCTCGCATTGATGGTAAAACCGTTAATTTTAGCCTTATGGAAGAACAGTGGGGCGATACCCCCACGCCTGTAATGAGTTATATGGGAAGCGTGGAAGAGCATCCACGCCAAGTGTGTTGCTACATCACTCACACCAATGAAAAAACCCATGACATTATGCGCACGGGTTTTGATCGTTCGCCTATGTTTACCGGTGTGATTGATGGTGTGGGCCCGCGTTATTGCCCGAGTGTTGAGGATAAAATTAACCGCTATCCGGATAAAACGAGCCACCAAGTGTTTGTGGAGCCAGAAGGGCTAAACACCCACGAGTTGTACCCTAACGGTATTTCTACTAGCTTGCCTTTCGATGTGCAGCTAGCTGCGGTGCGCACAATTCGTGGGTTTGAGAACGCTCATATTACACGCCCCGGCTATGCCATTGAGTATGATTATTTTAACCCGCAAGATTTACATCACACGTTAGAAACCAAGCATATGCCTGGGCTTTACTTTGCTGGCCAAATAAATGGCACCACAGGATATGAAGAAGCAGCCGCTCAAGGTATGTTGGCGGGCATTAACGCTGCGTTGCGCGTACAAGAAAAAGAGCCTTGGTACCCCCAACGCGACCAAGCGTACCTTGGTGTGTTGGTGGATGATTTAATTAACTTCGGTACTAAAGAGCCTTACCGAATGTTCACTAGCCGTGCCGAATACCGCTTATTGTTACGCCAAGATAACGCCGATATGCGTTTGACAGAAATTGGGCGTGAATTAGGTTTGGTGGACGATGCACGTTGGGCGGTTTTCTGCGCTAAACGTGAGGGAGCTGAAAAAGAAGCCCAACGCTTGCGCAGCACTTGGGTGCGCCCTAATGATCTAGCGATAGATAAAGTAAATGCTTTGTTGCCGAAGCCGCTAACGCATGAGTACCACTTGATGGAACTTCTTAAACGCCCAGAAGTGGACTATAACGCTTTGATGGAAGCGGTAGGGCTCGAACCGCAAGCTGCAGATGTGGCAGAACAAGTGGAAATTGAAGCGAAATATTCAGGTTATATTGAGCGTCAAAAATTAGAAGTGGAGCGTTTGAAGGCTGCTGAAGAGCAAAAGATTCCCGCAGGGATGGATTATTCCCGTGTGGTGAGTTTGTCTCATGAGGTGCGTCAAAAGCTCGAAGAGGTTCGCCCAGCCACTATTGGGCAGGCTGGCCGTATTCCAGGTGTAACACCAGCTGCGCTTTCCTTGTTAATAGTGCATTTGAAGAAACAGGGCGTGCGCTCTGTGGCAGGAGAATAATTTGTGACCGAGTTGGCGGACTTGTTACGTCGAGGAGCAGCGCAGTTAGAAATAGCGCTAACCGCAGAGCAAGAGGAAAAGTTGTTAGCTTATGTGGCGCTGCTGCATAAATGGAATAAAGCTTACAATTTAACCGCTATTCGAGAGCCCCGTGATATGGTGGTGCGTCATCTATTAGACTCTCTCGCTGTTTTGCCTTGGTTAAGCGAAGCTGAAACACTCGATGTGGGAACCGGAGCAGGTGTGCCGGGTATAGTGTTAGCCGTAATGCGCACAGAGCAAAATTTTGTGTTGCTCGATAGCAACGGCAAAAAAACACGATTTGTGCGCCAAGCAGCATTGGCATTAGGGTTGCAAAATGTCACTGTGGTGCAAAGCCGTGTTGAGGCCTACGAGCAAGCAGTGCCACAAGTAATAGCACGAGCTTTTGCTTCGTTGCCAGATATGTTGGCACTACTAGGGCACTTGGTGCTTGAAGAGGGATGTTTATTAGCAATGAAAGCAGCGCAAGCTGAAGATGAAATTGCACAAGCCCCTTCCGGTTGGCAATTTGAAACAAAGGCACTACAGGTGCCTTTTTTAAACGAACAGCGTGAATTAGTGATAGTGCAAACCGCTTAAGGAAAGGAGAGCAAGCGTGGCAGTTGTTTTTGCCTTGGCAAATCAAAAAGGCGGCGTGGGTAAAACCACTACCAGTGTGAATTTAGCCGCAGCCTTGGCTGCTCAGCGCCAACGTGTGCTGTTAATAGATTTAGACCCTCAAGGTAACGCCACTTCTGGCTCTGGAGTAGATAAATACGAAGTGGAAACCAGTATTTATCATTTACTTCTTGGTGAGGCCACTGCGGCAGAAACCATTATTGAAGAAACAACAGGTGGATACCATCTTGTGCCAGCGAACACAGATGTGATTGCTGCAGAAGTTAACATGTTAGACATGCCAAGCCGAGAATATCGATTGCGCGATGTCCTAGCTCCGCTTTTAGCCAACTACGATTATATTTTGATAGACTGCCCGCCATCTTTAAGTATGTTGACAGTGAACGCGTTGGCCGCAGCTACAGAAGTGATAGTGCCAGTGCAATGTGAGTATTATGCTCTTGAGGGCTTAACTGCTCTACTTGATACCATTGAAAATATTCAGGCTACTGTGAACCCCGATCTACAAATAGGCGGATTGTTGCGTACTATGTTTGATCCGCGTAACAGTTTATCTAATGATGTATCAACGCAACTATTAACGCATTTTGGTGACCAAGTTTACCGCACTATTATTCCGCGTAATGTGCGCTTAGCTGAAGCACCTAGTTATGGCGAATCGGTACTGAGTTATGATCGCCGTTCACGCGGCGCGCTAAGTTACTTGGCTTTAGCAGGCGAAATATTACGACAACATAAGAATAGAGTCCCTGCATAGGGAAAATGAGGTGAAGAGGCATGGCTGCCAACCGTAAACGAGGGTTAAACAAAGGTTTAGATGCATTATTAAGCCGTAGTGCCACCCCCGCAGCGAAAAGAAATGTTGATGTTACCGTTGAAGCGGGGGCTGAAACATCTGCAGAGCCGCAAGAGGGCGAATTGCGCCATATACCGGTTGAGCTAGTAGAGCGAGGCCGTTATCAGCCGCGCAGAGATATGTCGCCCGAAGCCTTGGAAGAATTGGCTGAATCCATCCGTGCGCAAGGTGTTATGCAGCCTATTGTAGTGCGCCCCATTAGCACTAATAATTTTGAAATTATTGCTGGTGAAAGGCGTTGGCGAGCTGCGCAACTCGCTGGGCTGAAAAGAATACCAGCGGTAGTGCGCTACGTTGAAGACGAAGCAGCCATAGCCATGGCGCTTATTGAAAATATTCAGCGTGAAGATTTAAACCCCATGGAAGAAGCGCTGGCGCTGTCGCGTTTAAAGGAAGAGTTTGAGCTGACCCATCAGCAGGTGGCTGATGCGGTGGGAAAATCTCGCGCTATGGTCACTAACTTGTTGCGCTTATTGTCGTTGGAAGAATCTGCACGGCGCATGTTGGAGCATGGTGATTTAGAAATGGGCCATGCTCGTGCCTTGCTGGGTTTGCAAGGTGAGGACCAAGCAGAAGCAGCTAGGTTGGTAGTGGCTGAAGGTTTGAATGTTCGGCAAACAGAAGCATTGGTACGCGAGTTTGGCAAGCCAAAGCCCGAGCCGAAGGCCCCTGTGGCCCAAGACCCTAACGTAAAAGCTTTGATGCGTGAGTTGTCTGAACGATTAGGTGCCCCTGTTGATATTAAGCAAGGCGCCAAAGGCAAAGGAAAGCTCGTGATTAGTTATAGCAGCCTGGATGAGTTGGATGGCATCTTGGCGCATATAAAATGACTTTCGTCAGTAAACAGGTTGTTTGTACAACCTTCAGGCAGAAAATTGGCCTGAGCGGTTGCAGTGTTACTCGCATCTGCCTATACTTTGCGCGCTTGTTGCATGGCGCCACTTAAAAGCGAAGTGAAAAACAATGCACAGTAGTGGCGAAAACAGCGACGAGGTGGAAATGGATCGGCAGCCGATAAAAGGTAAAAAGCTTTTTTACGGGCTTCTCTCCGTTCAAATAGCAACTTTATTGTTGTTAAGCACTATCTCGTTGGCGGCCTTTTCAGTTATGATCGCCAAAGCCGTGGCATGGGGAGCAGCAATTTGTTGGCTTGCTCATGCTTGGGCAGCTTATCAAATGTGGCTGCATCCCAAAAACGCGTTACCAAAGCGGCAAGCAACAGCGGCCATTAGGGCCGAGATGGGTAAGATTGCCATCACATTATTATTGTTATGGGTGTCGTTGAAAACGACACCAGAATTACGTACTAAAGAAAACGCAGCAGCTTTGTTATTGGGTTTCTTTTTTACGCAGGTGGCGGGCTGGGTTTGGTTGGCTCGCGCAACGAGGAATGCTCCCATCGAGCATGAAGTTGAGAAATAATTCGAGTAACTTACGGTTGAAAGGTTGGGTTAGTAAATGGCAAACACTCAAACTGAGTACATTCAGCATCACCTAACGAATCTTACCTACGGTAAAGTAGAAGCCGGCACAGTGGCCTGTGATGGCAGTGTATACGAACAGTCTCAGTGGGTTCTGGCAGCTTGTCAAAGCGAGTTGGATGCCATGGGTTTTTGGGCGTTTCACGTAGATAGCCTGTTTTGGTCTGGCCTTTTAGGTGCTCTGTTTATCTTCATTTTCGCCCGTGCAGCACGTCAAGCGCATGCGGGTGTTCCTAGCAAGTTCCTCAATGTTATCGAAGTGTTTTACGAGTTTATCGATAACCAAGTTAAAGACACATTCGAAGGCAATAGCAAGCTCATTGGGCCATTATGTCTTACCGTTTTCTTCTGGATTTTCTTAATGAACTCCATCAAGTTGATACCGGTAGATTTTATCCCAGGTGCAGCACAATGGATGGGCCTTGAGTACTTTAAATATGTACCTGTGGTGGATCCAAACATCACACTGTCAATGTCTTTCTCAGTGTTCTTCTTGATTATTGCTTTCAGCATTAGCCATAACGGCGTAAAGGGTTTCTTGAGCAGTTTAACGCTACAACCCTTTAGCAGTAGCAATATTTTTCTACAAATCTTATTAATTCCGGTGAACCTAGTACTAGAAGTGGTTGGTTTATTAGCTAAGCCTGTTTCACTTGGTCTACGTTTGTTCGGTAACATGTTTGCGGGCGAGTTCGTTTTCGTGCTTGCAGCAGCCATGATGGGCTACTTCCAGTTCGTTGTGGCATGGCCTTGGGCTGTATTCCACTTATTAGTGGTGCCCTTACAAGCTTACATCTTTATGATTCTAACGCTGGTGTACTTAAGTATGGCCAGTGCCAAGCCTGAAGGCGCGGCGGAAAAGTAAAGAGTAAGAATTCAGTAACATTAATTAACAGCAATCTAAACGTTAAAATCGGGAGTAGAATATGGAAGGCTTGAATCTGCTTGCAGCTGCAATTGTTGCTGGTCTAGCCGCTATCGGTGCGGGCCTAGGATTTGGTCTAATGGGTGGTCGTTTCCTAGAAAGCTTAGCGCGTCAGCCTGAGTTGGCCCCTATGTTGCAAACACGTATGTTCATCATCGCAGGTTTACTGGATGCTGTGCCCATTATGTGTATTGCTATCGCGTTCCTAATGATTTTCCAGTAATACCAAATAAACGTATTTTTTGGGTTAGGAAAATTCACGCAACGCGCTTTTGAGGTGTTCGCATGAACATGAACGCAACAGTGATTGGCCAGGTAATATGGTTTGCCCTATTTGTCTGGTTCTGTATGAAGATTGTATGGCCGTTTATTGGCAAGGCGCTCGAAGAGCGTCGCCAAGCAATTGCCGAAGGTCTGAATGCAGCAGATCGTGCTAAACGTGATCTAGCAAGTGCAGAAGAGAAAGTGTCTGCCAGCCTAGATGAAGCGAAAGCAAAATCTGCGGAGCTTATTGAGCAAGCTAACCGTCGAGCCAATCAAATTGTCGAAGAAGCTAAAGAGAAAGCCGCTGCTGAAGGCGAACGCCTAGTAGCGAAAGCTCAAGCTGAAATCGAACAAGAAATTAATTCGGCCCGCGAGCAACTTCGCAGTGAGGTAGCAGCATTAGCAGTAGCTGGTGCAGAGCAAATCCTCAAAGCAGAAGTGGACAAGGGCGCACATAAGCAACTGCTGGATCAGCTCGCAGCAGAGCTCTAATTAAGTGGGTAACCCATGGCTGAATTGACCACCATCGCACGCCCATACGCTAAGGCAGCATTTTCATACGCGCTGGCTAGCAACTCGATTAAAGAGTGGGAGGCTATGTTAAACGTAGCAGCGGCTATTGCCGAAGATCCTACTATGCAAGAGTGGCTAGACCAACCAGCTCTAACAGCTGAACAGCGCGCTGAAGGCTTTGCCCAGGTGTGCGGTGATGCATTAAGTGAAGAAGGCAAGAACTTAATTGCCCAACTCACTGAGCACAATAGAGTTACATTGTTGCCAACGCTCTACAACATGTTCCACGAATACGTGGCAGCCGAAGAAAATGCGCTGGATGTTGAGTTGGTATCTGCTACTGAATTAGCAGA
Source organism: Alcanivoracaceae bacterium (assembly GCA_035301485.1). Lineage (GTDB taxonomy): Bacteria > Pseudomonadota > Gammaproteobacteria > Pseudomonadales > Alcanivoracaceae > CALEAR01. The sequence continues at coordinate 125,007 of DATGUF010000017.1, forward strand.
AGAGCAAGTAACAGAATTGGTCAGCAGTTTGAAGAAGCGCTTAAATAAAGAAGTGCGAGTTTCCACTTCCGTGGATGAGCGCTTAATTGGTGGTGTGCTGATTCGAGCTGGTGACACCGTGATTGATGGCAGTGTGCGTGGTAAATTAACCCGCCTTGCCGAGCAACTGAACTCTTAAGATTGAGGGATTGAAGCATGCAGCAACTCAACCCGTCCGAAATCAGCGAGATTATTAAGAAGCGTATTGCTGATCTTGATATCTCCACCCAGGCCCGAAATGAGGGCACCGTCG
>DATGUF010000018.1:0-25585 GCA_035301485.1 Alcanivoracaceae bacterium
CCAGACGGCCGAGAGTTTTATCTGCGGCGTCAACCACGTACCAGTCGCGCTGTACGCTATCCGGTTTTGCGCTGAAGGTTTTCATGCAATTCGTTCCCAAAATCAGGTGTTTACGGGCTTTCCGCCCTTCGACACGGCCTCAATATACGGCGACGCCGAGTACAGAAAGCGCGAATTCTACCGAAGTTCTGCTCGTAACACAAGCTACAAAAAGACACACCAAGCCATTCTTCGGCTCAGTGCAGCTACGGCAACTACATTCAGCGCTAATCTTACACCGACACTCGGGCTTAAGGCCCTACACGGTGAGTTGCCAACTAAGATTAACGCACCTCGTTCTTAGGCGCAGAAATATACCACATCTATGAACAAATGACAGCCCCACATGGTTTTCTTTTTCTTGCGCTCATAAATCAACGTTTTATTGTATCTCTTTTACGGGGCGCCTACAGTATTAGACCACCACTCTGTTTAGCTTCAAGGAATTTCTATGCAGTACCGTCAGCTAGGCCATTCTTCACTTAACATTAGCGCCATCGGCCTTGGCACCATGACATGGGGCAATCAAAACACAGCCGCCGAAGGTTTTGAGCAAATGGATTATGCGCTCGACCAAGGTGTTAATTTTTTTGATACCGCTGAAATGTACGCGGTTCCAAGCGATGCCACCACTTGGAGCACCACTGAAACCATTATCGGCCAATGGCTACAGCAATCTGGCCAACGCGATAAAATCATTTTAGCCACCAAAGTGGCTGGCCCAAACCGGCAAATGAAACATATTCGTGGTGGCCCCGAGCTAAACCGCACGCAAATCATCACCGCCCTTGAAGGCAGTCTAAAACGATTACAAACAGATGTTATCGATTTGTATCAAATTCACTGGCCTGCCCGTGCAAGCAATTTTTTCGGCAAGCTTAATTACCACATAGATACCACTGAAAACCTACAAGAAGCCGAAGAGACTATTCGCGAAACTTTAGAAACACTTAAGCTTCTACTGCAGCAAGGAAAAATCCGCTATTACGGTTTATCTAACGAAACCCCGTGGGGTATGATGACTTATTTACGCATCGCCAAAGAGCTTAATATGCCTGGCCCCGTCTCCATTCAAAACCCCTACTCGCTTCTTAACCGCAGCTTTGAGGTAGGGCTAGCCGAAATTTGCCATCGTGAAAACATCGGCATGCTCGCTTACTCACCCCTTGCGTTTGGCATGCTCACCGGCAAGTACCACCAAGAAAAACCGCCCGCAGACGCGCGTTTAACGCTCTTTACAGGCTACACCCGTTACACCGGCGAACGCGCACGCGCGGCCACTGCCGAATATTGCCAGCTTGCCAAGGAATTAGGTTTAACCCCCACCGAGCTTGCCCTGCAATTTGTGACGCAACAGCCTTTTGTAACCAGTAATTTAATTGGCGCCACTAACATGGCACAGCTAAAAGAAAACATTGGTAGCTTAGCTTGCGATTATAACGACGCTATAGCACAAGCCATTGAAGAGATTTTCCAACGTTACCCAAACCCGGCGCCTTAAGCCATGCACAATATTACTGTTAGGCTTAAAGTGCTTTCCTTCTGGCTTTTTCTGCTGCTATTAGCGCCGCTGCTACTATGGCAAGGCAAGCAAGCGCGTCGCCATACCGTGCGCTTGCCTGATGCCGCGGGCCCACAACATGGTACCTGCGGCGAAGGCTCTGCCCTGCATGTGCAAATTCTAGGCGAATCCCCTGTGGCAGGCGTAGGCGTTACCACGCAGGCACATGGCTTGGGCCCCGCTCTTTGCTCAGCACTGGCTGAATCGCAACAACGACAAGTTCACTGGCATTGCCACGGGCACACTGGCGCCACACTTCAAGGTTTATTAGAAGCACAGGCTTTTCCTCTTGCCCCTACTTCCTTGGCACTGATTATGCTTGGGGTAAACGATGCCACCAAGCTTACCTCGTTAAAGCAATGGCGCCAGCAACTTGAACTACTGCACAGTAAATTTACGCCATCCACGCCTTTGTTTTTCGCCCCTGTGCCGCCCATGCAACACTTTCATGCCCTCCCCAAACCTCTTAGTACTTGGCTAGGGCTACGGGCTTCACTCCTTAACGATGTGCTCTCTGATTTCTGCCAACAGCACCACAACTGCCATTTTCTTTCTTATACAAACAAGCCCGTACCCAAACATTTGCTAGCTGAAGATGGCTACCACCCCTCTGCCATTGGCTACCAACAAATGGGCACTGAGCTTGCAGCAACCATAGCGCGCATCTTGTAGGCATAAAAAAACCGGCACCCACAATGTGGATGCCGGTTCTAGATAAACGAAGAGGCGCTTAACCTTGCTTCGCAATCTCCTCGTCACGCAAGGATCTGCGTAGAATTTTACCTACGTTAGTAGCAGGCAATTCATCGCGGAATTCAACCTCACGAGGCACTTTATAAGCTGTTAGGCTTTCACGCATATGCTTGATCACCTGCTCTGAAGTTAAAGTAGCACCTTCAACCAAGGCCACAAACATCTTAATGCGCTCACCGGTACGCTCATCTGGCACACCAATTGCAGCACACTGCGCCACTTCTGGCAGCACTGCTAGCACATCTTCTAGCTCGTTGGGGTACACGTTAAAGCCAGACACTACAATCATGTCTTTCTTACGGTCCACAATACGCATATAGCCGTTTTCCTGAATAACTGCTATATCACCAGTGCGCAACCAACCGTCAGCATCAATGGTGTCTGCAGTATCTTCTGGACGCTGCCAATAGCCCTTCATCACTTGAGGACCTTTCACGCACAACTCGCCGGGTTCACCTAGCGGTAAATCGTTGCCGTCTTCATCGATCACTTTACACAGTGTTGAAGGCACTGGGATACCGATGGTACCCAACTGAATATTTTCAATAGGGTTAACCGATACAATCGGGCTTGTTTCGGTCATACCATAACCTTCACAAATACCGCTGCCTGTTACAGCTTCCCAGCGCTCAGCTACAGACCTCTGTAGCGCCATACCACCAGACAAGGTGATTTTAAGGCCAGAGAAATCGAGCTTGCGGAAATCTTCGTTGTTGCACAGCGCCACAAACAGCGTGTTTAAACCAACAAAACCAGAGAACTTCCACGGTTGGATATCTTTGATCAAGGAAGGCAGATCACGCGGGTTGGTAATTAGAACGTTGTGGTTCCCTGTAATCATCATAGCCATACAGTGGAAGGTAAACGCATAAATATGGTACAGCGGTAAAGGCGCAATAATGGTTTCGGCACCAATATCTAGGTTGGAGCCCATCACTACCTTAGCCTGCAGCATGTTCGCAACAATATTTCGGTGGGTTAGCATAGCTCCTTTTGCTACCCCGGTAGTTCCACCTGTGTATTGCAGCACTGCAATATCTTCGCTGTTTGGATAAACATCTTTCACCGCACCTGCGCTTTGCCCTTGCTTCATCACTTTAGTGAACTTCAAAGCGTTTGGAATATGGTAAGCAGGTACCATTTTCTTCACATGCTTAACCACCGCGTTCACGAGGAAGCGCTTAAAGCCCGAAAGCATGTCGCCTACTTCAGTGATGATCACTGTCTCGATTTGCGTTTTTGGCAATACTTGCTCAGCCAAGCTGGCCATGTTTGCCAAGCACACTAGCGCTTTAGCGCCAGAGTCGTTGAACTGGTGTTCCATTTCACGCGCTGTGTAGAGTGGGTTGGTATTCACTACCACTAGGCCTGCGCGCATCGCTCCAAAGACCACCACAGGGAACTGTAAAACGTTTGGCATTTGCACGGCGATGCGATCGCCTGGCTGCAAAGAAGTGTGGTTTTGCAAATACGCCGCAAAATGGCCCGACAGTTCATACAGCTCACCATAGGTAATGGTTTTGCCTAGGTTGGTAAAAGCTGGGTTGTTTGCAAACCGCTCACAAGATTCTTTTAATACCGCTTGTACGTTTGGGTAGGAATCGGCATCAATTTCCGTTGCCATACCTTCTGGATATTTATCCTTCCAAAAATTCTCACTCATAGGAGCCTTCTCCTTACTTTTTATCTTTCAGCTCTTGGTTTTCTCGCCTTTTTACAAAGCGCCCTTTTATTATTGCGCTGGCACTTTTTTATTTTGTCCCAGACTCCAATACTCACGATGTCCTTAAGAGTGTACGCTGAGTAACGTACATTTCAATAAGTTACAACTTTATCTAGTGTCTCATCAGTCATTTTTGCACTATTAGCAGGCATTCTAACCTAAATTCTCGCAAAACATCGGCCGCACTGACATTAAGGCAAACTAACCCTTTTAACAAAAAAGGACTTGACAAGGCATTTCAACTCATAGAGAATTCGCGCTCATTGATCGCATGGCTACGTAGCTCAGCTGGTTAGAGCGCAGCACTCATAATGCTGAGGTCGGTGGTTCGAGCCCACCCGTAGCTACCATCTCTTAAGGCTCTTATTATTAAGGGCTTTTTTTGTGCCTGCACTTTGCCCTTGCTAGCAGCCTCACACCCTCCGTTCTCTACACGTTTGCAGCACAACCCCTTTATTTCGGCCCAACAGCCTTACTTTTCACCTATTGTTGGGGGTTTTTGCATTTCTCATTTTCAGAACGGCCATCATTCCTCTATACTTCCGCCTGTGGGCAACCCAAGTAGCTTTAGCTACTACATTTTGCCTACTATATTGCTTAACCTTTTCATCGTAATGTTGAGCAACAGTACAAGTGCAGCTTTTCGTACAGCAACAAGATAACGAAAACACAGTACGCCGCATAAAAAGAAACTTATTTATTAGCTAACACTTTCTTTTCAGTGGGTGCTCACTCATTCATCGTTAACTTTGCTGTGTAGCAAGCACATATTTCTTATTTTTGATAAAGGCTATTATTTTTCTATGCAAACCACTTACTCTCTACCAAAAGCTCTTGTAGCTATTTATGGTTTATTCGCGTTTTTATTCGCTGTCGCTGGCGTTATGCTTTTATTTTCACCAGCGAGCATTCTTTCCGACGCCAATGCAGTGTCACCACTTACACCGCAAGTGGCTTTTGGCTTTCTTTTAGCCGCAGCGGTTAACGTTTTCTGCATGGCGCCCTCTGTCATGCGCACGCGCTTACACGCGGCAGCATTCACCTTCCTGCTATTCACCGTACTCAGCAGTTCGCTAAATGTTCATTTCGGTTTAGCTATATTAGCACTCGCTATCTACGCTTTACCTCTGTTGCCATGGGCAAAGTTTGCTGAACGCGCTGCTGCTAAACAGCACAAAAAACCTAAGAAGCCTGCTGCTAAAAAAGAAAAGAAAAAAGAAGTTCGCCCTGAAAACCAAGAACAAGGCGAAGTAAAATGGTTCAACCCTAACAAAGGCTTTGGCTTTATTCTTGCCGAGGATGGCCGCGAGGTATTCGTACATTTCCGCGCTGTCAGCAATGGCGGCCGCCGTAGCCTGCAACAGGGTGTTAAAGTGAGTTTCTCTGTTCGCAACACTGAGCGTGGCGAACAAGCAGAACAAGTATTTATTCACCGCAGTAAATAAGGCAGAGCAAGGGCCACGCCTTTGCTCTGAGCGCAGCGCTATGCAAACAATGCAACGTTACATTTTCACCCTAACGCTTACCTTGTGCGTGCTAGCAGCTGCGCTCTTTAATACAGCCATGGCCAACGACAAAGACGGCTTCACGTGGGAGATCATCTCCGACCACGATCAAATCTTAGTGCACCAAGCAGCTGTGGCGGGTTCGAAAATTAATGTTTACCGGGCCACCACCATCATGGAGCTTGATGACTTACAGGCCCTCATTGCCCTTTTGCAAGATTACAGCCATTACCCCCGCTGGCTGCACTTTATTACTAACTCTACAAAAGTGGCTCAAATTTCAGCCCTCGAGCAACTTATTCACGTTCGCACTCTCGTGCCTTGGCCTGCCAAAAACCGAGAAGCCATCTTGCACACCTCTTTTGAACACACCCTGGGTAACGAGCACACCAATGAACGCTTAGAATATCGTTTTCACATTGCCGAAGAACCTTTCTCAGCGGCACAGGGCTACCGTCAGTTCACCCGTTTTGATGGTTTTATCAGAGCGGTGGTGAAAGAAGAGAATAAAGTGGTGCTCAGCTACCAACTACATGCTGACTTTGGTGGCCGCATCAAACCTTGGCTCAACAACCGCATGCTACGCAACGCGCCGTACTTCACCCTCGACAAAATGCGCTTACTGCTGCACTCGCCGATGTATCGACAGCTAACCCCACAAGAAAACTAACGCCGCCCTCCCCTTGGTCGTAGCGCATTGGCGCCACACAAAACATGACATTGCGCAGTGACGACAATCACTTATAGTGAAAGCCATTCTAATAACGAACTATTCCCTCATAACTTCAGGCTTAAACTCATGAACAATTTTAACAACCGTGTAGCCGTGGTAACAGGTGCCGCTTCTGGCATTGGCCGCGCCCTAGCCCTTCAATTAGCCCAAGCAGGATGCGAAGTAGCCATTTCAGATATTGATGAAGCGGGCCTACAAGAAACCGCTGAAATGCTGCAACAAGCGGGTATTATACCGCACGTACAACGGCTCGATGTGGCAGATCGCGAAGCCGTGCACGCCTATGCAGACACCGTGTTTGATCACTACGGCCGTGTACACCTGGTATTTAATAATGCGGGGGTTGCTTTAGGTGCCACTGTGGAGCACATGAAGTACGAAGACCTAGATTGGGTTATGGATATTAATTTTGGCGGAGTTGTATCAGGCACCAAGGCTTTCTTGCCTTATTTAAAGCAGGCAGACCAAGGGCACATTATTAATATTTCTAGCCTCTTTGGCCTCGTTAGCATGCCAACGCAGTCTGCTTATAATGCGGCCAAGTTTGCTGTTCGCGGTTTCACCGAAGCATTGCGCCAAGAGTTAGAGCTTAGCAACAGCACTGTTTCTTGCACTTGCGTGCACCCTGGGGGAATCAAAACCAACATTGCTCGCAACGCTCGCATGGACGACGTATCCGCTATTACAGGCTCCACCCCTGAACAAGCCACCGCGGATTTTGAAAAACTATTTCGTGTCACTGCAGAGCAAGCCGCTAAAACCATCCTGAATGGTGTTAAACATAATAAGCGCCGCGTGCTCATTGGTAACGATGCCAAAGCGATTGATGCACTACAGCGCGCCCTCCCTGCTTTTTATCAACGAATTGTTGTGGCTGGCCAAAAAGGCTTACGCAAATATTCATAATCAGATATTTATGCGGGTGTTTGCCTAAGCGCCCGCTTTTTTATCTATTTATGCAAATATATCTGTTAAAATTTGAGCTTATCCCATGCTTCCACTAGCATGTGGGCTTTATTCAACGCCATTTGAAGGTATTTTCGTTCGGCTTACTTAAGGCAATGGTTGCGCTTTTTTCGCGCAGTTTCATTTTGCCTCACACTATTACAGAAGAGTCTCATGCCAAACAGCAAAAACAGCTGGACCCTGGATCAGTTCCAGGTCGCCCCCGAAGTGGGCAAAAAACGATTTCATGATTTTGATCTTGATCTGCGCTTAATGCGCGGCATCGCAGATGTGGGTTTCCAATACTGCACCCCTATCCAAGCACAGGTGCTAACGCACACCTTGGCAGGCGCTGATGCCATTGGTAAAGCACAAACCGGCACAGGTAAAACCGCTGCTTTTTTAGTGACCATTGTGAACGATTTACTGCGCCACCCTGTTACCGTAAAACGCTATGCAGGTGAGCCAAGAGCGCTCATTGTGGCACCCACTCGTGAGCTAGCCTTGCAAATAGAGAAAGATGCACAGGCCTTATGCGCGCACACCGACTTACAAGTGATGAGCGTTGTGGGCGGCATGAACTTCCAGCAACAACAAGAGCGCTTACAAACATCTCTCATTGATATTTTAGTAGCCACACCTGGCCGCTTGCTCGATTTCGCCACACGCCGCGACTTGTGGCTTGACCGAGTAGAGATTGTGGTGCTCGATGAAGCCGACCGCATGTTAGACATGGGCTTCATTCCAGATGTAAAACGTATTATTCAGTACACGCCTGAGAGCAAGCATCGTCAAACGCTGCTCTTTTCGGCCACCTTCAGCCCAGACATTATGAACTTGGCTAACCGTTGGACACTGGCCCCTGAAATCGTTGAAGTGGCGCCTGAGCAAATCACCACAGACACCGTTGAGCAGAAGGTGTACATCACAGAAACAGAGCAAAAATACGATTTGCTACACAACCTTATTGTGAAAGAAAACCTAGACAAAGTGATTGTGTTTGCGAACCGTCGTGATATTACCCGCCGCCTGTGTGACCGCTTAAAAAACAACGGCATTAATGCAGCAATGCTATCTGGCGAAGTGCCGCAAAACCAACGCACTCGCACTTTAGATCGTTTTAAAGACGGGCGCGTACGTGTATTAATCGCCACCGATGTGGCTGGGCGCGGCATCCATATTGATGGCGTTTCCCACGTGGTGAACTTTAACTTGCCCGAAGACCCGGAAGATTACGTGCACCGCATTGGCCGTACAGGCCGCGCTGGCACCACAGGCATCTCCATCAGTTTCGCCTGTGAAGATGATGCATTTTTGTTGCCTGAGCTAGAGAAAGCCATTGAGATGAAACTTAACATTACTTACCCGCCGGAATCATTGCTCACGCCAGTGGCTAACTTGAGTAACCGCGAACCCGGCAGCGGCCGTCGCCGTAATCGCCCTACGCGTCGCCGTAATAGCTCGCAACGTAACAAGCAAAATGCGTCGTCGTCGCCGAAATCATCCGAATGAAATTGACCACGGCCTCGCTGAGCTGTGGCTTACCGCACCACGCACCCACTTTGTGGATTTGCGTGATGCGGCCAGTTTTTCTTTTCGGCGCATCCAAGGCGCCATTTCAGTGTCGCACAGTAACGTCGACACCTTTCTAGCCAACACCCCAAAAAACACCGACCTAATTTTATATTGCTATAACGGCAATGTGAGCCGCTACGCCATGGACTTCTTTCGCCAACAAGGCTTTACCTATGTGTATAGCCTCATGGGCGGCTTTGAAGCATGGCGTAAACGCTACCCTGAATACACCACTACAGATTAGCTTCCGCGTATTCAGCCAACGCTGAACGGGGCACACCTTGCAGTTGCACACCGCCACTAAGTGGGAAACCTTTAAAACGTTCCATCATATAGGTGAGCCCAGAGCTAGTGGGGCTTAAGTACGGTGTATCAATTTGCGCCAAATTACCCAAACACACCACTTTGCTCCCCTCACCTGCACGCGTAATAATAGTTTTCATCTGATGCGGCGTAAGGTTCTGGCTCTCATCAATAATAATGAGGGATTTTTGAAAGCTGCGGCCACGAATATAGTTTAGGGCCTTAAACTCAATGTTTGCGCGCTCTCGTACATACTGAATGCTTGCTTCGGGGTTTTCATCATAAAGGTGCAAAGCTTCAATATTGTCGTTAATAGCCCCCAACCAGGGGTCCATTTTTTCTTCTTCTGTGCCGGGTAAAAAACCATGCTCTTCTGCTAGGGGCGGCGTTGAACGAGTAGCGATAATTTTATTAAAACGCTCTTCCTCAATGGTCATTTCAATGGCGGCCGCCAAGGCCAAAATAGTTTTACCGGAACCCGCCGAACCCGTTAAAGTAACTAAGTGCACCTCAGGGTCAAGCAACAAGTGTAAACCCAATGCCTGATGAATATTCAAGGGCTCTAGCCCCCACGCTTCCTGCGCCATGAGCTGTTCTGCCTGCAAGTGTCGCAGCACCACGTGTTGATCATCTGCGCTGATTACACGGCCAATAAAACCTTGCTCATCCAAAATAAACTGATTGGGAAACACCGCCTCTTCCTCAATGGCCGCTAACACTTCTTGCGTCACCAAACGGTGCCATGTATTGCCCGTTTCTTGCTTGGTATCCACGTGCTCTATGCGATCCCAAAACGAGCCCGTTAGCTCAAAATAGCCAAGCGACAACTGCTTAACATCAGACACGAGCTGATCGTTGTGGTAGTCCTCCGCCTCAATACCACAAGCCTTAGCTTTCAAACGCATGTTAATGTCTTTACTCACCAACACGTAGCGGTTGGCGCTGTGCTTCGTCTGCAGGGAAGCCACATCATTAATAATACGGTTGTCGTTAATGTTATCTGGCAACAAGCTCTCTTGCCCTTGCATGGGCATTAGCACTGAAATGGTGCCGCTTTCTTCATTAGGGCCACGCTGGATGGGCACGCCCAGCTCGATTTCTTTACTGCTTGCGTCCCCAAGCAACCGATCAATTAAGCGAATAGCTGCTCGGCAATCTGCCGCAATATGAGAGTTGCCAGTTTTTAATTTATCGAGCTCTTCGAGTACGGTCATGGGGATCACCACACCATGCTCTTCAAAATTCAGCATAGCGTTGGGATCATGAATCAGAACGTTGGTATCTAACACATAAAAGGTTGTTGGCATAAATTTGGTCGCTATAAACGAGAATGAGGGTGTTACCTGATTATTGGTTGCGCTTGTGCACCATAACACCAGCAGGCACACTATGAATGAATTAACTACACGCTTGAAGCAGCTTTCATGCTAAACGTGTCTAGCCAACATTTCTACTAGGCCACTTATGCAACCTGAACACAACGATACCTTACAGCTACCGCCACCCCTCTTTTTTCTTGCGGCACTTTTTTTTGGTTACAGTGTGGACAGAGTAGTGCGTTGGCAGCTACCTGATTGGGGGCTCAACAATCACTTAGCTGCGGGCAGTGCTGCGCTAGCTGTGGTGATCATCCTATCTTCACTATGGGCTTTCAGGCGCCATCGCACCTCGGTGCTGCCTTATCGCACAGCGAACACGCTGATTACCTCTGGCCCGTTCCGCTTTAGCCGCAACCCACTTTACCTCAGCTTTGCGCTGCTACATTTTGCTTGCGCCATCGCGCAACAAAGCCCAGGCATGTTATTAACCCTGCCCTTTGCCATTTGGGCTGTACAGCAATACGTCATTAAACAAGAAGAAGCTTCACTCGCTGAGCATTTTGCTGAAGCTTGGCAGGATTATCGAAGCCGCGTACGCCGTTGGCTGTAAAAATTAAGGCGTTATCGTGAGATAGGCCACCACCCCATCGTGATCTGACACCACTTGTTCGCCCTTGGTGGCATAAAGCACACGGTAGCGGCCAGCATTACCACGGCTCACCGCTGCCCTAGTGGTTTTTTCCCACAAGCCTGGCGTCATGAAAATATGATCCACTGCTTGGCGCTGGCAACGATAGATATAAGTAAACCTTTCTTCCTCAGCCACGAGCTCTAACGCATTGCGCAGCGGGTATTGGTTGTACACTGCGTAGGGCTGCCCAAAAAGATCTGGCTTAAGGTGGGTGTTGAAATCGCCCAGCACCAGCACTTCGTTGCCCTCGCTATAGCGCTGTTGCGCCCACTGTTGCACCAGCTTGGCTTGTTGCAGGCGTTGTTGTGCCACTCTTTTTTCTGGCAGGCCCAAGCCACTACGCTGATGCAGCACCACCACATCCATGGCGGGTCGCGCTAACCGCACATGTAAAGGCTGGCGTTGAAACAACGATACGGAAGTTCTGGTGCCCACGCGTTGAAACAACAACGAAACGCTGTCTACTTTCAAAGGCCGGCGCACTAACACACCCAAATGCATGCTGCCTGCATCCGTGCCTGGTATGAGCCACGTTTCGTATTCTGGCCCACCCACACCTTTTATAACGTCCGCAAGCTGCATCAATACATCGTGTGATGACACTTCTTGCACGGCAAGCAAATGGGGGCTTTGCAGCCTATCGCGCACATAGTACGCCATGCTTCTGAGCCGTTCAGGGCTGATTTCATCATTAAAGTACCACAGGTTTTGCGTGGCAAAAAGCCATTCATGAGCCGTTGGCGCAGGCACATTTATATTTTGCTCCACCACTGTGTAACAGGCAGTGGCAAGGCCACTAAACCATAGCCCCCACAGTGCCAAAACAAGCCCGATCTTCCTGCGCATACAGCCACTCCTTACTCTAACCAGCGCTGCAAGTGCCCCAACCAAGCAGCGCCACTTCCCTCTAACGCCAAGCCCCCCACTACGCTGGATTCAGCATCTAGCACATAGAGGCGGCTGTTGTTACCCGTGGCACGGCTAAGGCTCTGCCGCCATGCCTCTAATGCACGCGCGTTGGTGGCCACAGCAGTGAAATGAGCACTGTAGGAACGGACAAACTGCTCCCACTCTGCTGCTGGCTGTTGTTCTTCTGCTTGCAGCACTAATACCTGCAAGCTTTGCTGCCACTCTGTTTGCAACTTGGCTAACTTCAATAAGGTGGCCAAGCATTCGCCCTCACAGGCTGCCGGAGCAAAATACACCACTGCAGGATGCTCAGAACGCATCTTTTGCACCCACTCTGGCGCCGCACTTTGATGCACTTCCACAGGTACTGCACCATTAGGGCGCTCTTCGGCCACGAAACGCACAGGTAAAGGTTCGGTTTGCAGCTGCGTATAGTATTGCCAACCACCCCACGCCCCTAACCCCACCGCCAATAACAATAAAACTATTTTTCTATGATGTGTTGGTCGTTCAGCCACGCGATACTCCGTTCTTCATTAGTGTGTTACTGTACGTACCCTCAACGCCTCGGCGCCAGAGTAAATTATCCGTGTTGATTGTACGAAAAAGCCCCATGGCATAGTAATGCCCTAACACTGTATAATGTGCGCCCGCAATCCATTCATAACACCTCGGTGCATACATGACACGCAAGCTGTTTATCAGAACCCATGGCTGCCAAATGAACGAGTACGACTCTAATCGTATGCTCGATCTCTTAGAGAGCTCCCATGGTTTAACCCCAACTGATTCTGAGCACGAAGCAGACGTGCTGATTCTTAACACCTGCTCTATCCGTGAAAAAGCGCAAGAAAAGGTCTTTCACCAACTAGGCCGTTGGCGCTTATTGAAAGAAAATAATCCTGACTTATTAATTTGCGTGGGCGGTTGCGTGGCGAGCCAAGAAGGCGAGCTGATTAAAAGGCGTGCACCCTACGTAGACGTGGTTTTTGGCCCGCAAACCTTACACCGCCTACCCACCTTGCTAAAGCAAGCAAGCGATTCTAGCCAATTGGCTATGGATATTAGCTTCCCTGAGATCGAGAAGTTTGACCGCTTACCGGAACCTTCTGTAAACGGCCCCACGGCTTTTGTTTCTATAATGGAGGGCTGCTCTAAATACTGCAGCTTCTGTGTAGTGCCTTACACCCGCGGCGAAGAAGTTAGCCGCCCCGTGGAAAGCGTGATGGAAGAGATCGAGCACTTAGCTAGCCTAGGTGTCCGCGAAGTAAACCTGCTTGGCCAGAACGTAAATGCTTACCGTGGCTTAGATGCTAATGGCCGCGAAGTTGATTTCGCCGAACTTTTGCTGCTAGTGAACAAAGTGCCCGGCATCGGCCGCATTCGTTATACCACTAGCCACCCTCTTGAGTTCTCTGATGCCATTATTGATGTATACGCAGAAATCCCAGCGTTAGTGAACCACCTGCACTTGCCCGTGCAATCAGGCTCCGACCGCATTCTAGCTATGATGAAGCGCCCGCACACAGCGATTGAGTACAAATCTAAAATTCGTCGCTTGCGTAAAATTCGTCCAGACATTTCTATCTCGTCAGATTTCATTATTGGCTTCCCTGGTGAAACGCAAAAAGATTTTGAAGACACCATGAAGCTGATTGAAGACGTGGGTTTTGACCACAGCTTTAGCTTTATTTATAGCGCCCGCCCTGGCACCCCTGCGGCAGATTTGCCCGATGATGTGCCCATGGAAGAAAAGAAAGAGCGCTTGCAGATTCTACAAAGCCGCATTATTCAAAATACCCAAGCCATTAGCCGCCGCATGGTGGGCACCGAGCAGCGTATTTTAGTGGAAGGTTTTGCCAAAAAAGACCCTGGCCAATTGCAAGGCCGCACTGAAAACAACCGCGTGGTGAATTTCCGCAGCAGTGATTTAAGTTTAATCGGCCGCTTTGCCAAGGTAAAAATTGCCGAGGCTTACGCCAATTCACTTCTCGGTGAAAACGCAGTTCTCGACGACTAATCGATAGCCTTTCAGCCCCTGCATCCCTGCAGGGGCGAAGCCCTTAGCTTGCTTTAGTGCGCTCCGCAAAGGTCACAAAGCTTGGTTTTTGGGCACCATTTGCAAACACATGACCCTGCCGAGGCAGCACATACAACAGCTGCCCTTGATGCACTTTTAGCTTTTGCGCTTCTTCGTACGGCACAGTGATCTGCCAGTTTTCTGCGCTTTTCCAACTCACCGGCGCCAACGTTATGCGTGTTTGAGCACCCACTTGCGCTTCTTCTAGCACCAACATGGGAAGGTTCGCCGCCTCATTGGGCAATTCTTTTAACTCCACTTCGTGGCTGCGTAGATACAGTTCTACCTGCTCGGCCTTTTCATTCTCCAACCTTACCCACGCTTCGTTATTGGCATGCAGCCCAGCTTTTAGCGTTCCTTCAAACACTGCATGTTCACCCAAAAAATCAAACACAAAACGATTATTAGGGTGCGCAAATAGCTGCTTCGGCGTATCCACTTGCTCAATGCGCCCTGCACTCATCACCACCACACGATCAGACAGCTCTAAGGCTTCTTCTTGATCATGCGTCACAAATACGCTCGTAAACCCAAGCTGTTGATGCAATTCTTTGAGCCAGGTGCGCAATTCTTGGCGCACTTTTGCATCCAAAGCGCCGAAAGGCTCATCTAGCAACAGCACCTCTGGCTCTAATGCCAACGCACGGGCTAAGGCCACTCGCTGCCGCTGGCCACCAGAAAGCTGATCGGGGTACCGCTTGGCTAAATGCCCTAACTGCACCATATCTAGCAGCTCTACAGACTTTCGTTGAATTTCCGCTTTGCTCGGCCTTTCTTTACGCGGCAGCATGCGCAGCCCGAAACCTATATTTTGTAGCACTGTCATGTGCCGAAAGAGTGCGTAGTTTTGAAACACAAACCCCACGCGGCGCTCACGTACTTCCTTGTGAGTAATATCCTCTTCACCAAAGAAAATACGCCCTCCATCGGCTACTTCAAGCCCCGCTATGAGGCGCAACAAGGTGGTTTTGCCAGAGCCTGATGGGCCTAACAAACCCACCATTTCACCTTTTTCAATACGCAAATTAATGGGTTCTAAGGCTTGGAAATCACCAAAACGCTTTTCAATATTTTCGATACGAATAGTCATAGTACAACGTCAGCCTTACGTAATAATTGCGCTTGGCGCCACTCTACAAATGTTTTAATAAATAACGTGAAGATGGCCATGAGCGCCAACATGCCTGCAGCGGTAAAAGCTGCGGCTGCCTTATTATCGTTGTGCAATTGGTCCACCAACAAAGGCAGCGTTAGGGTTTGGTTCATAATAGCGCCCGACACCACCGATACTGCCCCAAACTCACCCACCGCACGGGCATTGGTTACCACCACGCCATACAGCAAGCCCCATTTAATTTTCGGGAGGCTCACATGGCGAAACACTTGCCATCCGCTGGCTCCTAACGTGAGCGCCGCATACTCCTCATCACGGCCTTGTATTTGCATCACAGGAATGAGGGTGCGCGCCACATAAGGCGTGGTAACAAATAGCGTCACCAAAACGATGCCAGGCCAAGCAAACATGATGTAAATATTATGCTCGAATAACCAAGCGCCAAAACGGCTTTCTACACCATAAATCACCATGTAGCACAAACCGGCCACCACGGGTGATACGGCATACGGTATATCGATAAACGTGAGCAGCAAGCGGCGCCCACGGAATTCATAATGGGTGACACACCACGCAAACAAAATGCCAAACAAGGTGTTAAGTGGCACCGTTATCACCGCCACTAACAACGTTAGCCCTAAAGCATGTTGCAGATAATCCTCTTGCAGGTTAGCCCAGAGTAAATCTAGGCCTCCACTTAAAGCGGTAAAGAAAATAAACACCAGAGGCACCACAAGCAGCACCGCCGCTACACTAATGGTGCCTAGTAACAAACTCCACTGCGCCCAACTTTGCGGGGTTTTATTTTTACTCATTGCTGCCTCTGCCAACTAAATACACGGCTTTGCAGCCAATATAAAACAAACAATAAAGCGAGGGAGGCAACCAATACCACCGAGGCAATGGCCGCCGCAGCAGGGTAGTTGTATTCCTCCAAACGCACAAAAATCATCAAAGAGGTAACTTCCGTTTTAAACGGTATATTGCCGGCAATCATCACCACCGCACCAAACTCGCCTAAACCACGCACAAAAGCTTGCCCACCACCTGTTACTAGCGCCGGAACGAGGAAAGGCAACACCACATGACGAAAACGTTGCCAAGCATTGGCACCTAGGGTGGAAGCTGCTTCTTCAATATCTACACTTAAATCTGCGAGCACAGGCTGCACCGTGCGCACGACAAAGGGTAAACTGGTGAACACCATGGCTATCACAATACCGGGAAAGGCGTAAGACACCTGAATGCCCTCCGGTGCAATCCAAGTTAACCAAGCGCCAATGATGCCATCCGCTGCCAACGCTTGCCCAAGCCAGCCTGTGGGCACTAGCAACATCGCAAATGTTAGGCCCGCCACAGAGGTGGGCAAAGCAAAGGGTAAATCCACTAAAGCATCTAAAAAGCGGCGCCCTGGAAACTCATATCGGTCAATCACCCACGCCAGCGCAATACCTATAACTAACGCAATAGCCGTGGAATACAACGCCGCGGAAAGCGTTACCCAATAACTGTGCACTACGCGTGGGTCCGACACCGCTTGCCAATACTCTTGCCATGTTAGGCCATTCACGTAATACAGCAGGGCCGCCACCGGCAACAGCAGCACCAAGCTAATATAGAAAACGCTCCAACCAAAACTAAGCCCAAAGCCTGGCAATATGGGCGCCGCTAAAAAGAACCCTTGTCTTTTCTTCTTAGCTTTCTGTGCTTGTGCTAGTGATGGTCGCTCTTTTTCAACGATTAGCGTTGACATTTACTTCACCTTTCACTTCATAAAAGAAAACATCGAGCCTTTTCAGGCCCGATGTTTCATGCTTGCGCCGTCATTAACGTCCGCTTGATAACAATTGATCTAATATACCGTTATTGCTGAAATGCACTGCTTGGATATCATCCCAAGAACCCAACACGTCGGTGGGATTAACGAGCTTCACTGGAGCAAACTTCCCTGCTGAAGCCGCCACCACTTCTTCGTGATTCACACGATAGTTGAAGCTAGCTAGCACTTCTTGAATGGGCTTGGAGTACTGAAATTGTAGATAAGCTGTTGCTTGCTCACGTGTTTTCTTACGGTCTACCACTCTATCTACAATCGCCACAGGAAACTCAGCCAGCACGCTCAGAGGCGGCACCACTACTTCCAGCTTTTGATCCGCATACTCTTCGCCCTGTGCCACATTCAACACTTCAGATTCAAAGGTTAACAGTGCATCACCCTGCTTGTTATTGGCAAAAGCCACCAAGGCACCACGCCCGCCAGTGGGGAAACTTTCCACATTGCCTAGTATTTTAGCCACGAAACTTTTGATTTTTTCTTCATCACCATCAAAAGCGTCGTTGGCATACAGCCAAGCCCCTAAATAGCTATAGCGGGCGTTACCGGACGTTTTAGGGTTAGGCAGCACGATGCTAACGTCTTCACGTGCTAGATCTTCCCAGCTGTTGATGTTTTTTGGGTTACCTTCGCGCACTAAAAAAGCGATGGTGCTGTAATAAGGAGAGCTGTTGTTAGGAAATTGCTCCGCCCAATTCTCTTTTAGCAAACCACGTTTAGCGAGCACATCTACGTCGGTCACTTGGTTGAAAGACACCGTATCCACTTGCTTACCACGAATAATATCCTGTGCTTGGCGTGAGGTGCCCGCAAAAGATTGGTCGATCTGAATTTTATTACCCGTTTTTTCTTCCCAAAACTCAACAAATTTAGGGTTAATTTCAGCAAATAGTTCGCGTGATATATCGTAAGAGGCGCTTAAAATAGAGGTGTCTTTTGCCACCACAGGCCCACTGAATAAACTAAGCGCTACTACGGCTCCTGTTACTGCTTTTTTTAACATGTTATGCCCTTTCTTATGCTAGTAATTAATTGCAGGCAATTGTGGCGCACGGTCTTATTCTCGTAAAATACCGTTTTTTCATTCAGTTATAACCAAAACGAATAAAGAGCGCGTCTTTCTAGTGGCCATCTGCAGCGAAATCCAATACAGTGGCCGCATCATTTTTAACCTCCATTTAATATCTTGGTAGTTGCTGAACATTGACCACTTCCTCCGTTACTCACACAGTTTTACTCGAGCCCTATGATGCGCATCGCTTGGCCCGTTTATGCGGCCAACTCGATAGCAACATTAAACTCATTGCTAAACGGCTCGCCGTGGATATTGCCAATCGCGGCAACCGCTTTACGCTTACGGGTAACCAACAAGCCGTCTCTGCAGCACAAAGTACTCTTGAGCGCTTGTACCAAGAAACAGAGAAAAACACTGAGATAGCACCTGAAACTGTGCATCTTTTTCTTCAACCCGCCACCACGCAGGACACAGCAGCAGCAAAACAAATGGGCAAACAACTCAGTATTCGCACACAAAAGAAACGTATTGAGCCTCGCGGCGAAAACCAGCGCGCGTATCTTGAAAGCATTCGTCAACATGATGTGAATTTTGGCATAGGCCCTGCCGGCACGGGTAAAACTTGGCTAGCTGTTGCTTGCGCTGTGGAGGCGCTAGAGCGCGACGAAGTAGAACGTATTTTATTGGTGCGCCCTGCGGTGGAAGCCGGTGAGAAACTGGGTTTTTTACCTGGCGACCTCACTGAAAAAATCGACCCTTACCTACGCCCTTTATACGATGCGCTGCATGAAATGCTAGGTTATGAAGAAGTAACGCGCCTGCAAGAAAAAAATGTGATTGAAGTGGCCCCACTCGCTTATATGCGCGGCCGCACTCTAAACCGCAGCTTTATTATTCTTGATGAAAGCCAAAACACCACTGTGGAACAGATGAAAATGTTTCTCACCCGTATTGGGTTTGGCTCTAAAGCAGTGATTACAGGCGACATGACACAAATTGATTTACCTCGTCATCAATCCTCTGGTTTGGTGCATGCCACCCGTATTCTTGCTGAGGAAGAAGGCATTAGCATCACCGCCTTTGCTAGCACTGATGTGGTACGCCACCCCCTTGTACAGCGCATCATTGAAGCATATGAACGCTATGACCTAGAACAAGACAACCATGATTGAAGTACAATATGCTATTGACGCAGAAGGCCTGCCCACTGCGGAAACGCTAAAGGGCTGGGCAGAAGCTGCACTTAATGCTGTAGCGGGCCGGCGTGGTGAAATTACACTGCGCATTGTGAGCAAAGACGAAATTCAAATGCTTAACAGCAGCTATCGTGGCAAAGATAAGCCGACTAATGTGTTATCTTTCCCCTTCGATATGCCGGAGGGCTTGCCCACGGAGTTACAAGAGATGATTCTCGGCGACATTGCCTTATGCGCCGAAGTTATTGCCGAAGAAAGCAATGCACAACACAAGGCTTTAGCGCATCATTGGGCGCACATGGTGATCCATGGCGTGCTACATTTGTTAGGTTATGACCACATAAACGACGATGATGCCGCTGAAATGGAAGCACTTGAAACGGAGATACTGGCTTCTTTTAATATTAAAAACCCGTATCTTCCCACCGACGAACTAGAATGAGATAGAGAAACGACAACATGGCGGACGACAACGCAGATAATAGTCGAAGTTGGCTAGACAGGATTAGCCAACTATTTGCCTCGGAACCAGGCACCCGTGAAGAACTTCAAACTATCATTCGCTCCCTGCGCGGGCGCGATGTGGTAGATGAGGACACTCTCGGTATCATCGAAGGCGCCCTTGAAGTTTCTAACTTACAAGTGCGCGACATTATGGTGCCTCGCAGCTTAATGATTACGCTCAGGTACGATATGTCACCGGAAGATTTTCTTCCCTTAATTATTGAGTGTGCTCACTCACGTTTCCCTGTATTAGGAGAAGACCCAGACGACATCATTGGCGTGCTTCTCGCTAAAGATTTGCTGCCACTTATTCTAGAGCCGCAGCGCATGGAGCGCTTCAACATTAAAGACCATCTTCGCCAAGCTTTTATTATTCCCGAATCAAAAGGCTTGGATTCATTGCTGCACGATTTCCGCATTAGCCGTAACCATATGGCCATTATTGTGAATGAATATGGCGGCATCGCTGGTTTAGTCACCATTGAAGATGTTCTCGAACAAATTGTCGGCGACATTGAGGACGAAACCGACCTAGAAGAAGACGATTACTTAATTGGCCATGCAGATGGCAACGCCAGTACCGTTAAAGCACGCATGCCCATCGATGAATTCAACAGCCACTTTGATACTGATTTCAGCGATGAGGAATTCGATACTTTGGGCGGCTTGGTAATGCAACAGTTTGGACGCTTGCCTGACACCAACGAAAGCGTTGTTATTGGTCAATTTTTATTCACCGTACTCAGCGCCGATGGCCGCACCATTCGTTTATTACGTGTGAGCCCTTTGGACGAACTTCCTGACGGCCAAACCTTCACCACCTCTTAGTACCTTGCGCCGGCGTTGATGCCGGCGAGCCATCCGCTCCACTTAACTCATTGGAATACCGCCATGGTTGTATTGCCGACTTTCCTACGCCTTACCTTAGCGTTATGTGCAGGCGCACTTTATCCTTTCGCCTTCTCGCCCTATGAGTTTTGGCCCCTTATTTTTGTCAGCATTGCCCTCTTGTGGGTGGCGTTACAGCGCAGCCAGCGCGGGCAGGCTTTTTGGGTAGGAGCTGCCTATGGCCTTACCATGTTTGGCATTGGCGTATCTTGGCTACATATCAGCATGCACACTTATGGGGACACGCCTTTATGGCTCGCCATTGTCCTCACTGGCAGCCTGGTTCTGCTGATGGCGCTGTTCCTTGCTGGGTTCAGCACCATAATGGCGCGCCTTGCAGCGCCGCGCATGTCGCCCATTGTTTTTGCTAGCCTGTGGCTACTGTTAGATGTTTTACGTGGTTGGCTGTTCACAGGCTTTCCCTGGCTCTACGCCGGATACAGCGTTATCGACACGCCCCTTGCACAATTAGCCACAGTGGGCGGCATTTGGCTTGTTACTTGGTTAGTAGTGTTTCTGGGCGCCCTGCTAGGCGCACTCATTTGTTGGCCACAGCGTTCTTGGCGCGTTTGGAGCACACACGCCACTTTGGCGCTCATCTTGGTATTAGCAGCTACTTTTACTCCTCCTTCACGCTACGTCGAGCCCGCCGGCGGCCCGATAAAGGTGGCGCTGCTACAAGGAAACATACCACAAGACCTACGCTGGCTTACCACTATGCGCCACGAGACTCGCGCTATTTATGCAGAGTTAAGCGACCAAGTGCCAGCTGAGCACATTGAAATTTGGCCCGAATCTGCGCTCACTGAATTTTATCACGATGCCGAAGTATTCTTAGAAGAGCGAGCACGCATCACCGCCGAAAAAAATGGCGCCTTAATCATAGGTATACCTACCTATAGCCGCGCCTCTATTTTCATGCCCGGCTACATTTACAACACCCTCAAAGTACTCACTGGTGGCGACGGTGAATACCACAAACAAAAGCTTGTGCCCTTTGGTGAATATGTCCCTTTTGAAAACCAATTGCGTGGCCTCATCCCATTCTTTGATTTAGACATGTCGAGTTTCAGCCCTGGCACCGAACACCAAGGTAGCCTACTAGCCAAACAAGTGGCCATAGCTCCCTCTATTTGCTACGAAGTGGTGTACCCCGAATTGGTGGCGCGTCAAACAGCGCTCAGCAACGTAATGGTAACGGTGAGTAATGATGCATGGTTTGGTACCTCGGCAGGCCCGCACCAACATTTCCAAATGGCACGTTTTCGGACCATCGAAAATGGCCGCTGGATGCTGCGTAGCACCAATACTGGCATCAGCGCCATTATCAACGAGCGCGGCCAAGTGGTAGACCAATACCCACAATTTGAACGTGGCGTGTTGCTCAGTAGTTTTGCGCCGCTAAGTGGAAGAACGCCCTATAACCAATGGGGTGGTTGGCCCATTTGGCTCTGTGCTTTTTTGCTCTGCCTTCCCGCTAGCTATCGGTATCTAAGCCAATACCAACCCAAAGCCACCCATTCGTAGTAGGCTTCAAGCAGCATAGACAGCGCTCCTGCAGAAGGCATCCAACCGGGCCGCGGCAGCACGGATGAAGAATACGGCAAGGCAAACACACCATGCGCCCGAAACGCATACATAGCGCGAGGCAAGTGCGTGCGGTCGCTTACCAACAAAATGCGTCGCACACCTTGCTCTTGCAGAAGAGCTGCACAACAGGCAGCTTTTTGCCACGTATTTAAGCTTTCTTCTTCTAGCCATACCCTTGCGGTTGGCCAATAAGCTTCTACCGCCTGCGCCATTAATCGCGCCTCTGAAAGCTTTCCTTCTATTTTGCCGCCTGCAAACAAAATGGGAAGCTGGTGTTTTTTAGCCTGAGCAATGCCCACCCCAGCACGGCGCCAACCTGCAGAGGAAAGCTGATAGTCTCGGTGTTTACGCAAGCGGTTAGGCCCCAACACCACCACAGCCTGCGGGTGCTCCAGCTCTTCTACCCACGCTGGCATGGGCGGCATAAAAAAAACCACCACAGCGGGTAAAGAACCTAGTAAAATAATGCACCAAAGCAGTACTAGCCCACTCATTTTTTCTCCTGCTACCTAGATGCGGCTTGCTACTGTATCCTATAGTAGTTCATTATTTTTTATGCTTGTAGGCATAATAAACACTTATTCACGACAACCATAAGAGTCGAAAGAACCCAATGGAAGAACAGTATCGCCCCGAAACTCTCGAACGGGAAGTACAACAGTTTTGGCAACAAGAACAAACCTTTGCCGTTTCTGAAGACACCACCAAAGAAAAATTTTACTGCTTAAGCATGTTCCCTTACCCCAGTGGCCAATTGCACATGGGCCACGTGCGCAACTACACCCTAGGCGATGTAGTGAGCCGCTATCAGCGCATGCAAGGCAAAAACGTATTGCAACCAATGGGTTGGGACGCCTTTGGCTTGCCGGCTGAAAACGCAGCCCTTGAGCGCGGCGAAGCCCCTGCCAAATGGACCCACGCCAATATTGCTTACATGCGCGACCAACTTAAACGCCTCGGTTTTGGCTACGATTGGAACCGTGAATTCGCCACGTGCGATGCCGAATATTACCGTTGGGAGCAATGGTTCTTCACCAAACTCTACGAACGAGGCTTGGTGTATCGGAAAATGTCCACCGTAAACTGGGACCCTATCGATCAAACTGTTCTTGCTAACGAACAGGTTATTGATGGCCGCGGTTGGCGTTCTGGTGCCTTGGTGGAACAAAAAGAAATTCCCCAATGGTTCATCAAAATCACCGATTACGCTGACGAACTGCTCGAAGAGCTAGATAACCTTGATGGCTGGCCCGAGCAAGTAAAAACCATGCAGCGCAATTGGATTGGCCGCTCTGAAGGGGTAGAAATGGATTTCCGCCTCGCTGGGCAAGACGATGCTCTGCGCATTTACACCACTCGCCCCGACACCCTTTTTGGGGTGAGCTATGTAGCGGTTGCGCCTGGCCACCCTCTTGCGCAACAAGCTGCAGCAGAACAGCCCACCTTAGCGTCCTTTATTAAAGAGCTAAAGAAAGAGCAATCCAACGAGGCTGAATTAGCCACCGCCGAGAAACGCGGTATGGATACAGGCCTAAAGGCCATCCACCCCCTCACTGGTGCAGAAGTACCGGTTTGGGTAGCTAATTTTGTTTTAATGTCGTACGGCACGGGAGCGGTAATGGCCGTACCTGCCCACGACCAACGCGACTGGGAATTTGCCCAAGCCTACGAGCTGCCCATCACTGCGGTGATCAGCGCCGATGGCACAGCGGCCCCTGATTTGTCAGAAGCCGCTTTTGTAGAAGAAGGCGTGCTGATTAATTCAGAGCGCTTTAGCGGCTTAACCTCAGCACAAGCGTTTGCCGCTATTGCCGATGCGCTGGCGGAGCAAGGCTTAGGCGAACGCAAAGTGAACTACCGCTTACGCGACTGGGGTGTTTCCCGCCAGCGTTACTGGGGCGCGCCTATTCCCATGCTCACGCTAGAAAACGGCGATCTTGTGCCGGTGCCAGAGGAAGACCTGCCTGTGGTGTTACCCACTGACGTTAAAATGGATGGCGTGCATAGCCCCATTAAAGCAGACCCTGAGTGGGCGAAAACCACTTACAAAGGCCAACCTGCACTGCGCGAAACCGACACCTTCGACACCTTTATGGAATCAAGCTGGTATTACGCTCGCTTCTGCAGCCACCCTAACGATGAGGCCATGCTTGACCCCGCCAAAGCCAACTACTGGCTGCCCGTGGACCAATACATTGGTGGTATTGAACACGCCATCTTGCACTTGCTGTATGCGCGCTTCTTCCACAAATTATTGCGCGACGTGGGCCTCGTGGATACCGACGAACCTTTTAAACGCTTGCTCACACAGGGCATGGTGTTAAAAGACGGTTCTAAAATGTCGAAATCCGTGGGGAATACTGTAGACCCGCAGCATCTCATTGATGAGTACGGTGCAGACACAGTGCGTTTGTTCACTATGTTTGCGGCGCCCCCTGAGCAATCACTAGAGTGGAACGACGAAGGGGTGGAAGGCGCTAGCCGTTTCTTAAACCGCTTATGGCGCCTCGTGCACGACAACAAGCACTGTGCCGATATTGCTTTAGAAGTTGAGGCACTTTCTGAGCGTGGCAAGGAATTGCGCCAAAAAACCCACGACACCATCGCTAAAGTGAGTGATGACTACGGCCGCCGGCAAACCTTTAACACGGCCATCGCCGCTGTCATGGAGCTGTGCAACCATGTGAGCCGCTTCAAGCCCCTTAAGGATGAAGACAACGCTGCTATCCACGAAGCGCTGCGTGCAGCATTACTGCTGCTCGCTCCCGTGGCGCCTCACATTACCCACCACTTGTGGGCAGTACAGGGCAACACTTCGCTCATTGAAGACGAGCTTTGGCCTGAAGTGGACGAAAGCGCTCGCGTAAAAACATCCATTGAGCTGGTGGTGCAAGTGAACGGCAGAGTGCGCGCGCGCATCGACGCCCCCGCTGATGCCGATAAAGAAACCCTCGAGGAAATGGCACAAGCTAACGAAAACGTGCAGCGCTTTACCGAAGGTAAAACCGTGCGCAAAGTGATTGTGGTGCCCGGCAAGCTCGTGAATATAGTGGTGAGCTAATGAAAGCGATGCAAACTTGGCCTGCCCTGTTCATGCTAACGCTCGCGCTCGCGCTGTCAGCCTGTGGCTGGCAGCTGCGGGGAGCCCCCGTTAGCTCGGCATTGGGCAGTGTGAGTGTGTCTGGTGGCAGCTTTGACATCAAAGACACCCTCACAGAAGCACTGGAAAGCAGCAAGATCACCGTGCAAAAAAATGCCGACTATCTGTTGCGCCTAAGCAGCGAACGCTTCGATCGGCGCACGGTGGC
>DATGUF010000019.1:0-27146 GCA_035301485.1 Alcanivoracaceae bacterium
TTACAGGGCATCGCCAAGCTGCTGCAAGATATTGCCATCGCTTTTAACTTAAGTTACTACCAGCCAGAAGACAGTGTTGTTGAAGGAGAGCAGCCATGAGTATCGGTATGTTAACGCTGCTGTTTTTCGCCACCATGCTCCTGTTTTTGTTACTGGGGCTGCCACTCGCTTTTGTGCTCGGTGGTGTGTCGGTTATTTTCCTTTATTTCACTTGGGGTATTGATTCTTTCTACATGGTGGCTTCGCAAATTTGGGGCACCATGAATAGCTTCACCCTAGTGGCTATTCCCTTGTTTGTGTTTATGGCCATGATTTTAGAACGAACGGGGGTGGCCCGCGATTTGTACCGCATGATGCATTTATGGTTTGGCGGTTTGCCTGGTGGTTTGGCGCTTGGCACCTTAGTTATCTGTGCTATTTTTGCGGCCATGGTGGGCATCAGTGGTGCCGCAGTAGTAGCCATGGGTACCATTGCTTTACCTTCTATGTTGGAACGCGGCTACGATAAAAAACTAGCCCTGGGGGTTATTAATACCGGGGGCGGTTGGGGTATTCTGATACCCCCGAGCATTTTAATGATCCTCTATGCACTGATCACCGGTGTATCAGTGGGGCAAATGTTTGCTGCAGGTA
Source organism: Alcanivoracaceae bacterium (assembly GCA_035301485.1). Classification (GTDB taxonomy): domain Bacteria; phylum Pseudomonadota; class Gammaproteobacteria; order Pseudomonadales; family Alcanivoracaceae; genus CALEAR01. The sequence goes on from DATGUF010000019.1 coordinate 634, forward strand.
TCATGCCTGGCGTGCTGCTCATTGTGCTAACTGTTATTTACATTATCGTTCGTTCCATTATTCAACCTCACATTGCACCGCCTTTATCTGCTGATGAGCGCGGCACATGGGCGGATAAGTTCCAAGCCTTAAAAGCGGTTATTTTGCCCATAGGTGTGGTGTTTATGGTGCTCGGCTCTATTATCGGTGGTATCACTACACCGACAGAAGCCGCCGCTATGGGTGTGTTAGGTGCTTTAATATCTGCCGCCGCCTATAAACAGTTGAAGTGGGATATCATACAGGATGCCGCTATTCGCACCTTCAAGCTAACCGGTATGATCATGTGGATATTGTTTGCTGCTCACGCTTTCAGTGCCGCATACCAAAGCATGGGCGCGCAAGCGCTGATTGAAGGCTTTGTGCAGCTCATTCCTGGTGGCCCTTGGGGAGTCATCATTTCCATGATGCTGATTATCTTCTTGTTGGCTATGGTGCTTGACCCCGTGGGCATTATGCTGATCACACTCCCTGTGTTCATGCCTATTGTTAAATCCCTAGGGTTTGACCCTATTTGGTTCGGTATTTTGTTCGTCATCAATATGGAAATTGGCTACAAAACACCGCCCTTTGGATTTAACCTGTTCTACTTGAAAGGGGTTGTGCCTGAAGGGGTTACCATGAAGGACATTTATATGTCAGTCATTCCATTCGTGATCATCGAGATCATTGCGATTGGTATTATTATGGTCTTCCCTGCTATCGCAACATGGTTACCGAGCGTGTTCTTCTAATACAATACTTCGGTATCTCTGCGCCACCCACCCAGGTTAACTGAGTGGGTGGCGTTTTTATTGGTGCCTACTCTTACTAATCCAAAATTTCACGCGCAATGAGTTCTTTCATGATCTCTGAGGTGCCCGCTAAAATGCGGTGCACGCGTTCATCTTGGTACAAACGGCAAATTTCGTATTCGTCCATGTAACCTGCGCCACCGTGCAGTTGCACACCGGCATCCACCATGCGGCCATTTAGCTCGCTGGTGATCAGCTTGGCACGGGCGGCATCCACAGGGTTTAGCTTGCCTTCGTTATGAACTTGCACGCAACGGTCCACGTAGCACTGCGCCATGTCGATCTCGGCATCGAGGGCACCTAAAACAAAACGGGTGTTTTGCATGCGGCTCAGCGGTCGGCCAAATACCTTGCGCTCTTGCACAAACTCTTTGGTGATGTTCATGGCTTTAGTGGCTCCTGCAATGTTGCCGCACGCGGCAATTAAGCGCTCTTCTGCCAAGCCCTGCATTAAGTGGTAAAAGCCTGCATGCACTTGGCCGAGCACGTTTTCTTTTGGTATTTTCACGTTCTCGAAAAACAACTCAGCGGTATCTTGCGAATGCATGCCCATTTTTTTCAGGTTACGGCCGCGCTCAAAGCCTTCCATGCCGCGCTCAACGATGAACAAGGTAACGCCATGCGGGTTATCGGGGTGGGTTTTCGCCGCCACGATCACCACATCGGCGTTAATGCCGTTGGAAATATAGGTTTTCGAACCGTTCAGCACCCAGTGGTCGCCCTCCTCTACCGCGCGGGCTTTCATGCCGGCGAGGTCTGAGCCTGCGTCGGGCTCTGTCATGGCGATGGCGATAATGCTTTCACCGCTAATGAGCTTAGGCAGAAAACGCTCTTTCTGCTCTTCCGTGCCAAAATGCTCGATATAGGGCGCCACTAAGCGGCTGTGCAAGGTGATGAAATAACCTGAATCGCCGTGCATGGCATTTTCTTCAATGAGAATTTGCTCATAACGGAAATCTTTTAAGCCGAGGCCGCCATACTTTTCATCGGCCCACATGCACAGGTAACCTTGCTCGCCTGCTTTTAAATACGCTTCTCTGTCTACAATTTTCGCTTCGCGCCAGCGCTCGCTATGGGGGCGAATTTCTTTTTGGAAAAACTGGCGCGCGGCATCGCGGAACATGTCCATTTCTGGTTCAAAAGGGGGGCGTTGCATAAAAAATCCTTTGTTTGTTGTTCGTATTGTTGTGCTGAAAGCGTTATTGGCCTTTATAAACGGGCTTACGTTTTTGGAAAAATGCCATGACACCTTCTTTCCCGTCTTCACTGCGTACGCAGTAGTTTTGCAGGCCGGCTTCAAAACGAATAGCGTCGTCTAAATCCATGGTATCTACTTCATAGAGGCACTCTTTGGCGTAACGTAAAGCGAGCGGTGCTTGCTCAGCGAGCTGCTCAGCCAAAGCTTGCGCGGTATCGGCCAACTCTGCAGCAGGCACCACGCGGTTGGCGAAACCATACTGCAAGCATTCCTCTGCGCTCAAGCTGCCGCCGGTGGCGATCAATTCATACGCGCGGCGGCGGCCCATGCCTTTCAACAACTGCAGGGTGGCACCCCCATCGGGAATAAAACCAATGTGCGCAAACGCCATGTAAATGCTGGCGTTTTCAGACATCAGGCACAGGTCGCAGGCCAAGGCATAAGCGGCGCCAATGCCAGCGGCGGGGCCATTCACGGCGGCAATCACGGGCTTTGTGCCTTTTGCGATGCGCATTAAAGAAGGCTTAAATTCTTTTTCTAACTCTGTTTGTGGTAAAAAATCAGGGTTGATGTCGTCTTTTAAATCTGCACCGGCGCAGAACACAGGGTCTGTGGCCCCTAAGACAATCACGCGCACTTCGTCGTCGTCGAGGGCGCGATCGAGTTTTTCAATCAGCTCTAAACGCAACACTTGGTTCATGGCATTACGTGCTTCGGGGCGGTTAAACGTTAACGTAGCAACGCGGTTTTTAACCTCATATAAAATGGTTTCTGTCATGGTTTTCTCATTTTCTGTCATGGTTTTATCACTGGATAACTAATTACTAAGGCAATTTTTTACTAGAGCGCGCCCCATAAAGCCACCTTACTTTGATTAAGGCAAAGCAAAGTGGCTCTTTGGTCAGTGATTATCAGGCAAGGTTTAGCGTGGCGGCATGCGGATACCGCCATCCACACGGATGGTTTCGCCGTTCACGTAAGCATTTTCCACGATGAATTGGGCGGTGTGCGCAATTTCTTCTGACTCACCTAAACGTTGTGGGTTTAACACCGTGGCCGACAAAGCGGTGATCACTTTTTCACCAAGGCTGTCGAACATGGGCGTATGAATCAGGCCCGGTGCAATGGTGTTCACGCGAATGCCGTACTCGGCAAGATCGCGGGCGATGGGCAGGGTCATGCCCACTACGCCACCTTTGGATGCGCTATAAGCCGCTTGGCCTATTTGCCCCTCGTACGCCGCCACAGAAGCAGTGTTAATAATCACGCCGCGCTCGCCGTCCACGAGCTCGTTCTTAGCCATTTGCTCGGCCGCTAGGCGCAGTACGTTAAACGTGCCCACTAGGTTCACTTGAATGACACGGTTAAAATCTTCTAGTGGAAAGGGGCCTTTTCTACCTAGGGTTTTAGCTGCATTACCAATACCGGCGTAGTTCACGCAAATGTGGATAGCGCCAAAGGCTTCCATGGTTTTGTTGATGGCGTTGGCCACTGAGGCTTCATCCGCCACGTTGGTTTGCACAAACAAGGCGTTATCACCCAGTTCAGCGGCTACAGCTTCGCCCGCATCTTGGTTGAAATCGAGGATGGCCACTTTGGCGCCTGCGGCGGCAAAACGTTTTACGGTGGCTAAGCCTAGCCCGGATGCACCGCCGGTAATGACGGCCACTGATTGATCTAACTTCATTTACTGCTTCTCCATTTTATTGGTGTTATTTGTTCACACTTGGTAACAAGTGCCTCATCATAGGCTCGTGCAGGGCACGTCACCACTATGCCCATGTAACAGGCTGTTTTTTCGCCACCCACTGCTCCGCCTGCGCCATGTATCTGTCTTCAATAATGTTGCGGCGAATCTTTAATGTCGGTGTCAAAAACTCGTTTTCAATTGTCCATGGCTCAGGCACCAGCACTAGGCTATCTAAGCGTTCATGGTCTTCTAAAGTGGCATTTACGCTGCTAACAAAATCGGCCAGCTCTTTCGTAAGGCGCTCTACAAAAGTTGGGCTTTGTAAAGAGGCTTCAAGCTCGGGCGATAAGGTCGCCAAAGCGATGGGCTGCGCTAAGCCACTGCCCGCTACACAAATAGAATCGAGGGCCGAATGCTCACTGAGTTTGTTTTCGATGGGCACTGGCGCCACGTATTTACCTTTGGCGGTTTTGAAGAGTTCTTTTACTCTGCCGGTGAGCTTTAAGCGGCCTTGCGGGTCTATTTCGCCGCGGTCTCCCGTTTTCATGAAGCCATCCGCGGTCATTTCTTCTGCGGTTTGTTCCGGCATTTTGTAGTAGCCCATCATTTGCGCGGGGCTCTTTACTTCTAGCTCTTGTGTTTCTGGGTTAATGCGTGCCACCACGCCTTTCACTGGGCTGCCAACATAACCTAAACGCACTTGCCCCACGCGGCTAAAATGCGAGGCGGCAAAGTTTTCTGTCATGCCATAGCCATCAAGCATTTCTAAACCAAGGTTGCGATACCAAGCCACCAAGTGTGGCGATAAAGGCGCAGAGCCGGTAACGGCAATGCGGCAGTGGTTTAACCCTAACTGCGTTAAAATTTTCTTACGTACGATATTATTTAATACAGGTATTTTGAGAAGGCGCTGCAATTTTTTGTCGGGCATTTTGGCAGCCACGGCTTGGTGAAACTTCGTCCACAAACGCGGTACCGAGAAGAAGAAGGTAGGTTGTGCGCGGCGCAAATCCTCAGCAAAGGTGTCTAAAGAATGGCTGAAATACACATGAAAACCCTTGTCCATGGAGTGCAGCTGCACGGCGGCGCGTTCTGCTCCGTGTGAAAGCGGCAAATAAGAGATCATGCGATCTTCGGGGGTTAAATGAAAACAGTCCGACATAGCAGCACAAGCCGCAGCTGCAGACACTTGGTTATGCATAACACCTTTGGGTTTGCCGGTGCTGCCAGAGGTGTAAAGAATGGTCAGCAATTCATCGGGGGCTGCTAAACGAAATTCGGCCAAGGGTGCATGCTCTCGCATGATGTCATCCCACTGTGGGGTATCCGTGCGCGGCGACATGGGCAACGACACAATGGGCATCCCTTCTGGTAGGTTTTCTTCAATGCTGTGCCAGTTATCGGCCACGCCATCCATTTTGCCTAATAGCAGCATAATGGAGTCGCTGTGTTCTAGTACATAAGCCGCTGCTTCGCCGCTCATGGTGGGGTAAATAGGCACACTCACGTGGCCTGCTATCCATATGGCCAAGTCTGCCATTATCCAATGCGCGCTGTTTCTGCCTAGCAAGGCAATGTGGCTACCCTTTGGTAATTCCAACGACACCAAATACGCTGCCATACGCCTCACTTGCTCTCCCACTTCAGCCCAGGTGTAATCCACCACGCGCCCGTCGGGGAACGGTTGGGTCATATACACTTTATGCGGCTGTACTCGCTCCCAATGCAAAAAGCGATCTATAGGGTACTGTGCTGTTTTCATTGTTATTCTCATTATTGGGTTGTTAGGCTTTTGTGCTACGGCTTGGTGGGCAGCCCAAAAAGCATTTGCGACAGCAGGCGCACATGGTTAAGCAAGCGTTTGTGGCTGAAGTTTTCTGGGTCTTCTAAGCGTAGGCGTAATACATTTTCAGCCACTGCGTTAATGCTTTTGGCACCGAGGTCGAAATCTTCGTTAATCACTACGGAAGCGCCTTTCTCTGCCGCACTTTTTAAACTTTCAGCCAGGTACATTTGCACCATGGCGCGCCCTTCTTGCAAGCGCTCATGTAATTCTTTGGGGCTACCTTCTGAGGGCATCAAAAACAAGCGCCAAGCGGCGGGGTTTTCGTCCACGCCTTGCAGTAATTCTTCGATGACACTGACAAATTGCTCCACCCCGCCACCGGGGTATTTGGCTGTTGAACGCAAATAAATGGCCAGCTCTTTCGCAAATTCACGCTCCACTAACGCGGCTAGCACACCCGTTAAATCACCAAACTGTTGGTAAATCAACGTACGTGTAATGCCAGCTTCTTCCGCTAAACGCTTCATGCTTACTGCTAAAAAACCGTCTTCTGCCACGATTTGCTTGGCAATATCGAGTATTTGATCGCGACGATCGGACGACGACATGCGCTGTGTTGTGGCCGGTTTTTCCTTTGCTTGCTTCAACATAATGTTTCGTTTTCCTCTTTTTCATCAACATAAAACACTTGCAGAGGTTTATGTTTCGCTATAACTTACACTCTGAAACTTACACATTGCAAGTTGTTTTTCACCTTAATGTTTTTTTAGCCCAATAATAAGAATGTGGAGATCATAATGGCTAAACCCACGAATAACACCGTACAAAGCAAGGCCGCACACCACCCTATCGTTATTGTTGGTGCGGGCTTTGGCGGCATTGGCCTAGCCATTAAACTGCGTGAAGCCAATATTACCGATTTCGTTATTTTAGAAAGGATAGACGACATAGGCGGCACTTGGGCCCGTAACACTTACCCAGGTGCTGCCTGCGATGTGCCCTCTACCCTGTACAGCTACTCCTTTGCGCCCAACCCTGAATGGCAAAACAAATTCGGCACGCAACCTGAAATTCATGCCTACATTAAGCGCACCGCGGCGGAGCACAACATTCCTGCGCACATTCAATTTAACACCGAAGTGCAAGCGGCTACGTTTAACGAAGCCAACAACCAGTGGGAACTGCGCACTAACCAAGGCGCCATCACCGCCGATGTGTTTATTGCCGCGGCGGGCCCTTTCGCTGAGGCGGCCTACCCCAACATTAAGGGCCTTGATAGCACAGACATTCCAGTAATCCACAGCTTGCATTGGGACCACAGCGTGGATTTCAGCAATAAACGCGTGGCCATCATTGGTACTGGTGCTTCGGCGGTGCAAATTATTCCGCAACTACAACCTCTGGCAAAAAAACTTACCGTGTTTCAGCGTACGCCGCCTTGGATTGTGCCGCGCTTAGACCGCAAAATCAGCGCTTTCGAAAAACGCTTGTATCGCCTTGCTCCTATTACGCAAAAAATGTCGCGTGCTAGCTGGTATGCCATGATCGAATCTTTCGGCTTAGTGGGTTTTGTGAACGTAAAGTTTGGCAAGGTATTTGAATCCCTAGGCCGTTTGCAGCTTAAGCGCCAAGTTAAAAACCCCGAGTTGCGCAAGAAACTAACGCCCCAATACACCATTGGCTGCAAGCGTGCGATTTTTTCAGACAACTACTACCCCGCCCTCACGCAGCCGAATGTGGCGCTGGTCACACAACCTATTTCTCACATTGCAAAGAAAAACGTGATCACCACCGATGGCAAACGCCACCCTGTGGATTACCTCATCGCTGCCACCGGCTTCCAACCCTTGGCGCGCCTAAGCTACAACGTAACGGGCACCCATGGCCGCACCATTGCAGAAGTATACGAAGAAAGGCCGCAAAGCTACTTAGGCATTGCCAATGCGCATTTCCCTAACATGTTCACCATTTTGGGGCCCTTTTCTGCCGCGGGGAACCAATCTGGTTTATTCATGATTGAAAACGAGATCACCTACATTGTGGATGCCCTTCAACGCCTGCGTAAAAAAGCGGTGGTGCGTTTTGAAGTGAAGCCTGAAGTGCAAGATGCGTTTGTGGAAGAAATGCATACCCGCGCGCAAAAAGGCGCTTGGTTAGGCGGTGGCTGCGAAAGCTACTACACCAACGGCAAAGGTGAAAACGCGGGGCTTTATCCAAATTGGTCTTTTATTTATCGCTGGCGCACCGCGCGCTGGGATGACAACAACTACTTATTACGCAGAGCAGGTTAACGCCATGTCTTCTTTATTTAAGCGCTTACGGCCACATAAATTTGCCCTGCGCGGCAAGGTGGCGCTAGTAACCGGTGGTGCCGATGGCATTGGCTGGGAAACAACACAGCAGCTGCACCAACAGGGCTGCAAAGTGGTAATTGTGGACCACAACGCTGTGGCTGCCGAAGCCGCCTGCAACACGCTCGGCCAGAACGCTTTGTGGGTGTGCGCCGACGTTACCGACCGCGCCGCTATGCAGCAAGCCATTGCGCAGGCCATTGAACATTTTGGTGGCCTCGATGTGGTGGTGGCTAACGCAGGCATTACCCCGCCGTCGGCCACCTTACGCACGAGCCGTTTGGAAGATTTCGATAAAGTAATGGCAGTGAACGTAACCGGTGTGCTGAACACCATTCACCCTGCCCTCGAAAACTTAATTGAGCGGCAAGGCCATATTGTGGTGGTGGCTTCCTGCGCGGCGTTTTGCCCGCCTGTGGCCGGCGCCGCTTATATGATCAGCAAAGCAGCTGTGGAGCAGCTGGCCCGGGGGTTGAAATTAGAACTCGTCCCCCATGGCGTCACTGTTACCACCGCTTACTTTGGGTTGGTAGACACACAACTAGCTCAGGCTACGCTAGATCACGACCCCGTTGGGCAATCGCTCAACCAGCGCTTACCCGCCTTTTTACAAAAACGTATGGCCCCCAAAGCGGCCGGCCTCGTTCTTGTGAAAGCCATACAAGGGCGCGCACCGGTGGTGATCGCTCCCACCGGCTGGATGCCCTATGCCTGGTTGCGCGGCATGGCGAACCCGCTATTCGACAAACTCCTCGTTAACGACACTCAACTTAAACACCTGTTGCTGGATTTAGAGCAACGCCATACGAACAACAACCCCTAACTGGTGCCCCTCGGAGAACGCAATGTTTAACTTTTTAAAAACCCATACCACTACTCCGCGCTTACGCCGTCCTTCTAACGTGAGCATTAAACCTCATAAATTAGGCATGGATTACACTGGCGAGTTAGAAGCTAACTTTTACGCCAACAACCCCTTTTTATCAGCCATGTTTCACGCGTTATCTGCGCAGTTCCCTGCTGGTGAACGCTTCTTAATTGAATCGGTGCGCTTGTTTCAACAACACATTACAGATGAAGAGCTGAAAAAAGATGCGCGTGGCTTTATAGGCCAAGAGGCGCACCATGCCAACGAACACGAAGCCTTGAACGAAGCGCTCAAAGAAATTGGCATTCCTACGGAGATGATCGAGCGCCACACTGAATGGTTGCTAGATAAAATTTGCACCATGTTGCCACCTAAAGATCAAATGGCCGCCACTGCCGCCTTAGAGCACTTCACCGCGATGCTCGGCACACTCGTATTGTCTAACCCAAATTTATCGGAAGAAATCCATCCTTCTTTTAAAACCTTGTTTATCTGGCATGCGATTGAAGAATCTGAGCACAAGGCCGTGGCTTTTGATGTGTACCAAAACACCATCGGTAGCTATCCTCGCCTGATGGCAGCCTACCTGTGGACCTCGAGCTTGCTCATTACCATGACCAGCTACTACATGGCGCGCATTTTAATTAAAGACGGCTCTATTTTTAACGTGAAAGCCACGTTAAAAGGCCTGAACTGGATGTTTGGAGTGGGCAGAAACGGAGGCCATTTACGCCGTATGCTGCCGGAGTACCTCACTTTCTTCCGCCCCAATTACCACCCGTGGGAAAATGATAACAGCGAAGAAATCAACTACTGGAAAGGTGTGCTCGAAGAGCTGCTAGAAACACCCGAAGCAAACGCTGCTCACGTAGGCTAACCCTTATGCCGGTGGGCGGCCGCACTGTGGCTGTTCATCGGCGCACTACGTTATACAAACGCTACGCGCTGAAAATGCGGGTTTTCAACGCAAGCCTCCATCACAGCCATATCCGTTAAAAGCACCAAGATAAACCTGTTGCCCTGCTGTAGTTGTAAACACTCTTCACGCTGCGCATTGCGCTGTGTATCCACCGCCACGCCTTCTAGCACCTGCCCCTGCTTTAACGTCACCCGTATGGGGTAACGAAACATGCAGGCTATTTCAATGTAATCATGTAAATCACAACTAATCATGGCCAAACCCGCTTGGGTGAAGGTGCGTTTTTTGTGGCACAAATAAATAACGTGTGATTAACCGTGTCATTTCTTTGGCCAGCGTTTCAGGTGGGTGGCCTTCGGGTAAATTAATAAAAATGCCTTCGATGGCGTCGATCAATAAACGCAACGAAAACTCTAGATCCTCCACATTTAGCACCTCAGGGCGTGCCACGATGATGGCGCGCATAAACTCCACTATTTGATGTTTGGTGCCTTCAAGCTTTTCATGAAAATGCGCATCCGGTACTTGCCGAATTTTTCGCAATAGCTCTGGCCCTTCGGGCGCTGCGCTGTAGGCGGCATAAATCAATTGTTCAATAATGGCATCAATGTCAGCATCCACCGGTATGGCCTCGGCGGTGATATCAGCCACTAAACGCGAGAAATAACGATCAAGCACTGCCTGGTAAATATCACTTTTGTTACGAAAGTACTGATAAACGCTACCAATACTCACACCGGCGTGTTCTGCAATGCCATTGGTGGTGGTTTCTTGATAACTTTGCCGCTGCAAAATCTGAGCCGCGGCTTCAACAATGGCTTCCACTGTGGCCACAGACCGAGACTGTTTCGGCTTTCTTTTCAAAGACTTAGCCACCTAAGCACCCTCTTATTGTTGTTCTTTTAAATGCGAGTATAAATTGTGAGTTCGGGCTCATATTATGGTGAATAAGCCACTCTAGCAACTCGCTGCCAGCCACTATGCTCGGTAATAGGAGAACAACAACAATGCTGAGATTATTTGCCAAACCCGATAAACAAGTGGTGATTAACGACGGGCCGCCGTTGGTGATCACCCACAAAGAAACCATTCTAAATGGTGCTTTACGCCAAGGAATACGACTGCCCTATAGCTGCAAGGTGGGTGGCTGCGGTACCTGCAAATGCCGCCTAGTGGAAGGTAAAGTACGTGAATTCACGGATAAGTCCTACCTGTTAAGCAAGCAAGATATGCAAAACAATATGATCCTCGCTTGCCAGAGTGCGCCGCGTTCTAATGTGGTGGTGGAGTTTGTGGGTTGGGACCACAATATTGAAGATTTTGATGGCCACATTGCCGCCATCACCCCTCTTACGCACGACATTGCCCGCATTGAGATTGAACTAGATCGTCCGGTTTCTTTCCGTGCTGGCCAATATGCCAGCATAGAAGCACTGGGCACAGATATCCCCGCTCGTTGCTATTCCTTTGCTCACCGTTGTACGCCTGGCGGCACGCAGCAAGTGAGCTTTTTCGTACGCGCTGTGGAAAGTGGGCGCATGTCGCATTGGCTGCTCGATGAGCAACACCTCAACAAACCGGTGCGGTTAACGGCACCACAGGGCGACTTCTACCTGCGCGATGCCGCTCAGCCGGCCATTGCAGTGGCGGGGGGCAGTGGTTTAGCGCCTTTAATGGCTGTGCTTGAAGAGGCCATTGCCACCGACGCACAAATGGTGCACCAGCCCTTTCAGCTGCTCTTTGGAGTACGCACCCAGCGCGATATTTACCACCAAGCTCACATAGCGCAATTGGCACAGCAATGGCAGGCGGAATTCAACTTTCTGCCGGTGTTGTCGGCCGAACCTGGCAACAGCGATTGGCAAGGCGCACGCGGTTTCGTCACCGATTACATCGATGCCGCCACTTGTGCTAACGCCAGTGCTTATTTGTGCGGCCCACCACCCATGTTAGATGCCGCCATGGCCTCTATGACACAAGCGGGTATGCCTGCAGAACGCATTTTCTTCGATAAATTTTCAGACCAATCCGGCGCATCGTTTTAACGCTGCGCTATTTAGCCTCATTACGAGGAAGGAGCTCAACCATGCTTAGGTATCTTAAATATTACATTTTGCCGGTCTTCATCTTTCTCACCGCCGTGGGTATCTTCTTCGGTGGCATCTGGTTGTGGGTACCAGCCCTTAGCTATATTTTGGGTATCGCCCTTCTCGACCAGCTGGTGAAGCACGATTTAGATGAAAGCGAGTTTAAGCACCCCTTCTGGCTAGATGTGGCCCTGTACTCTTCCACCCCCGCTGCTGTGGCACTGTTTTTAGCTGTGTTTTGGGTGGCTGGCACCGGCACACAAGATGGCTTAGGGCTGGGGGCTTGGGTGCAACAATTCACTGGCGTGGATGTGATAGCCCGCCGCAACGACACCGCTTGGTACCACTATGTGTTAATGTTTTTTGCCATTGCTATGCCGATTACCGGCGCGGGCGGTTTAGCGGGCCACGAACTCACCCACCGCACGTGGCGTAAGTTTGATTTATGGTTGGGCCGTTACACCATGGCCTTGAACTGGGGCATTGCCTTCCCCATTGAACACGTTTACGGCCACCACTCCTATGTGGGCACCCGTAAAGACCCTGCCACCGCTGCCCGTGGCGACAGCGTGTACCAACACATTCCTAAGGCTATGTATCGCACGGTGGTGAATGCGTGGGAAATTGAGAAAAACCGTTTAGACAAGCTCGATAAGCCCTTCCTTTCACCCACTAATGCGCTGTTACGCATGGCAGTATTTGCAGGGTTGGTAACCCTATTGGCCTATGCCATGGCAGGGTGGATGGGCGTGCTCTTTCATATCATTGTGTGCTTGTCTACAAAAACGGCTTTAGAAGTGCTGAACTACATTGAGCACTACGGCATCGTGCGTGTGCCCGACCAACCTGTGCAGCCACGCCATTCTTGGAACTGTAACCATGCGGTGAGCAGTGTGTTCACCTACAACCTCACGCGCCACAGCCACCACCATGCGGATGCGCAAACGCCGTTTCAGCAATTGCGTGCCTACGCTGACCAGCCTGAAATGCCAGGTGGGTTTGTGGCCGCTTTTCTTACTTCACTCTTTCCTCCTTTGTGGCGCAAGCAAATTGCACCACGGTTAGCGCACTGGGATGCGCATTACGCCACTGAAGCAGAGAAAGTGTTGGCGGCTGAAGCGAACCAAGCTAGCGGTTGGCCAGAGCTGAGTGCCAACGTACCCGCTGATGCCGTGGCACAGCACTAACCTTTCACCCATAGCAGTAGTAAGGTGGGCCTTATGAAAACAACAATAAAAAAGAGCTACGACTACATTATCGTGGGGGGCGGTTCGGCTGGATGCGCCATTGCGCATCGGCTGTCTGCTGATGGCCGCTATTCAGTATTGCTGCTTGAGGCAGGCCCTAGTGGCCGCTGGAACCCTTTTATTTCCACACCGCTGGGCTTCATGCAGCTGATGTTTAGCCGCCGCCATAATTGGCGTTTTGACAGCGAGCCACAACCGCAACTCAATAACCGTCGCTTGTTTCAACCGCGTGGCAAGGGCCTAGGCGGCTCAAGCAGTGTGAACGCCTGTGTTAATACGCGTGGAAACCCATGGGATTACGATCACTGGGCGGCGCTGGGCTGCACAGGGTGGAGCTATAACGAAGTGCTGCCCTACTTTATTCGTAGCGAAAACTATGAACCTCACAGCGACCCTGTGGATGCCCCTTACCGCGGCAAAGACGGGCCTTTAAATGTGGCGCAACAGCGTTACATGAACCCGCTTACGCCTGTGTTAGTGGAGGCTGGTGTACAAGCGGGCTTTCGCCGTAACACCGATTGCAACGGTGCTCACCAAGAAGGCATTAGCTACTTTAAGGCTTATCAAAAAGACGGCAAACGTTGTAGCAATGCACACGCTTACCTTGAGCCCATTCGTGGGCGCACTAACCTAACGGTGCTCACCGGCGCCCATACCACGCGCATTTTGCTCTCTTGCAAGCGCGCCACAGGGGTGGAATTTAAGCACCGTCGTACGCTAAAGCAGGTACAAGCTAAGCGTGAAATCATTCTTTCTGCGGGAGCCTTCCAATCACCGCAATTACTCATGCTATCGGGCATCGGCCCGCGGGAAGAATTAGAGCGGTTTAATATTCCTGTGCGCCATGCGTTACCCGGCGTGGGGCAGAACTTGCAAGATCATTTAGGGGTTATGATCTGCACACGCACGAAAACGCGCCTTGCGGTGTCATTTCACCCCACCTTCTGGTGGCGTGGCTTGCAAGCTTTGTTTCAGTACATCTTTTTCCGTCGCGGTATTTTATCCACCAATGGTGCTGAATCGGGCGGTTTTATTAAATCTCGGCCCGAAGAACCCATTCCAGATGTACAGCTGCATTTTGCCCCTATGCTGTACGCTAACCATGGCCGTGATTTGCGCATGACGGTTCGTTACTACGGTTATTCCATTATGATGTACGACCTACGCCCCAAGGCTCGCGGCCGCGTGGGTTTGAAGAGCAACAACCCATTTGCCCCACCCTTAATCGATCCGCAATATCTAACCCACCGCAGCGATTTGGAACGCATGATTCGCGGCATTCGCCAAGTGCGTAAAATTATTGCGCAACCGGCGTTAGCGCCCCACAACGTGGAAGAATTAATGCCCGGAGCGCAAGCGCAAACCGATGCAGAGTTAGAAGCCTTTATCCGTGCCCAAGGGGAAACCAGTTACCATCCTGTGGGTACCTGCAAAATGGGTATTGATGACATGGCCGTGGTGGACCCACGTTTAAACGTGCATGGCATCCAAGGCTTGCGCGTGGCTGATGCCTCTATCATGCCCACACTGGTGGGCGCTAATACCAACCAACCTGCCACCATGATCGGCGAGAAAGCTGCGGCCATGATATTGGAAGATGCCGTTTAGCCTTTGTGCTTTCTCATTCCACTGAACATAAAAAAGGCCCCAGAGAATTTCTCTGAGGCCTTTAGCACTAAGTATAAGCTGAAAGGCTTACGCTAAGCTGTCGATCAGCTGGTTAAAGCGCTCGCTAGGACGCATCACCGCATCAATTTTCTGCGGATCAGTGCGGTAGTAGCCGCCAATATCCACGCTGTCGCCTTGAACGTCTTCAAGCTCTTTGATAATCGCTTCTTCATTCTCGGCTAAGGATTTAGATAACTCAGCGAACTTAGCCGCCAATTCTTTATCTTGATCCTGTGCAGCAAGCTCTTCTGCCCAGTACATGGTGAGGTAGAAATGGCTACCGCGGTTATCTAGTTCACCAGTTTTACGGCTTGGGCCTTTGTCGTTTTCAAGGATTCTGCCGATGGCTACATCCAACGCTTTGCCTAGCACCGTTGCACGTGGGTTATCGTTTTTGCGGCCCATATCTTCGAGGCTTGCAGATAAGGCTAAGAACTCACCGAGGGAATCCCAACGTAAGTGGTTCTCTTCCACTAACTGCTCTACGTGGCGTGGTGCTGAACCACCCGCACCGGTTTCGTACATACCACCACCGGCCATTAATGGCACAATGGATAGCATCTTCGCACTGGTGCCAAGCTCCATAATGGGGAACAAGTCGGTGAGATAATCACGCAAGATGTTACCGGTGGCACTAATGGTATCGAGGCCACGCACCACACGCTCTAAGGTGTAACGCATTGCACGCACTTGGCTCATAATGTGGATGTTCAAGCCGTTGGTATCGTGCTCGTGCAAGTACATTCTTACTTTGCGAATAAGCTCTGCTTCGTGTGGACGGTATGGGTCTAACCAGAACACAACGGGCATGCCCGATAAGCGTGCACGCTCAACTGCTAACCTTACCCAGTCGCGGATGGGGCCATCTTTCACCTGGCACATACGCCAGATGTCACCTTTCTCCACCTCCTGGCTCATGAGCACTTCACCGGTGTCTAAATCGGTGATGTTGGCGGTACCATCTTCAGGGATTTCAAAGGTTTTATCGTGCGAACCGTATTCTTCTGCTTTCTGCGCCATTAAACCAACGTTAGGCACAGTACCCATGGTGGCGGGGTCAAACGCGCCATGCCACTTACAGAAGTTAATCATTTCTTGATAAATACGGGCAAACGTACTTTCTGGCATCACTGCCTTAACGTCTTTCAAGCGGCCATCTGCGCCGTACATTTTACCGCCATTACGGATCATGGCAGGCATAGAAGCATCCACAATCACGTCGTTGGGCGAGTAAAAGTTGGTGATACCTTTAGAGGAATCCACCATGGCCAACTCTGGACGGCTTGCGTGGCAAGCGTGCAAGTCGTCGCGAATCTCTTCTTGCAAGCTACGCGGTAAGGTTTTGATTTTGTTGTATAAATCCACCATACCGTAGTTAACGTTAATGCCCAGCTCATCAAATACTTCTTTATGCTTCTCGAAGGCATCACGGTAGAAAATGCGCACACAGTGGCCGAACACAATGGGGTGCGACACTTTCATCATGGTGGCTTTCACGTGTAGTGAAAACATCACGCCAGTATCATAAGCATCTTGAATTTGCTCTTCGTAGAAATCTAACAGCGCTTTTTTGCTCATGTTCATGGAGTCGATCACTTCGCGATCTTCCAAAGCCACTTCTGGCTTGAGCACGATGTTTTTACCGCTCTTGGTGATCAATTCCATTTTCACTCTACGGGCGCCATCTAGCGTCATGGATTTTTCGCTAGAATAGAAATCGCCGTGATGCATGTGTGAAACGTGTGAGCGAGAAGCTTGGCTCCAAGGTGCCATATAGTGTGGGTGCTTACGCGCGTATTCTTTCACTGCTTTAGGCGCGCGACGGTCGGAGTTACCTTGGCGTAGAACAGGGTTTACAGCACTACCGATACATCTGCTATAGCGTGCATTAATTTCTTTCTCTTCGTCGTTCTCAGGCTCTTCTGGGTAATCAGGGATGTTATAGCCTTTATCTTGCAGCTCTTTAATGGCTTTGTGCAGCTGCGATACAGAAGCACTGATGTTGGGCAACTTAATGATGTTTGCTTCAGGCCTTAAGGTGAGTTCACCGAGGGCTTTTAAGCTATCAGGTACGCGTTGCTCTTCTGTGAGGTAATCTGGGAATTGCGCCAAAATACGTGCGGCTAAGCTGATGTCGCTTGTTTCTACATTAATATCAGCGGTTTTGGCAAATGCACGTACGATTGGCAACAGCGAACCCGTAGCCAGCGCTGGGGCTTCATCCGTTAGGGTGTAAACAATAGTTGGAGATTTGTTGCTCATATAACAGGCTCCTAATTACAGCAATTTCATTCTTGTGGAATTTGGGTTGAGCCGCCTGGTTAAGGCTTTTACGCTCGCCCTCCCGATGCTGTGTCGTGTAAACCAGCATCATTCCGCGCTTTTTAGTTGCAACGTTTAACTGGTAGGCCAAACGTTGCATTTTTATTGTCAAAACACGGAGTGTAACGTTACTGCTAGTGCCTATAGGCACTAGCGCGACAACTTAACGGTCATCGTTTTTTACTACCCGCTTATCTTCTTTGTTGTGGGTAGCGTTGGCTGCTTCGTTGTATTAAAACTTGATCACCTTCGCGGTTGGCTCTCACAACGGTAATGGCGGCCATGTTGATAATACGGCGCACTGTGGCGCTTGAGGTCAAGATGGTTACAGGTGCCTTAACACCAAGTAAAAATGGCCCCACAGCGATATTGCCGCCCACGGCGCTCTTTAGCAAATTATAGGCAATATTACCGGATTCAATATTGGGGCATACTAGCAGGTTTGCTTCGCCTTTGAGATCGGTATTTGGTAGTAGCTGCGCGCGCACCGATTCATTCATGGCGCAATCGGCATGCATTTCGCCATCCACTTCCAACTCTGGGTCTTTCTCTTTAATTAAGGCCAAAGCACGGCGCATGGTCTCTGCACTTTTACTATCGCTGGTGCCGAAATTGGAATGCGATAACAAAGCTACTTTAGGCACGATATCGAGACGACGCATTTGCCCTGCCGCCGCCACCGTGTATTCAGCAATTTGTTCTGCCGTTGGGTTTTCATTGATATGCGTATCCACCACCGCCACTGTGCGGCCAGGCAATAGCAAAATATTCATGGCAGCGTAGGTGTCAGCATCTGGAGCGAGGCCAATCACTTGGTCCACATAGCGCAAATGCTCACTGAAATCGCCCACGGTACCGCACACCATGCCATCCGCTTCGCCTAAGTGTACGAGCAAAGCACCGATGAGTGTCATGCGGCGGCGCACTTCTGTGCGCGCCATATCGCGCGTAATGCCATGGCGGCAACGCATTTCCCAATAGGTATTCCAATAGGCGTGGAAGCGTTCGTCTTTTTCTGAATCGATCAGTTCCACATCGGTATCAAGGTTTAAGCGTAAGCCGTAGCGCTTCACACGTGTGGCAATCACTTTCGGGCGTCCTAGCAAAATAGGTTTCGCTAAGCCCTCATCCACCACCACTTGTACCGCTCGTAATACGCGCTCGTCCTCACCTTCAGTGAACACAATGCGCGTTTTCGCCTCATTAGCCACTAGTTGTTTGGCTGCCGCAAAAATGGGGCTCATGAAAGCACCCGATTGATACACAAACTGCTCTAGCTGAGCGATGTAATCGCGCATGTTTTCAATCGGCTGCATGGCAACGCCATCATTCATCGCTGCTTTAGCCACGGCCGGCGCGATACGTACAATAAGGCGCGGATCAAAGGGTTTAGGAATTAAATACTCTTTACCAAAACTGAGCTCTTGGTTGCCATAAGCGGCGGCCACGCGCTCGTTTTGTTCTTCACGCGCTAAGTTAGCAATGGCATACACGGCCGCTTTTTCCATGCCGCGGGTAATACTGGTGGCGCCCGCATCAAGTGCCCCACGGAAAATATAAGGGAAGCACAGTACGTTGTTCACTTGGTTGGGGTAGTCTGAACGGCCGGTGGCCATCACCACATCATCACGGACACTGTGGGCATCCTCGGGGGTAATTTCAGGATATGGGTTGGCCAAAGCTAAAATCAGCGGGTTAGTCGCCATACGCTTCACCATATGTGGTTTCAGCACGCCGCCAGCAGAAAGGCCTAAAAACACGTCCGCATCGTCAATAATTTCATCTAAAGTGCGCAACGGGGTGTCTTGAGCAAACTTTTCTTTTTGCTCATCCATCAGCGCTGTGCGGCCTTGGTAAATAACGCCTTCAATATCGGTTAACCAAACATTCTTTCTTGGTAGGCCTAAATCCACCATTAACTCTAGGCAAGCAATGGCTGCGGCCCCTGCGCCAGACACCACCACTTTGACATCTTCAATTTTTTTGCCCACCACTTCTAAGCCATTAATGAAGGCCGCACTCACTGTAATAGCGGTGCCATGTTGGTCATCATGAAACACGGGAATAGACATGCGCTCGCGCAGTTTGCGCTCTACTTCAAAACATTCTGGCGCTTTGATGTCTTCTAAGTTAATACCGCCAAAGGTGGGCTCTAACGCGGCAATAATCTCTACTAATTTGTCAGGGTCGCTTTCATTGATCTCAATGTCGAACACATCTAGGCCGCTAAATTTTTTGAATAAAACAGCCTTTCCTTCCATCACAGGCTTGGAGGCCAAAGCGCCAATATTCCCCAAACCCAACACGGCAGAACCGTTGGTGATAACACCCACCAAGTTTCCACGCCCTGTATAACGGGCGGCGTTACGTTCATCTTTAACAATTTCTTCACAGGCATAAGCCACGCCAGGTGAATAAGCGAGCGCCAAATCATTTTGGTTGCTCAATGGCTTCGTGGCTACGATGGCGGTTTTCCCGGGAATGGGTTTTTCGTGGTAATCGAGGGCTGCTTGGCGGTTACGGTCAGACAAGGCTAACTCCTTGTTTTATGGCAATTCGGTATAGGCTGTTTTTCTGTGGTGGCATTATAGAGCAATTTAAATAATTTGGGCGAAAGATGCGTTAATAATTGTGCCAATATAAGTTTTCAAGCTTTACTGGTGAATGCTTCAGCTCTTTGTTTGTTTTTTGCACTTTCTACAGCTAGGCCACTTCACAGCGGTTACGGCCCTGTTGCTTTGCGCGGTAGAGAGCTTGGTCGGCTCGCTCCAGTGCTTCTTCACCCAAACTGCCATCTACAGACACAGCGATGCCGATGGATATTTGTATGTAACCGACCGGATCCATATAAGTGCTCGCCACGCGGCTGCGCACTCTTTCCGCAATCACCATGGCCAGCTCAAGCTGCGTATGCGGTAAGATCAAAACAAACTCTTCACCCCCTGTTCGCACCATCACATCGTGCTCTCTGGACACTTCGCTCACCACACGCACCAACTCTACTAATACCTTATCGCCAACGGGGTGGCCGTAGGTGTCATTCACGCGCTTGAAATGATCGATATCCATGGCCAATACAGAAAAGGGAACATGATCCTGCTCGAGGGTATCCAGTAATTGTTGCAAGCTACGCCGGTTTACAGCCCCCGTTAATGGATCTGTGATGGCGTCTTTTTTCAGTTGGCTAATTCTTGTGTTAACCACGCCCAAGCCCTTCAGCATGGCTTGCTTCATTTCGCGCGCTTCAAGATACCAAGCCTTGACTTGGTCTAGGCTTTTGTGTGCTTGCGGATCATCGATATTCCCTGCTATGTCTGCCAATAAACGCAAGGGGCGTGAGATAAACACAGCCAAGAACCAAATGAGCGCGAAAGTCACTAGCGCCAACGGGACGGAACGCATGACCACGCCTTTCATCAAGTTATCTAGAGGGCTTAACGTTGCCTCAACGGGGCGCTGCGCCACCACCCCCACTGCGTTGCCGCTACAGGCGCATAACCCGCCAACATATCAATCCCTTTACTGTTCACCACCTCTTTAGAGCCACTCTCATTTTCCACCACGCTGTTGATAGCTTGGTTATCAAGAATATAAGCGCCTATGCGCTCGGGCTCAGGGTGAAAAATTATTTGTTTATGGTTATCCACCACATAAATATAAGACCCATCAATATGGAAATGGCGATCTAATAGACTGTGTAAGATGCTTGGCTCTTCCAAGTAAATAGCACCGCCCACATAACCTAGGTATTCGCCCGTTTCGGCGAAAACAGGGGCGGAGATTAAGACTATCAAGTTACCTGCTACAGAAAGGAAGGGGCGGCTAACCCAAGGGGTTTGAACGCGCAGCGCTTCAGGGCCACCCCCTTCTGTGAGTTGGGCCCCCACCACTTCTAACGTGCTGGGGGCCGTCGCTAAAATAATTCCTTGTGCATCGACCACGGTGACGGAGTTAAAGCTGGCTGTTTGCTCATACAGGCGTTCCACTTCCGCTAACAATAACGCTTCATCATTAAAGTTTTGCGCCACTACATCCGCTGCATAGCCTAACTGTGTATGCGCTGACTGAATAAAGTTTTCAGCGGCCAGTGCCAATTTGTGTGCATACGCGTGGTTGGTATCTAAAGTGTGCTGGATTAACTGATTTTTTTTGTACTTGATAGCTTGCGTAAAACCCGTTGATAAGGGTAAAAAAAGCCACCAGAAATGCCAAAAAAGCAATCAAAGACTTAAGATTAACAACTCGTGTACTTATCGCTTTCCGTCGCATTCGCTGAGCCTAATAAAAAACAACTAACGTGCACTTTAACTGAAAGCCTGGCCCATGTCGTTGATAAACGGTTGAAGCATCCCCCTGTTTTGATTACTCAAGGGCAAAGGTGCGCCTTTTCTTGTGTTTAAGGTCCAAAACATAGAAACTACTCCATCATTATACTTTATAAAGTGAGCCTCCATTGCCAACTTCTTCAAACAACAAAAACAACCTAAAACAAGGGCTTACTAATGCGCGCAGCGAGGATACGCAAACAGGCTCTCGCCATTACCATCCCGCTGAGTTGTATCGCGCCCTTAACAACATCAACAAGAGCATTTTACAGTTTGGCGACGAACAAGAGCTGTTCGCGCATATTTGCCAGTTTGCGGTTGAATTTATTGGCGCAGACTTAGCTTGGGTTGGGGTTGCAGACGCAGAAAACCATTGCCTCACACCAACAGCTTACTATGGCTTAGAGGCTCATAAAGTAAAGGCGCTCCAGCTTTCCACTCAGGCCAACGAAACGACCTGTCATTCGCCCACGTTGCAAACTTATCACGCTTGTTTACCGACACTGTTCGAGCATGGCCTCACTAGCCCCGTCCAGCTGCCACAAGATTTTCCCTATGGCAGCAATGCCAGCTTCTCTATTCTTCGTCAAGACGAAGTGTTCGCCATACTCTTTGTTGCACATAAACAAGAGGGTTTCTTCGACAGTGAAACCACCGCCCTCTTCCATGAAATCATTCGTCATCTAAACGCCGCCCTTGAATACTTCGATACTCAACAACACACAAAGGCGGCCGTTTCTCAATACACAGTGTCACCCTCCTTTCCGCGCGACACTAATTATGATGTGCTCACCAAGCTGCCGAATCGTTATCTGCTGCAACATCAGTTAGAAAAGGAACTTCAGGGCACGCTGCAAGATGCCTCTATATTAGCGCTCATACTGATCGATTTAGATCACTTCAAAGACGTGAACGACACTTTAGGGCACGCCGTGGGCGATCAGCTCTTAGTAAAAGTGGCGCAACGCATAACACGCTGCGGGCGCCGTGGTGATACGGTGGCTCGCATGGGCGGCGATGAGTTCGCCGTTATAGCACCAGGTTTAGCTAACACTGATGAAGCAGAATACATCATAACCTGTATTCTGAGGTCGTTAACCCAGCCGTTTTTTATCGATAACCATACCATTTACACCCACGCCAGTATGGGTATCGCCATTGCTCATCAGGACGGCACTGAAGTGGATCAGTTGCTCAGCAATGCGGGCCAAGCCATGTATGCGGCGAAAGCAGCGGGCCGCCACCAACACTGTTACTACACCCCATCCTTACACAACAAGGCGCAACAGCGTTTGAGGCTGCTCACCGATCTGCACACAGCTATCGAGAAAGAACAATTCGAACTGTATTTCCAGCCCATTATAAATGTAGCCACGGGCGAAGTGTGCCAAGCAGAAGCGCTGCTGCGCTGGAACCATCCCGAACTCGGACTGGTAAGCCCTCTAGAATTTATTCCTCTTGCCGAAGAAATAGGCTTAATTATCCCCATTGGCGACTGGGTATTTCAGCAGGCTGCGGCCATGGCTAAGCACTGCCTTACAACGCTCAACCACAGCCTACGAGTGTCCGTAAATATGTCGCCCGTTCAGTTGCAAAGCGACACGCCAGACATCTCGAGGTGGCTCAGCCATCTTGAAAAAATTGGCCTGCCTGCTCAATACATGAGCATAGAGATTACTGAAAACTTATTACTGCACGTTAGCAAGAATGCCAAACACAAACTCCTGCAGTTTAGAGATGCTAGCATTCAAGTGGCCATTGATGATTTCGGCATCGGTTATTCGGCACT
Organism: Alcanivoracaceae bacterium; assembly: GCA_035301485.1. Classification (GTDB taxonomy): domain Bacteria; phylum Pseudomonadota; class Gammaproteobacteria; order Pseudomonadales; family Alcanivoracaceae; genus CALEAR01. The sequence continues at coordinate 23,717 of DATGUF010000019.1, forward strand.
CTCGTACTTGCGTCGTTTTGACATCGACATGTTAAAAATAGACCAATTTTTTATTCATAATTTAGAAACAGACCACAACAATCGTGTGCTGTCTGAAGCTATTATTATCATGGCGCACAAACTAGGCCTACAAGTCACCGCGGAGGGGGTGGAAACCGAAGCACAGTTTCGTATTTTACGGGAGCTAGGTTGTGATTTTGTTCAAGGCTACTATTTCTCCTGCCCCTTACCTGCCGCAGAGTTTGAAAAATATTTACTGCGTTCTTAATCATGCCGCTCCATCGCTACTAAAAACATTAGATGAAGCACAGCCGAAAAGTTGCTCGCACACCGAATGCCACAGTTTTTTATACATCTAACAAAAGCCGCATAGCTTTTCACTATACGGCCTGTGTTGTTAATGCTTAGGTGCCGAAGGTCAGCGGAGGCGGCGGCGCCCAAACAATAAAATCACACCTACCAGTAGCCATCCGCCTAAAGCACCAATAGCTGTACTACCGCTGCTAGGTTTTGCTTGCTCTGAGCCACTAGGAGGAGCAGTAATTTCAGGCGTAGCATCACTGTCGTTATCTTCAACAGGCTCATCCACTGGCGTATTTTCTTCATTGTCTAGGCCCTCATCCACTGGATCTTCTCCACGGGTGTTGCCATCTTCCTCCACCCCTGCGCTCTCTTCTAATACCACAGGGGTAAAGGTAACGTCGTCGAGCCACAGCGCGGGGCCTTCTTCCACAGCCACAAAACCGGCGTAAACCGTTACTGCTTGGTTCGCACCAGTATTCACCTCTAACTCAAATGGCATAAATTCATCGCCGCCACTGCCAAGGTGCCACTTAGCCATGGTTAAACCTGCAGGGATAGCATGGTCGATGCTATCGCCGGTAGTCCGCACACCTACTTCACCTTGTGGCAACACAGCGCCAGCGGTGCGCACCATGCCTTGCAAGCGATATACGGTAAAAGGTGTGACGGATACTGTTTGATGCACATCTTGCCACGCTAAACCAAACAGCGCTTGCACATCATGGCCAGACTCTGGATCCGGTAAGGCCTGTGCGATGCTGGCCAGTTTCGCTCCTGTACCCATTAAGCTTTCCGCACTGGCGGTTAACGTGCCGGGCAGATCTGTTAATAGGCTCGCTATGTTATTAGGTAGGCTCATTGGATCGGTTAAGGTGAGCGGCACTGTATGTGCTTTTACTAATACGCTGTTAGCGCCGGTGTGCACGTACTCTGGGTTGTTTTCCACCACACAGTGGCTATCGATATTGCACTGCCAACCAGCGAGTGCATCCTCTTCAAAGCTGCTATTTATGAGAATATTTTCCACCTTAGGCGCTGGCTGCTCTAGCGCAGGGGAAGGATATAAAAGCGGGTTTTCAAAGGCATATAAAATGCGCGGCAATTCATCTTTAAAGCTGCGTGCCCAATAGCCGCCTGTGTGCATGCCATTGCCGTAAGCACAAGATCCTTCTAAGTAACCACTCTCTTCACTGTCCTCAGCAACAGAACAATCTTGGTAACTAATACCTAGCTCACGAAGCTTTTTCTCCATGCGATGATTCATGCCCTCTACCCTATCTTCTTGAATCCATCCCATGAACTCATTAGGGCCTGGCATGGCTGGGGCGCTTTGATCACCATCTAATGGCCCTTTTATACCATTGCCATAATGAAACGCGAGCTGCATGCCCTTTAAATTCGCCGCCAACGTTACAGGGTTATGCGATAAACGTGTTTGCTTATCTAATGGGTAAGGCCCGAACACCGTATAAGGAGGGCGCATTTCAATGAGAGGAGAGACACCTGCCCAGTTTGAAATAAGAGGAACATTATCCAAAACCGGATCCAGTAAATTTTCAACCAAAGGGTTCGCTGCACTATTGGGCAAATGCATCAGGTTCGTGGGCAAATTGCCTAAAAAACCAGGCAGGCTCATTAACGCTTCTGGCAAACCAACAAGGGTGTCCCTTAAGTTTTTGATGAGGTTGGTACCCACTTGCACAGGGTCTGTATCCACAATGCTTGCGCTGTCTGCTAGGTCAATGGCACCCGAAAACGACGACGCGGAAATAAATAAATGCGGATGGCGTGCTGCCAGCATCATGGTGCCATAGCCACCCATGGATAAACCTGCGATGGCTCGCCCTTCTCTTTTATTAATGGTGCGTAAGTGCTGGTCCACCCAAGGGATTACCTGGGTAATGATGTAACGCTCCCACTGCTGGCGTAGGCCATCTTGCCCCGGTAATGCAGCATTAACGAACCAACTGCCCGCACCGGCGCCTGGCTGCACCACTATCACGTCTTTTCCTGCAGTGGCTGCACCTGCCCCTAAATGAGTCCAATCTTCGTGTGAACCACCACCGCCATGCAGCAGATAAATCACGGGATAGTGCTTAGTGGTATGTTGGTAATCTGTTGGTACCACAACGCGCACAGCGGGGTTCACAGCCAGCAGTGCAGACTGGAAGATCACATCCACCGTGCGCTCATCAATAGGCACTATCTCTATTATTTCTAAGCCGCTAACACTGTTGTTTTTCGGTTCAATAATCTCTGCACTGGCGTGGGCACTTAGCGCAAGCCATAGGGTGGCGGCTAGCAAGCGACATAGGTATTTCATAACGTACCTCTTGTTATTATTTATTTTTTTACGCAAGTAGAAAGAAAAATGGCGAGCTTATGTTTTGCTCGCCATTTCCCTATGGCCTTTCCATTAGCTTCTATTTTTTAATAGGCTTGCCTTCGTAGATGATAAAAGCTTCATCTTTAGGTAACGTCAAATTGATTTGCCCTGCCCTCACTTCTCCTTGCCCAAATAAATTAATATCCACATCGATGTTAGCTGGATGAATGTTTTTCTGGTGAATTTGCAGACGCCCACTAGGCAGAAATTCAACGGGGCCTTGTAAGCTTAAATCTAAGGGATAGTTACGCATGTTGTGTTGTAAAGCGCCATCTAGCTGAGTGGCGCCACCTACAAAACTGATCAAACTATTAATGGTGCCCACAAGGCCACCAACAACATCTTTAATTAATGGAAGCCCTAGCAAAAAGCCTAAAGGCCCATCTTCACCCGTTATGTCTGTTAACGCATCTCCTATCACGTCGCTTAATTTCAAGCTTAAATAGGGCGCATCAAGGTACACTTGCACGCGCGTTTCAAACACAGGCCCGTTTTCACTTGCACGGATCCAGCCTTGTACCAAACCATTCGGGTTTCCTTTAAGGAGTACATGTTCAGACAATTCATCTTCACCGCCAAATTGAAATTCAGCTTCTGAACCACTGGGCTTAATGCGCATCAGTTGTACACCCGTGGCTGTTTCTAGCAGTAAAGGCGTATCAACAGGCAGTTCGGGAAGGAGTAAATTAGCAAACAAATCTGCTGAGCCCGTGGCTATCACAGTGGGATAGATACCCACCA
>DATGUF010000020.1:0-4457 GCA_035301485.1 Alcanivoracaceae bacterium
TGAGCAAGAAACGGTTTGGCTAAATCAAAGTCAGATGTCTGTCTTGTTTGATACCACTACTGATAACGTCGGTTTACACCTGAAGAACATCTTTTTAGAGGGCGAGCTTGAGGAGGATCGAACTACCGAGGATTTCTCGGTAGTTCGTCAGGAAGGAAAGCGACAGGTTCGCCGCCGCATTAAGCACTACAACTTGGATGCCATTATTTCAGTGGGCTACAGAGTCAGCTCAAAGCGAGCGACCCAGTTTCGGCAGTGGGCGACAAAAACCTTAAAAGACCATTTAATCCAAGGTTACACCCTGAATCAACGCCGCCTTGCTGAGCGCGGTATTGAGTTTGAGCAAGCAGTCAATTTACTGAGTCGCACCTTAACGAATCAAGGCCTAGTGACCCATGAAGGCGAAGCTGTTGCTCAGGTGATCAGTGATTATGCGCGCTCATGGAGCCTGTTACAGGGCTACGATGAGCAAAAGTTAAACAAGGTGGCGACCAAGCAACTGAATATGCAGCCTTTAGTTCTGGATGACGTTCTGCAAGCCATTGGTCAGCTAAAACAAGCCTTAATAACCAAAGGCGAAGCAACAGAGCTGTTTGGTCAATTACGCAGTGACGGGCTTGCCTCTGCGCTTGCCACCATTGAGCAAGGTTTTGGCGATGAGCTGTTTTATCCAAACATTGCGACCCGAGCAGCGCATTTACTTTATTTTGCTGAAAAAACCCACCCAAGGTTAAGGAAAAAGGAATGACTGAAGACCAACTGGAACAACACTGCCTTGAATGGTTTGCTGAGGGCGGCTGGGAGGTGGGTTACGGGCCTGATATTGCGCACGATGGCCCAAGCCCCGAGCGTGCCAACTACCGACAGGTGTTGCTGCTCGCAGACGTTGAAGCAGCGCTACGCCGTATCAACTCGCACTTACCCGATACAGCCATTGAGCAAGCACTAGCTGTGGTGAGCAAGCCAGAAAGCCTGGATGTGGTGGTTAATAACCGTAGTTTTCATCGGCTTTTGCTAGAGGGCGTTCCGGTTGAATATAAACGTGATGATAACGTTGTTCACGACCATGCCTTTCTTATTGATTTCAATACGCTAAGCAGCAACCGTTTCCGCGCTATTAATCAATTCACCATTGAAGGCAGCAAGCAGCTACGCCGTCCAGACATTATCTGCTTTATTAACGGCTTGCCGCTGGCGGTGTTAGAGCTTAAAAACCCCACCTCTGAAAATGTCAGTATTTGGGATGCTTTCCACCAAATACAAACCTATAAAGATGAAATCCCCGATCTATTTGCCTATAACGAAGCCTTAGTAATTAGCACAGGCTTTGAAGCACGTGTGGGTTCATTAACGGCTAACCAAGAACGTTTTATGCCATGGCGCACCCTTCGCCATGAGGATGACAGGCCTCTCGTGGAGTGGCAGTTAGAAACCATGGTGCGTGGCTTTTTTGATCGTGAGCTTTTCCTCGATTATTTGCGTTACTTTGTCATCTTTGAAACAGATTCCGACCAGCTGATTAAAAAAATCGCTGGGTATCACCAGTTTCATGCGGTGCGTGAAGCGGTGAGGGCCACAATTATTGCAGCCCAAGCCCCCGACCGCCTTGAGCTAGAAGACAAGCGCGCCACCTACGCCGATGAAGTGGTGCCTGGCAGCAAGAAAGCAGGTGTTGTATGGCACACACAGGGTTCGGGCAAAAGTATTTCCATGTGCTGTTATGCGGGCAAATTGTTGCAACAGCCCGAAATGAATAACCCCACCTTGGTGGTGGTTACCGACCGTAATGATTTAGATGGCCAGCTGTTTGCTACCTTTAGCGCGGCGAAAGAGCTGTTAAAACAAGAGCCCGTGCAAGCGGACGACCGTGAAGAACTGCGCCAAATGCTAGCGGAGCGCGAATCAGGCGGCATTATTTTCACCACGGTGCAAAAATTTGCTTTGTTGGCAGATGAGTTAGGCCACCCTGTATTAAACAACCGCCACAACATTGTGGTGGTTTCGGATGAGGCGCACCGTAGCCAATATGGCCTTAAAGCGACGTTATCTAAAGACGGCACATACAAATACGGCTATGCCAAGCACATGCGTGATGCGTTGCCTAATGCTTCGTTTATTGGTTTTACCGGCACGCCGATTGCCACGGAAGATAAAGACACCCGTGCAGTGTTTGGTGATTACGTTTCCATCTACGACATTCAAGATGCAGTAGATGATGGCGCCACCGTGCCTATTTATTACGAATCACGCCTGGCCAAGCTAGACATTAACCGCGATTTGATAGATGCGCTTTCAGATGAAGTAGATGACATTGTTGAAGATGAAGAAGATATTGCGCAACGCGAAAAAACAAAGGGCGAATGGAGCCGCCTAGAAAAACTGGTGGGTTCAGAGCCGCGCCTAAAACAAGTGGCTGAAGATTTGGTAGAGCACTTTGAAACCCGCACAGCGCTAATGGAAGGCAAGGGCATGATCGTGGCCATGAGCCGCGTTATTTGTGTTCAGCTTTACAACGAGATAGTGGCGTTGCGCCCAGAATGGCACGATGACGACCCAGAGAAGGGCGCCATTAAAGTGGTGATGACAGGCTCTGCAGCCGATAAAGCCTTGCTACAACCGCATATTTATAACGCCACAACCAAAAAACGCTTAGAAGCACGTTTTAAAGACCCTAACGACCCACTAAAGCTAGTGATAGTGCGCGATATGTGGCTAACCGGCTTTGATGCCCCTGTTTGCCACACCATGTACGTGGATAAACCCATGAAAGGCCACAACTTAATGCAGGCCATCGCACGGGTAAACCGAGTGTTCAAAAACAAACCCGGTGGCTTAGTGGTGGATTACATTGGCATTGCTAGCGAGTTAAAGCGAGCGCTGAAAACATATACAGAATCCAAAGGCCGCGGCGAGCCCACCCATAGCACGGAAGAAGCTTACGCGGTGATGCTAGAAAAGCTGGATGTTATTCACGGTATGTTTGCTAAAACACCGCAGCAAACAGGTTTTGATTACAGCGATTATGTTACCGATGCACTAAAGTTATTGCCTGCAGCAGCCAACTACATATTAAGCTTAGACGATGGCAAGAAGCGTTTTTTAGATGCCGTGCTAGCCATGAACAAAGCGTATTCGCTGTGTAGCACCATGGATGAGGCAAAAGCTTATCACAAAGAAATCGCCTTTTTATCAGCAGTAAAATCCGCGCTAAGCCATTCCACTACAGCGGATAAAAAACTTACTGAAGACAATAAAAACTCAGTGCTTAAGCAGATTCTAGATAACGCATTAATAGCAGAGGGCGTGGTAGATATTTTTGATAGCTGCGGTTTAGACAAGCCAGACATTGGTGTGTTGTCGGATGAGTTTTTAGAAGATGTGCGCCAAATGCCATACCGCAATTTAGCCGTGGAGCTGTTAGAGAAACTGCTGAAAGACAACATTAAAGCCCGCACACGCCAAAACGTTGTGCAAGAAAAGAAATACGGCGACCGCTTAGAAGAAACCTTGCGCCGCTATAACAACCGCGCGATTGAAGCAGCGCAGGTGATAGAAGAACTCATCGCCATGGCCAAGCAGTTTCAGGATGATTTAGCCCGTGAAGCCGAGCTAGGTTTAAACCCAGACGAAGTGGCTTTTTATGACGCACTGGCCAATAACGAAAGCGCCGTGCGCGAAATGGGCGACGAAGTGCTAAAGAAAATAGCCGTTGAAATTACCGAACAATTGCGTAAATCCACCACTGTGGATTGGCAAGTGCGCGAAAGCGTACGCGCGCGTTTACGCATCCTCGTGCGCCGCACCTTACAACGCTACAAATACCCACCCGATAACGCAAAAGAGGCTGTGGAGTTGATCATGCAACAAGCCGAAGTGCTATCGAATGAGTGGAGCCAGGTAGCAAACCCATAAAGCAGACAATAAAAAAGGCTTACAGTTTGTTCGCTGTAAGCCTTTTCAAAATTGGTCGGGACGGCAGGATTTGAACCTGCGACCCCTTGCACCCCATGCAAGTGCGCTACCAAACTGCGCCACGCCCCGAATTGGTTCTTGCTTCATTGAAGCGGCGCCAATAGTACAACACTCATGGGGGTAGGGCAACTAGCCATGCATTAATCGCTTAATAAACAACCTTTTGTGGCTTTTTGCTGGGTTTGTGCTGCGTTAGGCAGTGTAAAAGCTGGTGCTGGCTTTTTTGTGTGGCTAGTGCTTAAAGTGACAAAAATTGTCACTTGTTTAAAAATTGCGTCATGTTTTGTGCGCAATTTCTGTTTTTAACTACTCAACCAGTAAGAAAAACGCCATTAATGCAGAAAAACGCCTTATAAATATTGCTAAGCCACAACAATGCCGTTAAGTTTTCACTACACCTTAGTTAAAGGAAGGTGGCAAATTAACAGTGAGGCAAAACGCTCACTATTGTGAAATGGATGGAGATAACCATGAAACAAGTACAA
>DATGUF010000021.1:0-69204 GCA_035301485.1 Alcanivoracaceae bacterium
TGGTTTGGTGAGTACCTACAAAAACGTTTAGGCATCACCTACGTGTACGCCAACGAACTAGAAATTGAAGATGGCAAAGTAACTGGCCGCGTGGTGGGCGAAATCGTAAACGGCGAACGCAAAGCGGTGCTTCTACAAAAAATTGCTAAGGAAGAAGGCCTAAGCCTTGAACAAGTAATTGCTGTGGGCGATGGTGCCAACGACTTGCCTATGCTTGGCGTGGCCGGCCTCGGCATTGCCTTCCGCGCAAAGCCACTGGTGAAAGAAAGTGCAAAACAAGCCATTACTACCCTTGGGCTAGACGGAATCCTCTATCTTATTGGGGTACGCGACCGTGACCAAGCGGAATTACTGGCTAAAGGGAAAACAGCTCCCCAAACACACTAACTTACTGCTACACAGAAAAGGCACCTCCAGAGGTGCTTTTTTTACTTCTAACGACACTTAAGTAACAGGCGTTTTGCTCTTATCGCCCGCCACTTCGCGCACTAGGCGCGGCACGAGAAAGCCTGGCAAACGTGCTCGCACGCCTTCCATCAAGGCAACCGCCTTTTCATCACTCACTAAGAAATGCGCTGCCCCTGCTACTTTATCTAACTGATGCAAATAATACGGCAACACACCAGCGCTGAATAAGCGGTTCGCTAAATTTTCTTGCGCCTCCACACTATCGTTCACCCCTGCTAACAACACTGCTTGGTTCAGCACCGTTACGTTTTGTGCTTTTAAACGCTTAACCCTTCGCGCTAACTCATCCGTGATTTCGTTAGCGTGGTTAATATGTAATACAAGCACACTCTCCCAACGCTCATCACCTAGCAACTGCTCAAGTTCTGGTGTTAAACGCTCAGGAATTACCGCAGGGTTACGGCTGTGAATGCGCAAACGTCGTAGGTGTGGAATCTCAGCAAGCGCCTCCACTAAGCTAGTTAGCTTTCGGTCTGATAAAGACAAAGGATCGCCGCCACTGAAAATAACCTCATGCACATCTTTTTGCTGTGCTAACCATGCTAGCGCCTCGCCATAACGCTCTTGTGTGGGCATATATTCTTGATACGGAAAATGGCGGCGAAAACAGTAGCGGCAATGCAGCGCACAGGCGCCCGTCACAACAAATAGCACGCGGCCATGATATTTGTGTAAGATGCCCGGCACAGGAGTATGGTCTGCTTCTTCAAGCGGATCTTGCGTGTAACCTGGTACCATCTCCATTTCTTCGCCAGTGGCTAACACTTGGCGCAACAAGGGGTCGCGCGGGTTACCTACCTCCATACGCGCAACAAAACCACGTGGCACCCGTACTGCAAATTGCTCACTAGCTTGCATAGCGAGGGGCAAATCTTCCACTGTAAGTTGCAAGATGGACAGCAATTCCTGAAGATCAGTAATGGCATTTGCTTGCTGTTGCTGCCAATTTGGTACTTGTTGAGCTATCATTACAACCCTTAATTTAATCTTTTATTTAGGTGATTACATGGCGACCTATTCTACCAACGAATTCAGATCTGGCTTGAAAGTAATGCTTGATGGCGATCCTTGCTCCATTGTGGAGAACGAATTCGTTAAACCTGGTAAAGGCCAGGCTTTTAACCGGGTGCGCCTGCGCAACCTGCGCACCGGCCGCATTTGGGAGCGCACATTTAGATCAGGCGAATCGCTTGAAGCTGCAGATGTGATCGATACTGATATGCAGTACCTCTACACCGATGGTGAATTCTGGCACTTCATGAACCCAGACACTTTCGACCAAGTGGCCGCTGACGAAAAAGCAGTGGCTGACGCCATTAACTGGCTCAACGAGGAAGATATCTGCACCGTGACACTGTACAACGGCGCCCCGCTCATCGTCACCCCGCCCAACTTCGTAGAACTGGAAATTGTTGAAACAGATCCAGGCCTAAGAGGCGACACTGCCGGCACAGGCGGCAAGCCCGCCAAACTAGCCACTGGCGCCACCGTTAACATCCCATTGTTCGTGCAGCAAGGCGAGATTGTACGTGTTGATACACGTACCGGCGAATATGTAGGCCGCGTTAGAAACTAAGCAATGCCTAAACATTCTTGGCAGCCTACCGCTAGCGCCCGAGCCATTAAAGCTCGGGCGCAGCTTTATGCGCACATTAGAGATTTTTTTGCTGAACGCAATGTTCTTGAAGTAGATACCCCCTTCTTGGCACAGCACGGTGTGAGTGACATTCACATCCAATGCATCCATGTGCCGGAATACGGTTTTCTGCAATCTTCACCCGAATACCATATGAAGCGCCTACTGGCCGCTAACATCGGCTGCATGTATCAAATTGCGCGGGTGTTTCGCGATGGAGAAGCAGGGCAACGCCACAACCCAGAATTCACCATGTTGGAATGGTACCGTGTGGGCATGGCGCTACCGGCCCTCATTGATGAGTGCATAGCGTTACTACAGCCGTTATTGAGCCTCGAGAAAGTACAGCATTACCCGTTTCGTGAGGTATTTGCGCTGCATACCGGCCTCGACCCAATGCGCGCCAGCGTGGCAGATTTATACGAGAAAGCATCAGAAAACACCGAGCTTCCCGCAGATTTAGACCGTGGCGCCTTGGTGGATTGGTTGATGGCCACGGTGGTTGAACCTCAACTACCCCCTCAACAACTCACTATTATCGACCGTTTTCCAGGTTGGGCAGCGGCATTAGCTGAACACAGCACAGATGAAGACGGTGAAACCGTGGCGCTTCGCTTTGAAATCTATGCCCAAGGCATGGAACTGGCCAACGGCTATCAAGAACTGCTAGACGCCACAGAACAGCAACGCCGTTTTGCGGCAGACCAAGCCCTCCGCGCCCAACGCTCACTGCCCGCGAGAGAAGCAGACCCTTGGCTGCTCGCAGCCTTAGAGCATGGCTTACCCCCTTGTTCGGGCGTGGCTATGGGGCTAGACCGCCTGCTGATGCTACTGCTTAAGGCAGAACATATTGAAGAAGTGATTAGCTTTCCCGTTGGCAGAGCTTAACGCTCTGCCTCTTGGGCGTTTTCCACAATTAGTTTGCTAATGGTAGGTAGTAAAGATTCTGGCAAATCATGCCCCATGCCTTTCAGCATCGACAGCTTTGCGCCTTTAATGTTTTTTGCTGAAGAACGCCCACACGCAGGGCGAAGTAACGGATCCACCGTGCCATGAATAACACGGGTGGGGCATTTAATTTTGCGTAAGTAAGGGCGCAGATCTCCGGTGCTGAGCGTAGCCATAAATTGCTGCAATACACCACGGGGATACAAGCCTCGCTGCCAACTTTCAGCAAACATTTGCTCTATCAATGGGCTATCGTGATCTAGCGTGCCACCTATTACGCGCATCATTTTCTTGCCATAAGCCACGTACTCTTCTTCCGAATTAATTTGCACACGCGAGCCCACCAGGGTTTTCAACGCTGCAAACGTAGGAGGCGGCAAGAACCGATGGTTACTGCTCGACATAATAGAAGTAAGGCTCAACACACGCTCTGGATGTTTCCCTGCCAACAATTGGCTAATCATCCCCCCCATGGAAGCTCCCACGAGGTGCGCTTTTTCAATGTCTAGCTCGTCCATCAAGCCAAGAGTATCTGTCACCATATCGTGAAGGGTATAAGGCGGTTTAATATCGAGCCCTATTAATGCACGAGCAATAGCCACATTGGGGCTATAGTGAATGCGCCCACGTATTTTGGTGGAATGGCCCACATCGCGGTTATCAAACCGAATAACCCGGTAACCCTGCTCAGCCACGGCATTCAGCAGTGGCTCTGGCCAAAATACCATTTGTGCCGACAGACCCATAATAAATAACACCACAGGGGCATCTTTATCACCGCGCTCATCATAAGCGAGGGTAATGCCTTCCGGTGTCATCACAGTTGCGGTAGTAACGTTTAATTTTTTCATGGTAGGACTCTAAAAAATACAGCGATTCACTACAAGGCAGAAACGCCCAACAATATCACCCTAGCCAGCCATATTTGCTAGCCACTTATCGCCTTGCAGCACCAATATTACACCCACTAGCATGCAGCCAAGGCCCACAGCCTTCACCGGCGTAACAGATTGCTGCACCAACCCTAGCCAACCTGCGTGGTCGAGCATAATGGCCGTGCTAAGCTGAGCGAAAATAATCAGCATAAGCATATTGGCCAACCCTAAGCGCGGTGTTAAAAACACAGTGGAAAATAGCGCCAAACACCCTAGTGCACCGCCTGTTAGTGTCCACATGGGTTGTTTAGGCACTTGTGCTAACACTTGCCCCAAGCCACCGCGGGCTAACGTTACGCCTAGTAACAGCATAGTGCCCACTGAAAAAGAGACCAAAGTGGCTACAATAGGCTCGTTGCCCAACCCTTTAGCCAAGTTGGCATTTACAGAAGCTTGCACGGCAAAACTGGTACCGGCCAACAATGCTAAGCAAACAAACCCTAGTGTCATTTCACCCTCAACTTATTGGTAAACCAAGCTTATGCGTTTAGATCAGTATGTTTCACAAGCTTGCGGCCTATCACGCAAACAAGCAAAAGCTCTCATCAAAACGGGCCGTATTACTATGGCTGGCGAAGCGTGCCGCCAGGCGCAACAACGCACAGGCACGGCCGAAGTGTTACTAGACGGTACACCTTTAACCCTGCCGGGTGAACGATATTATATGCTGCACAAACCAAGCGGCTATGTATCCGCTACCGAAGACGATCGCCACGCCACCGCGCTCTCTTTATTGCCTGCTCATTTACGCGAAGGCCTGCACATTGCCGGCCGCTTAGATAAAGACACCACCGGCCTATTGCTGCTCACCACCGATGGCCAATGGAGCCGCAGGGTAACTGCACCACGCTACGAAGTACCTAAAACCTACGTAGCCACCTTAGCCGAGCCCATTTCTGCCGCCGCTATAAAGCAATTAGAACAAGGGGTTATGCTGCGTAACGAAGACAAACCCACCTTACCCGCGCAGGTGGACGTGCTCGCCAATAAACACATAAAACTCACCTTAATAGAGGGGCGTTACCACCAAGTAAAACGCATGTTAGCGGCCGTGGGCAACCGTGTTGTAACACTACACAGGCGAGCAATAGGCACCCTCGTATTAACGCCAGATTTGGCTGAAGGCGAATATCGCGAACTCACCGATGAAGAAATTTCTGCGTTTGAGTGAATTTAAATAAACTTTTTGCATCAACTAAATGAATTATTAATGTTTTTGAGCTTTACTCTTGTCTCAACACCACCCTACACTGCAATAACTGCCCACCTCTCATGATAATAATTAAAACAAAGCAGTGAGATATTCTAAAGCGCCACCTTCTCACACTAAGGTTTTAGCGAGAGCACAAGCACTTGCAATTAAGTAATTGCCTCATGAACGAGGCAGTTTTGCCTACCTTAGGAGTTGGTTATGCAAAGAAAAATAACAAAACTTGTTCCAACCACCATTGCTATGTCTGCCTTAAGCAGTGCTTTATTACTCACCTCAACAGGTGCTATGGCCGCCGGTTTAACCCTGAACGAACAAAGTGCTAGCGCCATGGGCACAGCGTATGCGGGCCGCTCTTCTTCTGCCCTGGATGCGAGCACCGTATTTGGTAACCCAGCCGGCATGTCGCGTTTAGACCGCATGCAAGTGAGTGGCGGTTTAGCGTTTATTGATCCGCGTATCAAAATTAAAGGCGATCCATCTAACCCTTCAGGTACCAACAAGGGCGACATGGTGCCCTTCACCACTATTCCATTTGGTTATTTTGTAATGCCACTAGATGACCAATGGCACTTTGGTATGGGTATTTATGCGCCAGTTGGCGGCAAAAGCGACTTCGAAAAAACGTTTACCGGCCGCTATCAGGCACGTAAAACCGAAGTGACCATGATTACCTTCCAGCCCACCATTAGCTATAAATTTAATGAGATGTTATCGGTGGGTATTGGCCCAACGATTAGCTATTTAGAAGGAACTCTCAGCAGTAATTCTTTGAGCCCTATTCCCGGTGGTGATGATCTACTGTACACAGCTGAAGGCGATGACACGGCCGTAGGCGTCAACGTAGGTGTTCTTTTTCAACCTTATGAAGACACTACCTTTGGTTTAACTTATCGCTCACACACTAAATTCAAATTTAGCGGCGATGCCAAATTAGAAAACTTTCCAGATATCAGCAATCCCCCTGCAAGCCTCGCAAACCCTCCTGTTACCTATAAAGGGAACGCCAAACTAACGTTTACGGCGCCAGAAAGCATCGACGTCTCATTCACACACAAGCTTGATGAACAATGGACACTCTATGCGGGTGCTGTGTGGACACGTTGGAGCCGTTTAGACACCATCGCTATTGATGACACGCTCGTTGTACCAGGAGTTACCAATGATGGGATCGATCCCATTGAAGATGTTAATTTCAGAGACACCTGGGCCTACTCCATTGGTACTTCTTACCAGCTAAACCCTGAATGGATACTAAGAGCTGGGTTCGCATTGGATGACGCCGCTGCTTCTGATGGAGACCGTAGCGTAAGAACGCCCATTGGCGAACGCAAAGCCATTACCATTGGCGCCGGCTGGCACGCAACCCCCAACCTCACCATTGATGCTGCCTACGGCTATCTTTGGGAAAGCACAGCCAAGGTTGACGCTCCTGCTAAATCAGGTGGCGCTCGCCCAGGCTGGAAAGGCTCCTTCAAAAACGAAGCCCACGGTATTTCTGCGCAAGCCACTTATCGCTTCTAAATTCATTTAGTAGCACACAGGCCCTTTAGGCTCATTCGCTTAGAGGGCTTTTTTATTAGCGGGAAAAACACCTGCTACACTTGGCACAAATGTACCAAAAACCCCCATAAATCATAACGATGCAAGATTTTCATGCTCTTAAGCAAACTTATTTCAACTTTTAGCATCAAACATACGTTATTTACGTCTTTCTACTTTACTCCCACCTGTTTTTTGTCCTACACTGCGTACCACTGTCTACTCTCATGACAATAATTAGAACAAAGCAGTGAGAAATATTAGGACAACATTCTTACGCTAAGGTTTTAACATGAGAGCCACGACGCTTTTGATTAAAGTGCTTGCCTCATGAACGAGGCAGTTTTGCCTACCTTAGGAGATGGTTATGCAAAAAATAATAAGGCGTGTACCCGCCACTATCGCTATGTCTGCTTTAAGCAGCGCATTATTACTGACATCCACAGGCGCTATGGCTGCTGGGCTTAGCCTTAACGAACAAAGCGCCAGTGCTATGGGTACTGCTTATGCAGGCCGTTCTTCTTCCGCTTTAGATGCCAGCACCGTGTTTGGTAACCCAGCGGGTATGTCTCGTTTAGACCGCATGCAAGTGAGTGGTGGTTTGGCCCTTATCCATGCTAAAACCAGCATTAAGAACGGACAGACCACATATGACGGAAACCCAATGGTCCTTCCCGGTAGAATCAATCAAAGTTCAACCAACGATGGCGATATGGTGCCTTTCAGCGCCATTCCTTTCGGTTACTTTGTGATGCCTTTAGATGACCAATGGCATTTTGGTATGGGCATTTACGCCCCTGTCGGTGGCAAAAGCGATTTTGAAAGCACTTTCGCAGGACGCTATCAAGCACGCAAAACTGAAGTGACCATGGTGACTTTCCAACCCACCCTCAGCTACAAATTTAATGACATGCTTTCTGTAGGTGTTGGTGCCACCGTTAACTACCTTGATGGTACTTTAAGCAGCAACTCATTAAGCCCTGCTAATCCTGCAGCTCCTCCTGCTCCAACAAACCCCTTTGTAGATGTACTCTACACAGCTAAAGGCGACGATACAGCTTTCGGTGCTAACGTAGGGGTGCTTTTCCAACCTTATGAAAACACCACTTTTGGCCTTGCTTATCGCTCTCACGTGAAGTTTAAATTATCGGGCGATGCCAAGGTTGAAACTCCAGCGCCTCAAACTTATAAAGGCGATGCTAATCTTAAGTTTACCGCACCTGAAAGCATCGATTTTTCTTTTACCCACAAGTTTGATGATCAATGGACGCTTTATGCTGGTGCCCTTTGGACCCGCTGGAGCCGTTTAGATGAAATTTCTATCAAGGACACCCTACCACTACATCCAGACGGTGTTAGCCCAACAGAAAAAGTGAGCTTTAAGGACACTTGGGCTTATTCCATTGGTGGTTCTTACCAACTCAACCCAGCTGTGGTGTTAAGAGCAGGTTTTGCTTTAGACACCTCTGCTGCTTCAGACAGCACACGTAGCGTAAGAACCCCCATTGCCGAGCGTAAGGCTATTACCATTGGCGCCGGTTGGAACGTTACAGACGACCTCACTTTAGATGCCGCCTACGGTTACCTATGGGAGAGCACGGCTCGAGTGAGACAAGGCGATAAAGACAACCCAAATACTGGTTCGCCACGTCCTGGTTTCTCCGGTGATTTCAAAAACAAAATCCATGGCCTCTCTGGCCAGGTCACTTACCGCTTCTAATCTTGTTTAGTAGCACCCGCCCTCTAGGTGTATTCGCCTAGGGGGCTTTTTTATGCCTTGAGAAAGGCGCCTTCATTGGTTAGGGTAACCCTCCTCAAGTTTTGGGCTCGGCCCACCTCTCTTTGCTAAACGGAACAACATTATGTGGATGAAAAATCTGGCGGTATATGCCAGCGCAACCCCTTTTTCTTGGTCGGCAGGCGAGCTTAATGAAATGCTCGAAAAAATGCCCTGCAAGCCTTGTGGCAGCCAAGATATGAGCTCAGAAGGCTTTGTAACACCGCTGAAAGGCCATGTGGATATGGTGATCCCTGCGCAGGGTTACTTGCTCTGCACCTTCCAAGAAACCGTACGCCTTTTGCCTGGCCCTGTGGTCACCGAAGAGCTGCTAGAGCGTGTGGAAATGATTGAAGAAGAACAGCACCGCAAGGTGGGGCGCAAAGAACGCGCAGAGTTAAAAGAACAAATTATTTTTGAGTTTTTACCGCAAGCGTTCACCCGTTCACGCCGCACCAATGTGTTGTTCGATACCCAGCGCCACCATGTGATTGTGGATGCCGCTAGCAGCACCCGTGCCGAGCAGGTGATCAACGCGTTGCGTAAAGCCATTGGCACCTTGCCCGTGAAGCCCTTGCACGCAGACATCGCGCCAGCCAGTGTGTTTGCAGAGTGGATGCGCAACCCCAACAGTTTGCCCGAAGGCCTCACCCTCGGTGAGCGCTGTGAACTAAAAGGCAGTAAAGACGGCAGCGCTACAGTGCGTTTCAACGCGGTGGATTTAAACCAAGACGAAATTTTGGCGCACCTAGATAACGATATGTACCCAAGCCGTTTGAATTTAAGCTGGCAAGACGAGCTCGATTTCGACCTCGCTGAAGATATGACGTTCAAGCGCTTAAAAGCGCTCGATTTACTGGCAGAAAAGCAAGAAGACCTGCAAGGCGACGATGCTTACGAAGAGCTCCAAGCACGCATTTTGCTACAGGCAGGGCTTATTCGCGGCTTGCTCCACACCCTCACCGCACCTCTCGCCATTAAACACCCACAAGAAGCTTAAAGAACAAGGGCACCGCGAAGGTGCCCTGCTCTGCATTACTCTTTCTCTTCCACACTAATGGTGGTGACGTTTTGGAAACCGCGCGGTAATTTTGCCCCGCGGCGCCCACGCTCGCCTTCATAATGAGCGAGATCTCGCGGCGTGAGGTTCATGTGACGCCGGCCTGCTTGCACCACCAAGGTGTCGTCAGGCTTCAGCACAGCCATGGCTTGCACAAACTCCACCCGCTCTTGTGCGCGTGCGGCGGTAATCGCCATGAGCCGGTTTCCTTTACCACGTGCCATTTCCGGCAAATCAGCTAAGGGAAATACTAGCAGGCGCCCCTCGTTGGATAGCACTGCCACACGGTCTGTAGCCATATCGTTCACGGCTGCAGGGGGTAACAACAGGCTGTTTTTCGGCATGGTGAGCACAGATTTACCTGCACGGGTATTAGCCAGTAGTTGTTCGTGCTGAATGATAAAACCGTAACCCGCATCACTGGCAAGCAGCCATTTTTGCTCGTCGTTGGCCATTAATACAGCCATGAACTCTGCGCCGCTAGGCGGCGACAAACGCCCTGTTAATGGCTCGCCTAGCCCTCTGGCCGACGGCAGGGTATGCGCTTGTAATGTGTAGGCTCGGCCATGGCTATCGAGGAAATGCACAGGCTGGTTAGAGCGCCCCGGCGCCGAGGCTTGGTATGCATCGCCCGTACGGTAATTAAGCCCTTCTGCATCCACATCATGACCACGCGCGGCGCGCACCCATCCCATTTTAGAAACCACCACTGTTACCGGCTCAGCGGGCAGTAAATCAGCTTCATCTAGTGCTTTTGCCTCTTCGCGTTCCACTAAGTAAGAACGGCGGTCGTCGCCGTATTCATCCGCATCGGCCTGTAGCTCTTTCGCCACCAGTGTTTTCATGCGCTGATTCGAGCCTAAAGTTTTTACTAGCCAGTCGCGCTCTTTGGCTAATTCATCCTGCTCGCCGCGTATCTTAATTTCTTCTAGGCGAGCCAATTGGCGCAAGCGGATTTCGAGAATGGCTTCTGCTTGGCGCTCACTTAACCCAAAATGGCTCATGAGAGCCTGCTTGGGCTTGTCTTCTTCGCGAATAATACGAATAACTTCATCGATATTCAGGTAGGCCACCAATAAGCCTTCAAGAATATGTAATCGGCTTTCCACACGCTCTAAGCGGTGTTCTAAACGGCGCCGCACTGTTTGCATGCGGAACGTTAGCCATTCTTGCAGAATACCAAGCAGTGGTTTTACTTGGGGCCTCCCATCAAGGCCTATCATGTTCATGTTCACACGATAGTTTTTCTCGAGGTCGGTAGTGGCAAACAAATGGCCCATCAGCTGTTCAATATCCACGCGGTTTGAGCGCGGTGTGATAACAAGGCGGGTGGGGTTTTCGTGGTCGGACTCATCGCGCAAATCGGTGACCATGGGCAGTTTTTTGCTGCGCATTTGTTCCGCAATTTGCTCTAGCACCTTAGCTCCCGATACTTGGTACGGTAACGAGGTGATCACGATGTCTTGCTCTTCTTTTTCCCACACTGCGCGCAGTTTTAGTGCGCCTCGCCCCGTGGCATATATTTTCTCAATATCTTCAGCTGGCGTAATAATTTCCGCCTCAGTGGGGAAATCTGGTGCCGGCACAATGGCCATAATATCGGCAAGAGTCGCTTTGGGTGTTTTCAGCAAGTGAATACAAGCTTGCGCCACTTCTCGCAAATTGTGCGGTGGAATATCAGTGCTCATGCCCACCGCAATACCGGTGGTGCCGTTTAACAACACATTGGGCAAGCGGGCCGGCAACAACTGCGGCTCTTCCATGGTGCCGTCAAAGTTAGGCACCCACTCCACTGTGCCTTGGCCCAGCTCTGCTAACAGGGTTTCCGCGTAAGGCGCCAGTTTAGATTCTGTGTAGCGCATGGCCGCAAAAGATTTGGGGTCGTCTGCTGAGCCCCAGTTACCTTGGCCGTCTACCAGTGGATAGCGATAACTAAATGGTTGTGCCATGAGTACCATGGCTTCATAACAGGCAGAATCGCCATGTGGGTGGTATTTACCTAATACGTCGCCCACGGTACGTGCGGATTTTTTATATTTTGCTGTGCTTTTTAAATTCAGCTCGCTCATGGCGTACACAATGCGGCGCTGCACAGGCTTCAAACCGTCGCCAATGTAAGGCAAGGCGCGGTCTAAAATTACATACATGGAGTAATCGAGGTACGCTTTCTCGGTATAGTCGCGCAGGGCGACTTGTTCAAAATTATCTGACATTCGTTTTCTCTGTCTCTACGCCGTTACACTTCAGCAAGGTTGCCTTTGTCTTCTAACCAAGAGCGCCTATCGCCAGCGCGCTTTTTCGACAACAGCATATCTAGCAGTTGGTTCGTATCATCACCTTCTTCCACCGTTAGCTGCACTAAGCGGCGGGTATCCGGTGCCATAGTGGTTTCGCGCAGTTGCAAGGGGTTCATTTCACCCAAGCCTTTAAAGCGGGTAATTTGCACTTTCCCGCGGCGCTTTTCGGCATCAATGCGATCTAGAATAACGCGCTGCTCTTCGTCATCTAAGGCGTAAAAAACATCTTTACCCACATCTATACGATAGAGCGGCGGCATGGCTACAAACACGTGCCCACCACGTACTAGCGCGGGGAAGTGGCGCACAAACAAGGCGCAAATTAAGGTGGCAATGTGCAAGCCGTCTGAATCCGCATCAGCCAAGATACATACTTTGCCGTAACGCAGGCCTGCTAAATCTTCAGAGCCCGGCTCCATGCCGATGGCCACGGCTATATCGTGAATTTCCTGAGAGCTTAATACTTGCCCGGATTCCACTTCCCAAGTGTTTAAGATTTTACCGCGCAGGGGCATGATGGCCTGAAACTCACGGTTACGCGCCTGTTTAGCTGAACCACCGGCTGAATCCCCTTCCACCAGAAATATTTCTGATTGGCTTGGGTCATCGCTGCTGCAATCAGCCAGTTTTCCTGGCAATGCAGGCCCACTGGTGACTTTTTTGCGCGTTACCTTGCGTGCTGCACGCAAACGGCGTTGCGCACTTTGAATACACAACTCGGCGAGGGCATCGCCTTCTTCTGTGTGTTGGTTGAGCCATAAGCTAAAGGCATCTTTCACCACGCCGCTCACAAAACCGGCAATAGCGCGCGAGCCCAAACGCTCTTTGGTTTGCCCTGCAAACACAGGGTCTAGCATTTTTACGCTGAGCACGTAACTCACGCGCTCCCAAATGTCGTCTGGGGTTAATTTCACCCCGCGTGGCAACAAGTTGCGGAACTCGCAATATTCTCGCAACGCTTCTAGTAACCCCGAGCGGAAGCCGTTGACGTGGGTGCCGCCTTGCGGCGTGGGGATTAAGTTCACATAAGATTCTGTGACTTGCTCGCCCCCTTCAGGTAACCACAGCACAGCCCATTCCACCGCTTCTGTTTTGCCTTCTAGTGAGCCCGTAAACGGCGCTTCAGGCAGTTGCTGCCATTCTTTGACGGCATCCTTGAGGTACTCCACCAAGCCGTCTTCATATTGCCAACTGTGCTTTTCGCCTTTTATTTGGTCGTCTAACACGACGGTGAGCCCTGGGCACAACACTGCTTTCGCGCGCAGTAAATGCAACAAACGCGGCATCGAGAACTTAATGGAGTCGAAATATTGTGGGTCTGGCTGAAAGCGCAGTTCAGTGCCTGTGTTGCGTTGCCCGCAGGTGTCTACAACGGCGAGCTCGGTGGCTTTATCACCATCACGGAATGTCATGGCGTGCACCTGCCCACCGCGGCGAACGGTGACGGTGAGCTCCTCAGACAAGGCGTTCACCACAGCCACCCCTACGCCGTGCAAGCCCCCTGAAAAGCTGTAGTTATCGTTAGAAAACTTGCCGCCGGAGTGCAACGTGGTGAGAATCACTTCAACGCCTGGCAAGCCAAGCTCTGGGTGTAAATCCACCGGCATGCCGCGGCCGTCGTCTAACACGCCCGCGGAGCCATCTTTGTATAGCGTTACGGTAATTTGTTTGGCGTGGCCCGCTAAGGCTTCGTCCACGCTGTTATCTATTACTTCTTGGAGTAAATGGTTGGGGCGGTTGGTTTCTGTATACATGCCCGGGCGTTTGCGCACGGGGTCCAAACCGCTTAATACCTCAATATTTGAGGCGGTATAGGCTGTACTCATAATCTCTCAATCTAACTGTATGCCGCAGAACTGCAGCACTAAAGGAATAAACGCAGCAAACCCCACAAAAGAATGATCGCCGCCAAGGCCTTTATAGGTGTGGCATTCTTGGTAGAAATCCCAAGCATCTTGCCAATTTAAGGTTTCATCACCTGTTTGCAGCAGCGCTAATAAATTCTCTGGGCGCTCAATAACGGGCACGGCGTAACTTTCTAAATCGTCCGCCCAACCCGCTTCAAGTTCATAGGTTTCGCCTGTGTGGTAACGCGTCATGGTGCCCACTTCCGTCGACAATAAGCGCCACGGCCGCACGGCGGGGTTAATCAACACCCCTTTGATGCCATGCCGTTCGGCGAGCCATGTGGCGTAAAACCCACCTAAAGAAGAACCCACCACGGCCACCACTTCATTGCTTTGCACTAGGCCATCAAGCAACGCCATGGCCTGGCGGGGATGCACTGGCAAATCGGGCACAATAATGCGATCACGTGCTTCATGCTGCTCAAAAAACCTCACCATTTGCTGTGCTTTGGCCGAGCCGGAAGTGCTATTAAAACCATGTATATAAAGCAACTTACTGCTCTTATTCATGATGGTTCTCCATGTTTGTAGTAAACAGTAAAGAGGTGGCTATACGTTAACCACACACTGTTGTTTTGTACAGTAATACAATGAGGCCAACAAAACTGCCATGCTAATAATCATTCATGCTGGCATCAACGCTAAAGCGCTCTGCCACACGCGATACTGCAGTGCGAACACGCCCATCGGCATATAAATCAAACCAGCGGTAACCGGGCGCGGCATCATCTACGGTGAATTCATCGCAATGCGGTTTAAATTGAATGCAGGTGGAAGGGGTGCCATAGAGCCCCACGCCATTACGTTGGCTGGCAAACGCTTGATGCACATGGCCCCACACAATAGCACGCACATTGGGGTGTGCATCTATCACCTCAAAAAACGCATCTGCAGCACCAATTTGATGCTTATCCAGCCAACGACATCCCACAGGCACTGGTTGGTGATGTAAGCACACCATAACGTGCTGCCCTTTACAGGCTGCGAGCGCTTGTTGCAGAAACTCAAGGTCCCGCGCATACAGCTCACCCATTGTTTCCCCCGGAATAGTGGAGTTGAGCAAGATAAAGCTCCACGCCCCCTGATGCTGCACACAGGGTGCTAAAATATGCGCCTGCTCTGCCAGCGCTTGCAACAATGGCGCCGGCTTATCGTGGTTACCTTCTAACCAATACATGGGCACCGAAAATGATGCGAGTTGTTCGTACAGGCGCCGATAAGAGGCATAAGAATTATCTTGGGAGAAATCGCCTGTGGCGAGCAGTACATCTATGCTTGGTTGCTCGGCGCGAACAAGGGCTAGCACGGCTTCTAAGCTTTTTTGCGGCGCCAACGCCAACATGGTTTGCTCTGGGTCTGCAAACAAATGGGTGTCGGTAATTTGCACCACACGTAAAGGTTTTTCACTGGCCACGTTTTGCTCTCCCTAGGAATTCACGCAGCGTTTCGCTGTATTGGGCACCGCATAAATATGCACCTGCATAATGCTTAACCAAGCGCTTAAAAAAGTATTCCAGTACAGCTTTTCTTTGGGCTGATTGGTGGTTTGCTGCAACGAAAACTCACGCTCCACTCCATTTTCCACTGCACGAGCAATAGTTACTTCTGCGCTGTTGGCATCATGGTACAGCCGTATTTGCAGCTCAATGTTTGCTGTAGCACTCGGCGCGGAACGTAGGTTCAACACAGTGGTATAAGGCCAACGATGCAGCACGGTTAGTTCTACCTGCCCTGCCGGCAAAAACCCCACTGGCTCAGTAGCTATTAGCTGCATGGTGCCCACTCTTTTTAGCCATGGCCATTGTTGAAATAAACGATAGTTGCGGCTACATAACCGCTCTAGGCGGCGTAGCCCGTCTCGATAGGCTCTCTTTCTTTCTAATATATTCATGAATACTTCTGTAATAGCTCTGTTTGGTGCAACAAAAACCACTGCACCGCGATAATACTGGCTGCGTTATTAAGGTACCCTTCCGCTAAAAGTTGTGGCAGTTGCTCCGTGGGCACACGGTGGGAGCGAATATCTTCATGCTCAGATGCTAGCCCATGCACGCCACCTGCCTGCGATAAGTCGGCAAGGCCTAAAAACAAATGCACACGCTCATTCGTGCCGCCGGGGCTAACAAAATACGGTGGCAGGGGAATCAGCTTTGTTAGCGTAACATTGGCTTCCTCTAGCGCCTCTCTCTGAATGAGGGCTTCTAATGACTCATTTTCTTCATCGGCGATGCCTGCTACCACTTCTAGGCACCAGGGTGTGCGTTCATCTGCCATCGCACCGACTCTAAATTGCTCTACCAACAGCACTTCGGCCAATGCAGGGTCCCATATCAAAGCGCCGGCCACGGGCTCGCGACGGAGTAATTCGCGCGTTATCACTGGCGTGAAATCTCCCGCGAAACGCCGATGCTGCAAGGTTAAAGTATCTAACTGCATAAAGCCTTGATACTCCACTTTTTGCTCTTTCAAGCATACATCTTCTGCGCGGGTAAACGGTGCTAATCGCTTTATCGTCCAGTTCATAGTGGGCCCAATCGTAAAAATGAATCAGATTCAATAAACATTTCAATGTCTAATGCTTTATACTAACCTGCGTTTTGCAGTGTAGTGATAGAAGACGGGTTATTTCAATTTAAACGGGCTCCTTGTTGGTTCATTTCTCGCAAAATGCGCACTGAGCTAAATTGAAACCCTTAGTTTTTAATGCGCTGCAGTAAATAGCCCTTTGGCTTGCAACCACCGAGCCCAAGGCCAAAACAGATGTTTTGCTTATTAAGTATCGCTACTTTGTAGCCTCCGCGAATAACGGGATCTAGTACTATGCGCAAGTTTTTCATTTTGGCTGCCAGCATGGCCGCCGCTTCTTTTTCAGCACCTGTATATGCTGATACGTTAGCCGATGCTCTTGAGGCTGCTTGGTCGGCTGATCCTGAGTGGTCCGCTGCTTTAAGCACTTGGCAGGCTGGGCAAGAGTACAAGGCGCAAGGCTTAGCAGCCATCCTGCCTAAAATTAGCGCCAAATATAATTGGATGGATACAGAAACTAAAATACGCCGTGCTGGATACAAGTTTGATTACGAAACTGAAACGGTCACCGTGGCCTTGGCGCAACCTTTGTTCCGCCCTGGTGCTTGGTACGCCTACAAACAGGGGGCTGCAGCCACCACCCTCGCTGATGCGCAATTTGAAGATGCCCGCCAGCAGTTTTTCCACCGCGTGGCTAGCTCTTACTTCAATGTGCTAAAAGCATGGGAAAACCTCACTTCTGCTAACGCTGAGAAAAAAGCAATTGGCGAGCAACTAGACCAAACGCGTGAACGTTTTGAGGTGGGCTTAATTGCTATTACCGATGTGCACGAAGCAGAAGCAGCGTACGACCTAGTGGATGCTAGCGTTATTATGGCGGAAGCCGAGTTCGATATTGCGCGAGATAAGTTAGAAGCTCTAACAGGCCGCCCATGGCAAACCATGGCCACCCTACAAAGCGATTTGCCATTAAACAAGCCTAATCCTGCTGAGCCTGAAAAGTGGATGGAGCTTGCACAGGGGCAAAACCCAGCTTTATTAGCTGCAAAGCAGCAGTCTGAAGTGCTACGCCACACCGCCAACCAGCACGCTTCAGCACAGCTACCCACCGTGGATTTAGTGGCGCAACACCAGCGTTATCGCGACAACGCAAACATTCCCACTAGCAACCCTTTATCTGATGGTAGCCTACAACCTAAAAGCCGTAGTAATGCGTATGGTATTGAGGTGAGCATGCCGTTATTCCAAGGCGGCGGTTTAAACAGTAAGCGCAAGCAAACGGCACTTGAGCACGATGCAAGCATCGAGCAATACCAACAAGCATGGCGCGATGTGGGCCAGCAAACTTTAGCCGCTTATCGCCAAGTAAGTGCGAACTCTTCTTATGTAAGCGCACGTAAAAAAGTGATTCGCTCAGCTGAATCTGCGTTAGAGGCCACCCAAGCGGGTTACGAAGTGGGCACACGAAACATTGTTGAGGTGCTTAACGCACAGCGCACTTTGTTCGCCGCTAAGCGTGACTATGCCAACGCCCGCTACGATTACATTCTCAATAGCCTTACCTTAAAGGCACTAGCCGGCGCCCTTACCGAAGATGACATCATTCAGGTGAACAACTGGCTGAACGAGCTAGAGCAAATTAACCTTAACAACGTGGCCGGCTAAACAGGCCACGCCTGCTCTAAGAGCGCTAAGGTTTTTTGTAAAGCACCACCATGAGCGGCCACTACTTCAGTGGCCGCTTTGCCTTCCTGCTCACGGCGCTGCTCATCGAGCAACAACGTTTGCACCGCGTGCGCTAGCTCATCAGCGCCTTGCACCACTGTAAGCGCTCCTGACTCTGTTAATAACTCACTAATTCGTTCGAAATTAAACAAATGCGGCCCACTGAGCACGGGGTGCCCCCAGGCAGCAGGCTCTAATAAATTATGCCCACCCACCGGTACAAACGAGCCACCCACAAACGCTAGCTCCGCCGCACCATACAGCATCAACAGCTCACCCATGGAATCGCCCAAGTAAACTTGCGCTTCAGCACTTGGCTTTTCAGCCGTGCTACGACGCACGCACTGCAAACCCATCTTCGCACTTAACTCTGCAACTTTATCAAAGCGCTCGGGATGGCGAGGCACTAATACCAGCAACGCCTGTGGCACCGTTTGCAATACCTGCTGATGGGCTTGCAACACTATTTCTTCCTCGCCCTCATGCG
This sequence comes from Alcanivoracaceae bacterium, assembly GCA_035301485.1. Lineage (GTDB taxonomy): Bacteria > Pseudomonadota > Gammaproteobacteria > Pseudomonadales > Alcanivoracaceae > CALEAR01. The sequence continues at coordinate 18,519 of DATGUF010000021.1, forward strand.
TACTCGCAGCCACCCACACCAAACGCTCTTCGCCAAGCTTAGCGCGGGTTTCACTGGCTTTTTTCTTTATTTCATCAGTAAGGCGCAAATCAAACTTTACGCTACCTGTAACATGCACTTTATCCTTCTTAACCCCCAATTTAATGTAGCGTTCCGCTTCTTCTTGGGTTTGCACCATCAGGCCTGCATAAGCTTGGATAGCCGGCCCAGTAAGCCAACTTAAGCGACGATAGCCGCGGTAGCTTCCTTCTGAAAGGCGGCCATTAAACAACCACACTGGCATGTTCTCTTTTTTAGCCTTCGCCATTAAATTTGGCCATAGTTCTGTTTCAACAATGATGGCTAGTTTTGGGTTATAGGCTTGAAAAAACCGTGACCACGCTAACGGCACATCCCAAGGAAAATACACATGGTGCACCTGGTTGCCGAAAATGGCCTTCACCCGATCTGAGCCAGTGGGTGTGGTGGTGGTCACTAAAATGGGCGTGTCGGGGTGGCGCTTTAGCAGTGCATGGATCATGGGCGCGGCGGCGAGCGTTTCCCCCACCGACACCGCGTGCACCCAAACACAAGAGGAAAGCGTATTAGGCATGGCGTTATACACGTGCCGTTCTGACCAGCGCTTGCGGTAACCGGGCGCCTTGCGGCCGCGAAACCACATGGTTACCCACGGCACTGGCAACAGTAAATACCACAGCAAGGTGTATAACGTACGTATCATAGTCTATCCATTTATTCAGAAACTCAGCGCGTCTGTTCGCGCCAAACTGTTGTTGGCAACCATAGGTTTGCGCCCATAGGGTAACGCGTCGCTAGCTAAAACTGCTACACTTAAGTACTTTTTACCGAGGAACGCAAGGCAACATGGCAGATCTTCCCACTCGCCCAGCATTTAAATTTAAAGACACCCCCACCTGGCTACTAGTAGGCGCTTTTTGGTTGTTTGGCCAACTTCCTTGGAACGTTCAGCTAGCTGTTGGCCGAGGGCTTGGGCATCTGGCTTACTTTTTGTTGAAACGCCGCCGCCATATTGCCGCAACCAATATCGCTTTGTGCTTCCCGCATTTAAGTGCCGCGGAGCAAAAAGCGTTAACCCGCGCCACCATGGTCAGCACCGGCGAAGCTATCACCGAAATAGCTGCCGCCTACATTAATCCCAGGGTGAATTTAGTTGAACGCTTAACAGTAGAAGGGTTGGAGCATCTCGAAGCTGCTAAAAAAGAGGGAGGCGTGCTATTACTAGGCATGCATTTGAACACCATTGATGCAGGCAGCCGGCTATTGGGTGATGGCGCTAAAATTCCTTTTAGTGCTGTGTATCGGCCAAATAACAACCCTATATTAGATTGGCTAATTGCTTGGGGCCGTGGCCGGTTTGTGGAGCAATACATTGATCGCAAAGATATGCGCAGCCTTATTCGGCAGCTGCGTGCGGGCAACACAGTGTGGTATGCACCAGACCAAGACTACGGCAAAGAACAAACCGTTTTCGCTCCTTTCTTTGGTGTGCAAACCTCCACCATTACCACCACTACGCGCATTGCTAAAATGGGCCGTGCCACTGTGATTCCTATTTCGCACTTCAGGCTTCCTAAAGGCCGCTATAAAATAGTATTCGGCAAGCCGCTTGAAAACTTCCCTAGTGGCGACGACGTTACTGACGCCACTATCATCAACCAAACCATTGAACGCGAAGTGATGAAAGCGCCGGAGCAATACTTATGGGTGCACAGGCGCTTTAAGACGAGGCCAGAGGGGGAAGAACGGTTTTATTAAGCTAAGAGCTCTTCATACCACTTGTAGGTGTTTTTAGCTGTGTCATCTGCATGAAACACAGAATAAATACGTGCCAACGCTTTATCAGCTCTTTCTTTAGCTGCTTGAGGATGTTCGAGTACATTTAAAATTGCACGATGAAGCTGCTTAGCATCCCCTTGCTCCACCAGTAATCCAGTCTCATTATTTAATACCACTTCAGGTGTGCCGCCAGCATCGGTAGCCACCACAGGACGCTCAACACACATGGCTTCAACTACCACACGCGGCAGCCCTTCCCCGCTTTCAGAAGCGGAAACCAATAAATCACAAGCTCTAATAACGCCCGTTGGGTTATTGGTATAGCCTGTAAAGTGCACCCTATCAGGGTGTTTGCATTGCGCCACACGCTCGTGCGCTTCTTTATTATCGTTAATGTTTCCCACCAATAAAAGGTGCGCATTTAACTCAGAAGGTAAGCGGTCGAAGGCTTCTAATAAAGTAGCGATGCCTTTGCGCATACTATTACGGCTTAAACAACACATAACCGTTGCCCCTTCAGGCACACCGTACGCTGACAAATCTGCTGGCTCACCTTGATACCACTCAGGCTTATGCCCTTTATAAATGGTTTTAAGTTTTTCTGAAGGGATGCGGAACCATAAAAAACGTGCTTTAAGCATGGACTGCCGTACCGCTTCAGCCACGCAGAAAGTGCCATCCAAACGAGGATTAAGGAAGCTAAACCAGTTTTCAGGTTGTAGATAACTCATATTGGTAGTAACACCACGATAACCCAAAATTTTAGCTCTATGCCGCTTACCAGCCCTCACCGCACACGTCACTGCGCGAGAATTAAAGGCGTGCACTATGTCATAGTCTCCGGCATACAACTCTTGCTTTATTTTAGCAGTGCCTTCTTTATCAAAACGCCCAGCCAACTTTAGCTCTATTAGCTTAACGCCTGCAGCCTGTAACAATGGGTAATTACGCCCTTCAGGATGACACATCACGGTGACATCTATTTTTTTCGAAAGACCTATGAAAAGCTCACTCTCGGGGCGATCACATTTATCAGTCACAAACAAAACTTTCATAGGCACTCGCTTATCTATCTCTCGTTGGCAATAATACAGATTGTTGTACTATACACTAACAGCTTAACCTGCTTAACCTCTCTGTAATGGCACACACATGACAGCGCTTAAATACTTATTATACGCCGAACAAAACTACGCCTACGCTATGCTTAGACCGTTACAAGAAGCTATTCATAAACGTGGCGGCGAAGCGAAATGGTTCCTCGCTGGTTCAACTATCAATCCACAGTATTTGCATAACCATGAGCATCGCCTTTTAGATGTAGACGCCGTCGTGCAATGGCGGCCAGACGTAGTGATCAGCCCAGGAAACATGGTGCCAAGCTTTATTCCAGGTTTGAAAGTGGATATCTTTCACGGTTTTAATGTAGCCAAAGCCACCCGCAGTGATGATCGTGGCCATTTCAATATTCGCGGCTGTTACGACCTTTATTGCACACAAGGGCCCGATACCACCCAAGGATTTGAAGAGCGGGCGGAAAAGCATGGCTTCTTTCGTGTTCGCGAAACTGGTTGGCCAACATTAGACCCTTTATTTACTTCAGAGCCTGACACTGCTTCACAAGCAACACCCACTTTGCTGCTGTGCTCGACCTTCACACCAAGCCTAAGTTGCGCGCCTCACTTAGTTGAAACTATAAGACACCTTCGCGACACCAAAGAATGGCAATGGATTGTTCAATTCCACCCACGCATGGATGAGAACATTTCAGCACAATACAAAGCTTTACAGAACGATAAACTCACTTTTGTAGAAACAGATAACGTCATCCCTCTACTAAAAAAAGCAGACCTCATGGTGTGCGACACATCTTCAGTAATGTTAATGTTTATGCTGCAAAACAAGCCTATTGTAACGTTCCGAAATCGCACAATAGGTGACACCTCTTATTTGCTGAATGTGGAAGAGACAGAACAATTAGCCCCTGCTATTGAAACAGCATTATCTAGACCCGCTGATTTAATGCAAAGAATTAAAAAAGCGGGTGATCTCATCCATCCCTATCGCGATGGACGCTCTAGCGAGAGAGTGCTAGAAGCCATTGACGATTGCCTAGAGCTCGGCAGCAATGGCTTAAAGAAAAAACCACTGAACCTGCTTAGAAACTTAAAAGAAAGAAAAAAACTGGGGTACTGGCGCTGCTAAAACTCTTTATTTTTGCCTTTTTCTTGTTGCGACAATAACCAAAGCCCTGTGTGCTTATTAAAGTTACCTTGCGCGTAGTTCATGGCTACGATAAAACCAATGCGCCCATCTAAGAAACCACCACGAAAAATATAAATATTTATAAAAGTCCAGATTGAACGCAAAAGCACCAATAACATGCTGCGATTGCGTTTGCCCCGCTCAAAATATTTGTGGCTCCCTAACCATGCATATTTAATATTTTTTTCTAAGGCATGGCCATAGTCTCGCGAAGTGTAATGCAACAAAATACCAGGAAGGCGCCCTACTTTACCTGCAGGATGCAAGACTTTTTCATGCACTTGCACAGGGGTAAAACTAGATCCTTCACGAATGAAAAGACGTAAAGGCGCGCGCCCGCTGCGCCCAAAACGCAGCATTTTACCGTGACGCACTACCCCCCACTTAATAGTGAAAGCTACTTCCTCAATACGCGGCTGCTGCAGCAATTTGGCCAAGGCTTTTTGAGCCGTTGCATCTAAAGACTCATCCGCATCAATAAACAGCACCCAATCCATACGTGCTTTTTCTAGACAGCGCTGCTTTTGTGGCCCAAAACCAGGCCAATCTGTCACCCACACGTTATCGGTGTATTCCTTAACAATTTCCACAGTGTTATCGGTGCTACCGCTATCAAGAACAATGATCTCATCAGCAAGATTTTTAACTGAATCCAAACATTGACGTATGCGGTCAGCTTCGTTTTTTGTAATAACACAAACAGAAAGTGTGTGGCGTGCAGGCTCGCTCATGCATTAATCCTTTCTTTCCATATCAAGTGGTTTGTGCAGAACTTTAGCACAAAATAGATGCGCAATAATGGCTATATAGGTTATTAGCCTTCAGATTCAAGCTGAATTTGCCGCATCAACACTAACTCTATTTGTTCCGGCTGCACCTTTTCCATACAAGGCGGCCAAACCGCCTCACCTTTGCGCTCGTACTGGCATTCTCGAGACATGCAGGGCGCACAGTGGTAATCGGCGCCTAAGTTAACAACTTGTGGTGAGGGCACGCCGCTGTAGTAGGGATCTGTGGGGCCAAAGATCATTACGCCTGGCACCCCAGCGGCGGCGGCCAAATGCGCCAACCCGGTATCTCCCGCTACGCTCGCACTCACGGTATCGAGCAAGTACGTGAAAACATTGGTTAACGTCATACGAGGTAACACCGTCGCTAATGGCAAGCCACTTGCTAAGCGTTCTGCACGAGCTTGTTCTTCATCGTTCCCATGGGGGAAATCCACTTGCCAGCCTCGTGCGGTTAAACGTTCGGCTAGTTCGCGCCAATAAGTTTCGGGCCAATGTTTATTCGCCCAAGTGGTGCCATGGCAAAGCAATATTTTTGGCGGGCTAGAAGTGGATGTACGGTGCGCCGTTAAACCGTAATCTAACGGGCCTTCACGCCTGCTATAGTTCAAAGCGGCAGCAAACAAGGAGCGATAACGTTCGATGGCGTGCTGTTGCCAAGGTATGGTTACCGGCCTATCTAGCACTTTGGCCGATAGCGGTTCACGTGCGCTTGTGCGGTCAAATCCCCATTTAGGCCCTTGCCCCATGCGGGTAACTGCTGCGCTTTTCAGCAAGCCCTGTGCATCAATAATACAATCGTAGCGTTCTGCTTTTATTTGCTGTTTGAACTGCTTCCAGGTACCTGATGCTAGGGTGTGCAAAGGGCGCTTGCGCCATGCACGAATATTCGCGGGTATGGCGTGCCGTACGGCGGGGTGGTACTTCACCACATCAAGAAAAGCGCCTTCTACCACCCAATCCACTTGTAAATCTGGATAGTAATGCAGCGCTTCAGTAAGGGCAGGAAAAGTGTGAAGGATATCCCCCAAGGAAGACATTTTAATAAGCAGTATTTTCATTACTTTTGCTCAGCCTTTCCTAGGGGAACATCCACCAATCGTACTTAATTAACGTACGTCAACCAGTGCTCATACTCGGGCAATTTGCCACGTACTACATCAAAGTAAATATCTTGTAGCTTTTCGGTCACTGGCCCGCGGCGGCCTGCACCAATTTTGCGGCCATCCAGTTCACGAATAGGCGTTACTTCTGCGGCGGTACCGGTAAAGAAGGCCTCATCGCACACGTACACTTCATCACGGGTAATGCGCTTCTCTACTACTTGGTAGCCTTGGTCTTCGGCCAGTTCAATCAATGTGCGGCGGGTAATACCGTCTAAGCATGAAGTCAGCTCTGGGGTGTAAATCACTCCGTCGCGAATGATGAAAATGTTTTCACCGCTGCCTTCTGCCACGTAGCCTTCTGGATCAAGCAGCAAGGCTTCATCGGCGCCCGATGCGAGGGCTTCGTTCAGCGCCAGCATGGAGTTAATGTAGTTGCCGTTTGCTTTGGCTTTGCACATGGCGATGTTTACGTGGTGGCGGGTAAACGAGCTGGTGCGCACTTTAATGCCTTGCTCTAAGGCTTCGGGCGCCATGTAGGAAGGCCATTCCCAGGCTGCTACTACTACCCGTACGCTGAGGCCGGTGGCGCGTAAGCCCATGGCTTCACTGCCGTAAAACACCATGGGCCGTAAGTAGGCGTGGGGAAGGTTGTTGTCTTTCACTGCTGCTACTTGCGCATCGTTAATCTCTTCTTTACTAAATGGCAGTGCCATTTGCATGATATGCGCAGAATTAAACAAACGGTCTGTATGTTCTTGCAAGCGGAAGATGGCGGGGCCTTTTTCAGTTTCGTAAGCACGTACACCTTCAAAAACACCCATACCATAGTGAAGAGTATGAGTTAACACGTGCACATTGGCCTCACGCCAAGGCACCATCTTACCGTCTAACCAAATAAAACCATCACGATCAGCCATAGACATGGCACATATTCTCCTGGATAAATTCTTACTGAACTGCCAACGATGTTACGCTGCAGAATTATTAACAAACCAACGGCGCCATACGGCGCCAACCTCTTGGCTTAATTCAATGAGATAAGCCTTTTCCAGAGGTGTCAGCACTTGTCCGAGCGCTGCGCGGTGAACGGCAGAGCGGTAGGCGAGATACGCCTCCCGTAATAGGCCGGCCTCATGAGCTGGCACTTGTTCTATCGTTGCTAAAACATCTAACAACCGTATGTTATCTGTATGCTGCGTTAACGCTGGGTAATCGAACGCCCAACGCAGCACACCATATTGCACCATAAATTCGACCTCAACGATACCTCCACGGCCAAATTTTAATGCTTCGCTACTATCAGTAGTTAAGTTAGCGTCGTGATGCTTGTACAATTTTTCACGCATGGCTAACACTTCCTGCTGCAGTGCCTGCAACGGGCGTTGTTGCCGTAGAACATTATCACGTATTTTGGCAAAACGCTGTTCTACTTCTACAACACCTGCCACCACTCGTGCTCTCGTTAATGCTTGGTGCTCCCACGTCCAGGCTTCTTCCTGCTGGTAGCGTTCAAATGCGTTTAATGTACTCGCTAAAGGGCCCGCATTGCCAGAGGGCCGCAAGCGCATATCTACCTCATATAAACGCCCTTCCACCGTATGCGATGTCAGTATTTGCACGAGCATTTGGCACAACCGCGTGTAAAACTGCCCATTACTAACGGCATTGTCGCCGTTGGTCATAGCATTACTAGGCGCATCGTATAAAAACACAAGGTCTAAATCAGAATCAGGGCTAAGTTCCAACCCGCCTAATTTGCCATACGCCACCACCACGCATTGCATCCCTGCTGCATTGCCCTCCTCATCCGTCGGCAACCCATAGCGTAACGCAGTATCATGCCACGCCAAGAGCAATATTTGGTTGATCACCGCTTCTGCCAACCAGGCTAAGTAATCACTCACTTTCATGAGAGGCAACTGCTCTGAAGCCGCTTGTACGGTTACCCTCAACTGATGCACTTGTTTAAAGTGACGCACCACTTCTAATTGGCGTTGTACATCTTCCGCAGGCACGCGTAGCAATTGTTGGCGTAATTCATCTTGTAGTTGCGCAAGGGTTGGAAAGCTATAAAGGGCTGAAGCGTCGAGCAATTCCTCCATTAAGGCTGGATGCTGGGTAACCAGCGAGGCCACACTGGCGCTCATGCCAAACAATTTAACGATTTGGTTAATCACCCGCGGGTTTTCAGCAAGCAATTCCAAATGGTGCTGCCCTCGCGCTAGCAGTACATCAAGCAAACCCAACAAGGGCAATAATTGTTCTGCGCCCCCTCGGTGATAGCCCAAGGCTTCAAGCAACCGTGGCAGCACCGAGTCTAAGCTATCGCTATAAAGGCGCCACTGCTCTGGCAAACCTTGCCGGAACGCCGCCAGCTGTTGCAGCACCTCTCCTGCTTCTTCCACGCCAAAGTTAGTAAGCACTTGCGCTGCCCGTTGTTTTGGCAGCTGCCCGCGCCACAGGGCAATAGTCTGTTGGTCGATGGAATCTTCTACATTACGTTCATCTTCTGGGGCTGCGATGACTTGCTGAAACTGATAGCGCACCTGTTCGCGGTAAAAGGAAAGTGCTGCCTCGCACTCGGCAACAGAAGTGAATCCTAAGGTAAAAGCCAGTCGCGCACGTTCTTCTTCTGCGCGAGGAAGCAGCTGTGTTTGTTGGTCTCGCCAAGCTTGAAGGCGATGCTCCATACGCCGCAAGAACACGTAAGCGGTAGTCAGCTCTTTAGCTACAGAGGGGCTAATTAAGCCTTGTTCCGCTAGCATTGGAAGCACGGCGAGCAAGTGCGCCGCTTGTAAGGCAAGTTCCTGGCCTCCGCGCACTAGCTGCTGCACTTGCACAATAAATTCAATTTCACGAATACCGCCGGCGCCTAATTTAATATCTTCATAACGGCCCTGTTGGCGCACTTCGCGCTCTATCAACTGCTTCATTTCTCGCAAAGAAGCCAACGCGCCGTAATCCAAATAACGACGAAACACAAACGGTTTCAGTGTTTCAATGAGGCGTTGGCCTGCCCTCACATCTCCGGCCACAGCACGTATTTTAATGAGTGCGTAACGTTCCCATTCGCGGCCTTGATGGCGATAGTAAGCAACGAGGCTTTCAAAACTAGAAGCCAATGCTCCTGCGCTACCCCAAGGGCGCAGCCGCATATCCACACGATAAACGAAGCCGTCTGCAGTTTGGCTATCCAATAAGCGAATGAGCGCCTGCCCAAGGCGAGTATAGAACTGCTGATAACTCAACGTAGCTAGCTCACCTTCTGTTTCATAGGCAAAAATAAGATCTATATCAGAAGAAAGGTTGAGTTCTTGCGCACCTAATTTACCCATGGCAAAAATTACCAGTGGCTGAGAGGCTCCAGCTGCGTTTTTCGGTACGCCATAGCGTTGGCAGTAAAGAGCAAATAGGCGTTCTTGGCACACTGTTAAAATGCTATCGGCAAGCAAGCTAAGCTCATGCAGAGTTTCAGGCAAATCTGCTACGCCAGCAAGGTCACGCCAAATAATGCGGCACAGGTAGCGATGCCGAAAGGCACGCAATGGGGCCAACATGGCGGCATCATCTTGAAGAGGAGCCAGTGTGGCGGTTAATTCTTGCTGCAAAACCTGCGCACTGGGAGATGGCTGTGCGGCTTGCTCTTCCAACCAAGCAAACAGAGCCGGCGTGCGCACACACTGTTCAAGTAAATACTCAGAACCCAACAGCACCGTGTTCCATTGCGCCAACAATGCTGGCGTAGCCTGCACTCCCACCTGGTGGAGCTGTGCCCAAGCCTGTTCTAGCGCTGGGGCCAACTCATGCGCTAGCGTTGCATTCACCTGCGGCGTTAATGGCTTCACAAACTTATCCCTTTATTCATTCCTCATGCCCCTTGCGCACCAATGGCTGTTTGGCCTCGTTTATATGGGTGTTTTTTACCGCACCATGCAGCCAACGATGCAGATGCAAGCTCGATAATACAACAGTCGTAAAGTTTCCCTCTATTTTGTAAGCAATTTATGGCAAAATGCTCACCATTATTTGCAAGTAGCATGGGACCTACACGTGAAAACAGCCACGGCCGGTTCTATACTTAAGTTTTACAGCACAACTTGGAGCACTTCACACCATGTCTATTGGTAATTCCATTGCTCGTTTATTTGGCCGTTCTCCCATCAGGCCTTTGCTACGCCATTACGAAACCGTGCATGCCAGCGTGGCCGAGCTAGAACCCTATTTTCAAGCCGCTATTGCTAACGATTGGGAAGAAGGTAGAGCGATACGTGAGCGCATTGTTGTACTCGAAAATGAAGCCGACGACATGAAGCGTGAATTTCGTTTAAACCTGCCTAAGCATCTGTTTTTGCACATGCCGAGAACCGACTTGCTCGAGTTAATGAGCATTCAAGACAGAGTTGCCAACAAATCGAAAGACATCACAGGTTTAATGCTTGGCCGCGAAATGTCCATACCTGAGCCCTTAGCGGAACCCATCTTGGCTTACATTCGCAGCACCATTAATACTTCGGCCCAAGCACGCACAGCTTTAAACGAACTGGATGTGCTCATGGAAACCGGCTTCGCTAAGCGAGAAATTAAACTCATCGAAAACATGGTGGAAGTGCTTGATGACATCGAAGGTGAAACCGACGATTTACAGGTGCAAGTGCGCTCCATTCTATTTGGTATTGAAAAAGAACTGCACCCCGTGGATGTGATGTTCTTATACAAGATCATTGAATGGATCGGCGAACTATCAGACCGAGCCCACAAAGTGGGCGGTTATTTACACCGTCTCGTTGCACGCTAATCACCGGAGATAACCAATGGAATTTATCGTAGCTCACGGTACGCTTATCCTATTGCTTGCCTGTGCATTTGGTTTTTTTATGGCTTGGGGCATCGGTGCTAACGACGTGGCTAACGCCATGGGCACCTCGGTGGGTTCAGGCGTATTAACAATCAAACAGGCCATTATCGTGGCCATGATTTTTGAATTCTTAGGCGCATACTTAGCGGGTGGGGAGGTGACCCAAACCGTAAGGTCGGGCATTGTGGACAGCAGCGTGCTAGAAAATACCCCGCATTTGCTGGTGTACGGCATGCTTTCCACCCTTCTTGGTACTGCTGTTTGGCTCACCATTGCCTCAGCTAAAGGTTGGCCCGTATCCACCACCCACACTGTTATTGGGGCCATTATCGGGTTTGCCGCTGTAGGTATCGGTGTAGATGCGGTGCAGTGGAGCAAAATTTGGAACATTGTTGGTGGCTGGGTACTTTCACCCGTCCTTGCAGGTGTTGTTTCTTATACGCTATTCCGCAGTGTACAAATACTCATCCTCGACACACCTGACCCGTTCGTACAAGCCAAGCGCTACGTGCCCATCTATCTCTTCTTAACCGGTTTCATGGTGTCCATGGTGACTTTCATGAAAGGGTTAAAACACGTTGGTTTAAACCTTTCTCCCTTAGCCAGTGTTGGCTTTGCCGTACTCACCGGTGTTCTCATCACACTCATCGGTAAAATGCTACTAGCTAAAATTGAACCAAGCCCCGATCAAGATCGTCGTTTCCGGTTCGCTAGCACAGAGCGCTTGTTCGGCGTATTGATGATTTTTACCGCTTGTTCCATGGCTTTTGCTCATGGTTCCAACGACGTATCCAATGCGGTGGGGCCTCTCGCTGCCATTTATAGCGTAATTGCTGACGGCAGTGTGAATTCAAGCACCCGAGTACCTAGCTGGATTTTACTGCTAGGTGGTGTTGGTATTGTGGCGGGGCTCGCCATGTTCGGCCGCCGTGTGATGCACACCATTGGTAAAAAGATTACCGAACTAACACCTAGCCGTGGTTTTGCTGCTGAATTAGGCGCCGCTTCTACAGTTGTGTTAGCCACTGGTACGGGCTTGCCCGTTTCCACCACCCACACCTTAGTAGGTGCTATCTTAGGTGTAGGCTTTGCGCGTGGTATCGGTGCTATCGACCTACGCGTTGTTCGTGGTATTTTCGCCTCCTGGTTTGTTACCTTGCCAGCGGGTGCGTTTTTCTCCACGATCTTCTTCTTTTTGTTCATCGCATTGTTTTAGCAATAGGGCCTATTATTGTTATCTCCCATCATCAATATGAAGCAACGAGACGGCTATGGCGTTAGAGCAACATTACGTAGATTGGTTTAGGCACTCCGCGCCCTACATTAATGCGCACCGTGGCAAAACCTTTGTGGTGATGGTGCCTGGCAAGGCCATCGCGGCGGATAACCTCGTGCACACAGTGCACGATCTCGCCTTGCTTAACAGCCTCGGCATTCGCTTGGTGTTGGTGTTTGGTGCGAGGGATCAAATTAGCCAACAGCTTGCCTCTGCCGGCTTACAAAGTGAGTTTGATGGCGCCACGCGCATCACCGATGCAGACACACTCAATGTTGTAATCAGCGAGGTAGGGAAAATTCGTGCGCAAATAGAAGGGTTGTTCTCTTCGAGTTTGCCGAATTCCCCCATGTACAACGCTAGCATTCACATTAGCTCTGGTAACTTTGTGGTGGCACGCCCCATTGGCGTGCGTAATGGCAAAGATTACCAATATACAGGCACAGTGCGGCGAGTGGCAGCGGCTGATATTCAGCAGCTACTAGCCCTAAATCACATCGTTCTCTTGCACTCAGTGGCAGGCTCGCCTACCGGCGAGCTTTTCAATATTAATGCTGAAGAAGTAGCCGCGGCAGCAGCTACTGCACTGCAAGCTGACAAAATCATTTATTTCACAAACCGTCCTTTGCTTGACGAACAAGGCCAGTTGATACGCGAGCTCACCACTTCAGCAGCACGCCAGTGGCCGCTAGAGGATGTGCATAGCCGCGAACAATTACTCGCCGCTATTCACGCCACCGAGCAAGGGGTAACACGCGCGCATTTAATTGATTACAACATCCCAGGCGCCCTATTGCGTGAACTGTTCACCCATGATGGGTGCGGCACTTTGGTGAGCACCGAGCACTACGAAACACTGCGCGAGGCCACCATTGATGATGTGGGCGGCATTTTGAAACTCATTCGCCCATTAGAAAAAGCCGGCACACTCGTGCGCCGTTCACGCGAGCGATTGGAAAATGAGATTTCTCAATTCACCATCCTTGAGCGAGACGGCATGGTGGTAGGCTGTGCGGCACTCTACCCCTTTGGTAACAAACAAGCGGGCGAGCTCGCTTGCTTGGCTATCCACCCTGATTATCGCAAAGCAGACCGCGGCCAGAAGTTGCTCAGTTTTATTGAAAAAACGGCGCGCCAACAAGGCTTGCAGTATTTGTTTACGCTTACCACACAAACAGCCCATTGGTTTTTACAACAAGGCTTTGAACCTGTGCCTGTAAGTGCTTTACCTGATGATCGACAGGCACTTTATAACTTTCAACGTAACTCCAAAGTATTTCGCAAAACTCTCTGAGGTTTTTTCATGTCTAACTATCGTTCTAAAACATCTACACACGGCCGCAACATGGCTGGTGCACGCGCATTATGGCGCGCCACAGGTATGAAAGATGACGATTTTGGCAAACCTATTATTGCCATCGCCAACTCTTTTACTCAGTTCGTGCCTGGCCATGTTCACTTAAAAGATTTAGGCCAGTTAGTCGCCCGTGAAATTGAGCAAGCAGGCGGTGTAGCAAAAGAATTTAACACCATTGCGGTAGATGACGGCATCGCTATGGGCCACGACGGCATGCTGTATTCATTGCCTAGCCGTGAAATTATTGCAGACAGTATTGAATACATGGTGAATGCGCACTGCGCCGATGCCATTGTGTGCATTTCGAACTGCGACAAAATCACCCCAGGCATGCTCTTGGCCTCGTTGCGCTTAAACGTTCCCGTGGTGTTTGTATCTGGCGGCCCCATGGAAGCCGGTAAAACAGCACTCGCCGAAAACAAGCTCGACTTAGTAGATGCCATGGTTATTGCGGCAGATGATAGCGCGACAGATGAAGAAGTAGCTGAATACGAACGCAGCGCCTGCCCTACTTGTGGTTCCTGCTCAGGCATGTTCACTGCTAACTCCATGAACTGCTTAACCGAAGCGCTTGGTTTAGCTTTGCCGGGCAACGGTTCTTTATTGGCCACCCACGCAGACCGCGAAGCACTATTTAAGCAAGCCGGCCGCACCATCGTAGAGATCACCAAACGCTACTACGAAGACAACGATGATTCTGTGCTGCCCCGTAGCATCGCTAACTTCAAGGCTTTCGAGAACGCCATGGTGCTTGATATCGCCATGGGCGGCTCTACCAACACCGTTTTGCACTTACTGGCCGCCGCCATTGAAGGTGAAGTACCTTTCACCATGGACGACATGGATAGGCTGTCTCGTTCTGTGCCCTGTTTAGCTAAGCTTGCACCGGCTACACAATCTTTCCACATGGAAGACTTCCACCGCGCAGGAGGAGTACTTAACGTATTAGCGGAGCTCGATAAGGGTGGCTTAATTCATCGCGACAACCCCACTGTCTTTGCCCCCACCATTGGTGATGCTATCGATGCTCACAACCTTACTGGCAATGCCACTGAAGCCGCTCGCCATATGTATAGCGCTGGCCCAGCAGGTATTCCTACTCAAACAGCGTTTAGCCAAGACACTCGTTGGCCCTCTTTAGATACTGACCGTGAAAATGGCTGTATCCGCAGCATCGAACATGCCTACAGTAAAGATGGTGGTTTAGCGGTGCTGTACGGCAATATCGCCGAGCGTGGTTGCATCGTGAAGACCGCAGGGGTGGACGACTCTATCCTTACTTTCACAGGCCGAGCGCGTGTGTTTGAAAGCCAAGATTCTGCCGTGCGCGCTATTTTATCTGACAGCATTGTCGCCGGCGATGTGGTGGTAATTCGCTATGAAGGCCCGAAAGGCGGCCCAGGCATGCAAGAAATGCTTTACCCCACCAGTTACCTGAAATCTAAAGGGTTAGGTGCCAAGTGTGCGCTACTCACGGATGGACGTTTCTCTGGTGGTACCAGTGGCTTATCCATTGGCCACGCTTCGCCTGAAGCAGCTGAAGGCGGCAACATTGCCCTAGTACAAGAGGGTGATACCATCGAAATCGACATCCCCCAACGCAGCATTAAGTTGGCTATTAGTGATGAAGAACTCGCCGCCCGCCGCGAAAAAATGGAAGCTCGCGGCAACTTAGCGTGGCAGCCCACAGAAATGCGCCAGCGCCGTGTATCGGCAGCTTTACAAGCTTACGCAGCCTTAACCACCAGCGCTGACAAAGGCGCCGCACGTGATGTGACACAACTACGCCGCGGATAATGCTTTTACCCCGCCTGCCACCCTAGAGGAGGCAAGCGGGGTTTTTAAAGCCGTGCCTTTGACATTGAAAACTGGCATCCTCACAGATTCAAATAATAACAGGAGCCTCTCCATGACAACTGCTTACTGGTGCGCACTAGCCGCCATTTTCTTACCGTATCTCTTCACCATGTTCGCCAAGCTAGGCGGTGGTTTTAAACTCAGCCACAACCACAACCCGCGCGAGTTTTTAAACACGCTAAGCGGCCGTAGCCAGCGCGCAAACTGGGCTCAGCAAAACAGCTTTGAAGTAACACCTGGCTTTTTAGCCGCTGTTATTATTGCGCAAACGCTGGGCACCATGGACCAAAACACCATCAATATGTTAGCGCTCACTTTTGTGCTATCCCGCTTAGCCTATGGCCTTTGCTACATTTTAGATGTCGCTTTACTAAGATCTATTGTGTGGTTCATCGGCATGGCCACCATCATTGCTCTCTTTGTAGGCAGCGCCGCTTAAACCGTGCCACCTCGCCACAACATCAACGTTTGGCGTTGTGGCAGCTTCCACTGCTCCGCCGACGACAATATCCTAGCAGCCGGCCAGCGTGCCGGTTTTGGTTTGCCCAACGCTTGCCGTAACGGCAACTGCGAGCGCTGCATGGGTGAGTTGTTGGTGGGTAGTGTACAACACAGTAAAACCGGTCAAATTACTCGCGCCGGCGAGCAGAATGCAGCCCGAGTGTTATACTGTGTGGCCCATGCATTAGAGGACTGTGAGATCAAGGTGCCAAACACAACTGCCCCCGGACAATTCCCCATCGTTACCAAAGCTTGCCAAGTGGTTGAAGTGAAGCGTTTGAGCGCATATATCAGCCAAGTTTTGCTGCAACTTCCCGCGGGTAAAAAAATTGAGTGGTACCCTGGGCAATACCTGATGCTACTGATCGACGGTCAAGAATATGCCTTCTCCATTGCCAATGCGCCAGTGGAACGCCAGGTAGAGTTGCACATTCGCCACGGCGTGGAAAACGTCAGCGCGCAGAAAATCATGGGTTACCTACACGAAAACAGCACCGTGCGCGTTAAGCTACCCATGGGCACACGACACCTTGGTGCACTCAACGATCAGCAACGTCCGTTATGGTTAATTTGTGGCTCCACAGGTTTTGCCCAAGCCAAAGCTATGGTGGAAGGGGCTATTGAGCAAAAACGTGAGATACACCTGTTTTGGGGCGCACGGCAAGCAGAAGAGCTGTACCTCCACGAACTTGCACAGGAATGGGCAAGCAAGGGCGTTCTCACCTACACAGCCGTGTTGTCTGATGAATATGTGGAAGGGTTTGCAGAAGGGTTGGTGCATGAGGCTGTGCTAGCTACGCCTGTACCAGCTGAACAGCCTCAATGCTTAATTGCCGGCTCCCCCGCCATGGCGTGGGCCGTTTTCGATGCACTTACTGCTGCGGGGGGTGACCCTCAGCTTCTACATTCGGATGTGTTTGATTACGCGCCTCGTGGTTAGCTTGCTGCAACACCACCGGCTGTTGGCTCACATTTAACGAAGGGCCCATGCTCTGGTGCCATTTCCAGAGCGCTTCTGTGGCTTTATCCATTTGCCCCTGCGCAGCGTAATGCTCGGCGAGGCCTCGCCATGCAAGCGGCTCTTGGCGGCACATCAACAACCATTCTTCAACGCTAAGTGCATAATCGGGTTCGCTAGAAGCCACTTGTGCTAAACATAGCAGCAACGCGTTATTCGTAGGCCTATCTTGCAGCCATATTTCCATTAACTCTATACGCTTGCGTGCTGGCACCTGCTGCTCCTCGATCGCGGCAAGCACCGGCAGCAGTGCCTCATTCCACTCTGTTTGCATGTGCTCACGGATGAGCTTGAAGGCATCTTTACCACCACCCATCTGCGCTAGATAACCCGTGTACTGGGCAATAAGCTGCCCGTCACTTTTCAGTTCTTTGGGCATGTGCTGCCATTCTGCGCGCACATGGCGGGCGAGGTCTTCGCGATCTTTGGTGATGGTTTTCGCCGCATCGCGCAAGCGCTCACGCCAAGCGTACTGCTCACGTTCTTCCACATGTAGCCCTGCATTAATTTTTTTCAAGCGCGGAGCGATATTGGTGTAGGCATACCATTGCTGATCTTGAAAATAGGCTTCACCTAACATGGAAAGGTACCAAGGATTTTTGCGCAGCTTTCTACCATGTGGTTCTAACAGTTCCACAGCTTTGCCTGGCATGTTATCCGTCAAGGCTAAGTAACCTTGCACGAACAAAGTGGGTAGTTCGCCGTCTTTTTCTTGTGCGGCAGCTTCTAACCAAGCCTGTTGTTCTGTTGTAGCATTCAGCTCGCGGCTTGTTACAGCAGCACCGAGCATAGCCGGCAACACCCAATCTCCCTGCCCTGCTGCTTTCGCAAAGTTTTTATTCGCTTTCTGCCACTCGCCTTTGGTTAACGCATGAACCGCTGTACGCAGCAAAGTGGTATGCGCACGGCGCTCTCGGCGTTCATCCCAAAACTGTGGACGCACCACATGGGTAACGGGTTTTAGGATAAAGAAGATAGCCGCTAGCGCAGAAACAATCACAATCAGCGCCAACACGGCAAAAATAAACGAGGTTTCTAATTCCCACCCGGCAAAGTGAATGAGAATATAGCCACCGTCTTTTAGCAGTAAGGTGCCTAACCCAAGCGCAAGAAGCAGCGCTGCAATTAACGCGAGTAAGGTTCGTTTCATTGCTTACCATCCTCGGCGGCCGCACGACGGAATGTCGCGACTATTTCGCCTAGCTCTGGTGGGTTAACCGCCACGCTCATGGCCGCCAATTCATCTAGCTGTTCCATGGCTTGTTCAACCTTGGCATGGCTTGTTTTATAAAAACGCTTCAGCACGTCTTTAGCGGTGCCCAACCCTTCTTTGTATACCTCTGGTTGCTGTTGCAGCAAACCAAGGCGCGCTTCTTGCAAAGCTCCTGCTAACAGAGTTTCCGCTAGCAAACCTGCTTGATCTGAAAGCGGCACCTCTAAATCTTCGTCTGGGCGGCGAATTTCTAAGGGCAAACGCGAGGTAATACGAGTGAGTAAATCAGCATCGTCATCACCTTCTGGTAGCACCATGCTTTTCTCGCGGGTACGCAGCGGTAAGGTGACGCTCGTTTTTTCCCAGTTTTTCAGCTTCAACCAATGGCCGGTGAAATCTTGGCTAGCAAAGGCCTCCATGGTGCTAATGGTGGCTAATAGCTGTTCACGCAGAGGCAATACAGAACGGTGTAAGTCTTCCGCCAAAATTTTGTCGGCGCGCTCTAGCAAACGTAAAGCTGCGTCGCCGCTAGCTGTTAGCACCAAACGCTGTTCCGCTTGAGTTACTAATTCAGCCGCTTCTTTAATGCGCCAGCGGTATTCTTCCACTGGGCCCATATCTTTAATTTTGTCTGCTAAACGTTGCTGTTCTTTCTTGAAGAAATTAGCGTTTTTTTCTAGCTCATTATTAAGCGTTTGGTTTTGCTGCTCTAAGGCTGCTACTTTTTGCGTAAACTGCTCTACCAATTGTTGTTGCTGCGCAGCTAGCTCAGCTTGTTGGTTATTGGCGCTATTCCATAACCAGTAACCGCCTAGCAACACTAACACCAACGCCACTATGGCTAATGCCAGCGCTACCAACGATAGACCTTGCTTAGATTCAGCCTTGTTCGTTCTTGGTGGAATGGTTGCTTTATCAGTATTAGAAGCCGTTTCTTTTGGTTCTGGCTTCTTCTTGGTTTCAGTATTTTGTTCGAGTTTTTTCACTTCGTTATCTTTATTGTTTGGTGTTTTTTCAGGCATGCCACCATATCCTCGTCGTGGGGGCTTTCAGCCACAGCTACGTGTTGATAACCCATAGTTTTAATCGCTTCGCCAATGCGTTCGCTGCCAGCAATAATAAGGCTGTGATGTAACGCATCAGTACCACACTGTTGTATACAATGCCAACTTTCCACACTGGTCACCATTACCGCATCGGGCGCTGGCTCGGGCCAAGTGAGCAGTGGATTACAACGGCGCCGATACAACGGTACTCTTTCCACCGTGGCACCGCGTTCTCTTAGAGTATCCGTAAATAACTCGCGCCCTGTTTCACCTCGCAGAATAAGCACTTTTTGATGCTCCATCTGCTGTAAATCTGGCATAGCCAAAGCCGCTTCAGAATTAAAGCCGCTAGCTGGCCATTGTGGCTGAAAACCGGCTTGTTTAAGTGCTTTGGCGGTGGCATCACCCACCGCTAACCAATTGACGCCCACTGGCCATTGTGGCCAATAGGCGTCTAATACTGTGAGCGCAAAACGCACGGCATTAGTGCTAACGAAAAACACTACTTGGTATTCGTTAATATTAATGAGTTTGTGCTCATCTTCAGGGGTTAAAGGCAAAG
The DNA here is from genome assembly GCA_035301485.1 of Alcanivoracaceae bacterium. GTDB lineage: Bacteria > Pseudomonadota > Gammaproteobacteria > Pseudomonadales > Alcanivoracaceae > CALEAR01. The sequence goes on from DATGUF010000021.1 coordinate 38,160, forward strand.
GCTCAATCACCAAACTGCTTTGCACCACGGGTTCAAACCCTGCAGCGTGCAGCTTTTCCACGAGTGCTTTTTGCTGGCCCTCTGGCCTTGTCACCCAAACTCTCTTCATGCTTTTGCGTAAATCTCGCCTAAGATACGGTCTGCGCCTTGGCTTAATAGCTCTTCAGCAATGCGCACACCTAACTCACTCGCCACGCTACGTGGCGCCGTTGCTTCGGCATACAGCACCTCTGTGCCGTCTTCACTGGCCACTAAACCGCGCAACCAAAGATTATCGCCTTGTAGCTCAGAATAGCCTGCGATGGGCACTTGGCAACCACCTTCTAAGCGGCGATTCATTGCACGCTCAGCCGTTACACGATCCCAAGTATCTTGGTGGTTTAAAGGGGCGATCAAAGCTTTAATCTTATCGTCACCTTCACGGCACTCGATACCCACCGCGCCTTGGCCTACTGCTGGCAAGCACTGCTCGGGCTCAATATTATTACGAATGCGCTCTGTTAGCCCTAAACGGCGCAGCCCTGCTGCTGCTAGCAAGATAGCATCGAAACGGCCTTCATCTAACCGTTGCAAACGGGTTTGCACATTACCACGCAGGCTAGTGATAACTAAATCAGGGCGCAGTGCCTGCATTTGTGATTGGCGACGCAAACTAGAAGTACCTAGGCGAGCGCCCTGTGGTAAATCATCAATACTTTCAAAATTGTTCGACACAAAGGCATCTCGTGGATCGTCGCGTTCGCAAATGACGGGGAGTTCAAAACCAGGCGGCAATTCCATGGGCACATCCTTCATGGAGTGCACTGCTATGTCCGCACGGCCATCTAACATGGCTTCTTCTAATTCTTTAATAAAAAGGCCTTTACCACCTATTTTTGCTAGTGGTGTATCTAGAATTTTATCGCCTTTTGTTTTGATTTGAACGAGTTCCACGCGTAAATCACTGTGAATAGCCTCTAAACGTTCTTTCACATCATTCGCTTGCCATAACGCTAAGGGGCTCGAACGCGTAGCAATACGTAAAATCAAATCTGCCATGAATCACTCCATCAATAGATATGCTAAATCGTTATGTACTAGCAAAGATAAAGGCCCTAGTGTAGCGGAAAACGCGTTAACTTTGCTAAGTCAAAACAAGCTTCATCGCTAGACAGCTTGCTAAAACCCTCTAAACTACGTGCATCTTTTGTTTATTGACTGCTTATTAAGGATAGCCCATGACGGCTGTAAACATTGTTGTTGTAGGTGGTGGGGCAGGTGGCTTACCGTTAGTCACTCGCCTAGGGCGCCGCTTAGGCAAACAAAAAAAAGCAAATATCACCTTGGTGGATTGCGCCTATTCACACGTGTGGAAACCGCGTTTTCATGAAGTGGCCACCGGCGCCATCGACGCGGACCTCGACGCACTCGATTATCGCGCCCATGCTAGCCAAAACCATTACCGCTTTGAGCCCGGTAAATTTATTGGTATGGATGCTGAGCAACAAACCATTACGCTAGCTCCCATCACTGACCATCAAGGCAACACCGTGTTGCCTGAGCGTACGCTGCCTTACGATTACTTGGTACTGGCCATTGGGAGTCAATCGAATGACTTCAACACGCCAGGGGTGAAAGAACACGCCTTTTTCTTAGATAGCCGCCGCCAAGCAGAACGTTTTCGTGAAAACTTTCTCAACTCGTGCCTCCAGGCCGACTATCATGATAAAGAACTCAGCGTAGCAATCGTGGGGGCCGGTGCTACGGGGGTAGAGCTAGCAGCAGAAATCCACCATGCTATTTCTGTCTTAAAGCTATATGGCCATGAGCACCTAGACAGAAAACGCTTGAAAGTACACCTTATTGAGGCGGCTCCACGTGTTTTGCCGGCCCTCACCGAACGTGTTTCTCAAGCTGCTCATTCACGGCTTGAAAAACTAGGGGTGCGCGTACACGTCAATGCTTTAGTTGAAAAAGCTGAACCCAACCAGTTTTTTATTAAAGACGCAGAACCCATTAAAGCTGATTTACTGGTGTGGGCAGCGGGCATTAAAGCCCCTGAAGTGTTGCTTGAAGTGCCAGGCGTGGAGCACACACGCAACAACCAAATTGTGGTAGAACCAACTCTGCATGCCAAAGGGCAGGAGCGCATCTTTGTGATCGGTGATGCGGCGGCTTGCCAATTGCCCGACATGGAGCGCCCCATTCCCCCACGCGCTCAATCGGCTCAGCAAATGGCTAATTATCTCTCTAAGCAGCTGCAAGGCTATTTGCTTAAAGGCAAGCCTTTCGAGCCCTTTGTATACCGCGACCACGGCTCTTTGGTATCACTCAGCCAATACAGTTCAGTGGGCAACCTGATGGGTAATTTAAAAGGAGGCAACTTCTTTATTGAAGGCTGGCTAGCGCGCATGATGTACATCAGCCTATACCGCTTGCACCAAGCCACTCTGTATGGTTGGCCTCGCACTATTATGCTGCTTATTGCTGGGCGTTTTAACCGCTTAGTTAGGCCACGTTTAAAACTACACTAGCCTTTCTACACAGCCGGTGAACAATGTTTTTAGCCGGCTTTTCTCCCCTTTTTGCATTCTTAACCGTTTTTTTACAATGCTCTGTAAGGCGCTCTAGGCTTGGCCTGCGCATTTTCTTAAGGTGTTTGTTGCAACAACAGCATGAACTAACTCACTTCACCGTGTCGGACTTAGTACTAGCGGCCTTCATGGCTTGCTAGCCATACCGAAATAAACGGAGAGAAAGTATGAACACCTCGATGAAAACATTACTGATAGCTTTATCTGCCTTAGGCCTTAGCGCAACAGCTACTGCCATGCCAAATAGCACAACAGAGGCAACAAGCTCTGAAGCGCCTGCCATGCAACAACAGGCTCCGGTGGCCGAGCGCCCTATCAGTGAAGAGGCTCTACAACAATTCACCGACGCTTACAAAGAAGTGGAGGAAATTCGAATGGACTATGCTGACAAAGCGCAAAAAATTGACAACCCACAAGAAATGTCTCAGCTACAAATGACCATGCAAGCAGAGATGATAGAAGCGGTGGAAAACACCGGTATAGACATTGATACTTATAACAAGTTGGCTCAATCCATTCCTTATGACGCCGACCTACGCGCAAAAATTGAAGAATTACTATAGCCGATAAAAAAAGAGGGCTAAGGCCCTCTTTTTTCTTTTCTCTACTAACGTGCTCGCGCCGACCACGACTCTGGCAAAATAAAATGCCCCGCTATGGGCAGCCTTATTTCCACTTGCAACCCTTGCCCATCAGGTGCATTCACTACCGATAATCGCCCGTGGTGCATATCCACTATACGCTTCACAATCGCTAGCCCTAAGCCAGAGCCAGAATCTGTACGTGCTTTTTCACCACGAGAGAAAGGTTGTAGCAGGTTAGGTATATCTTCTTCAGGGATACCACCACCGTGATCTCGCACTGTTAACAATACATCCTGCCCACGCTTTTCAGTGCTTACCACCACAGGTGGCTCGCCATACTTTATCGCATTAGCAATTAAATTATTCAGCAAACGTTTAAACGTTAGGGGCTTCAACATCAACTGCGGTATATCCGCCAAATTGAGATCTATCTTGCCGTCGTTATAACGCTCACTCACTTCGTCAATCAGTTCATTTAGGTTAATAGCGCTAGCTGGCTCATCGGTGCCGTCGCGAATAAAGCCAATAAACTGCCCCAAAATGGCGTCCATATCTTCAATATCCGCCACAATACCTTCAGCGAGTTCTTTATCTGCAATAAACTCTGCTGTAAGCCGCATGCGCGTGAGGGGAGTACGCAAATCATGCGATACACCAGCCAACAGCAATGTTCTATCGTGTTGCGCTTGGGCTAACTCCGCTGTCATACGGTTAAAGGCTCGGTTTACGGCATTGATCTCTGCAGAACCACTTTCATCATCAAGCCTTGGCACCATATCGCCACGCCCTACCACCATGGCTACTTTTTCTAGTTTTTTGAGGGGACGGTTTAGCCCACGAGCTAAAAACAAACCGGCCAAGATGGCAAACAGGGGGATAGCGACACCCCAGCCCACAACGAGGTAACGGTCATAATCACGGAAAAACGTCATGGGCACGCGCATCCATTGCCCTTCAAACGAAGGCCCATTCAACCACAGAACAGGGCGCCGACTGTCTTCAAAACGTACTTGGATGGGCTCGCCCAAATGCCCCTCTACTTCTTCGCGAAAATTATTCACTATAGGGGCTATTACCCAAGGAACATCGCCCTCTTCAGCAGAAGGCGGGGTATCAAAACGAATACCTGTAACATCTGAAAAGCGCTTAGAAGCTTCAAGATCACGGGTTTCTTCGTAAAGTGTCAGCTCGGCTTGCAACTGAGTAAGTTGGGAATATTCGCGAATACCTGGCAAATAAGCGTTACGAGCTACAAACCAAAGTGTTAGCACCTGAGTTAAAAACACCACCATAGCTACCAGTAGTGCAGAACGAGAAAACGAGGTTTTAGGAATCAGGCGCTTTACCACTTTGCCCCCTTACATAAATTTAAACATTAGTCTGGTACAAACACATACCCTACCCCCCATACCGTTTGCACGTAACGGGGTTTGGCGGGGTCTTCTTCCAACAAGCGACGTAAACGTGACACCTGCACATCAATAGAGCGCTCCATGGCACTCCATTCACGCCCACGTGCTAGGTTCATCAGTTTATCTCGTGTTAAAGGCTCGCGCGGGTGCTGCACCAAGGCTTTTAACACGGCAAACTCACCTGTTGTTAAGTTAATTTCTTCTTCGCCGTTATAAAGAAGGCGATTGGATAAATCGAGCAACCAAGGCCCGAATTCCACTTTTTCAGCATCTTGGCTAGGTGCACCCGGTACCTCGCGCACCTGACGACGCAAAATAGCACGAATTCTGGCATCTAGCTCCCGCGGGTTAAACGGCTTGGGTAGATAATCGTCCGCGCCGGCTTCTAGCCCTTCTATGCGCTCCGTATCATCGCCTTTCGCGGTAAGCATTAAAATAGGCAATTCTGACCCACTTTCACGCAGGCGTCGACAAATAGACAAACCATCTTCGCCCGGTAGCATTAAATCGAGCACCATGATGGAGTAAAGCTCACGAGACAGGGCGCGATCCATTTGCTCTGCATCAGCCACGGCCTTCACTAAATAGCCTTGTTCCTCTAAGAACCGCTGCAGCAAGCCGCGCAAGCGTGCGTCGTCATCCACCACTAGTACTTTATCTTTTTGTTCCGCAGCCATATTTTTTCCTTTAGTGCTTATTCTGTTGTGTTGCTGATAGCTAGCCAACGCTAGCCTGATTATGACTCATCAGTTTTGCAACCGTAAATAGCAACACAATATGTCATTCTATTTCTTCTCTGCACAACACCTATAACCTGCTTATAGCAAATGCGGCGAACACTAGCAGTAGAACATCATTAAACTAACACTGCTCGGCTTTTCCATAGGCAAGACGTTTTGTTTTACTGTAATATCACTCTTTTAACGGGCTACATGCTTGTTGAAAGCACCTATAGTGGTGCTTAATGATTCGTTCATAGCCGCACATGCCGCTATGGTTCCACTGCATTTAGCAATGCACTTCTTTAACCATCCTAGCGAAATTCCATGCAGAGTATCGAACAGCTGATCGCCACCGAGCTATCTATTACCCCACAGCAAGCCACCGCCGCCATTCAACTCCTTGATGAAGGCGCCACCGTTCCTTTTATTGCGCGTTACCGTAAAGAAGCCACCAATGGCCTCGACGACACCCAGCTGCGCCAGCTTGAAGAGCGCTTACAATATGTGCGCGAGCTTAAAGATCGACGCGAAACGGTGCTCAAAAGCATTGCTGAGCAAGACAAGCTAACCGATGAGTTAAAAGCGGCCATTTTAGCGGCAGATACGAAAACCCGTTTGGAAGACCTTTACCTTCCCTATCGCCCCAAACGCCGTACCCGTGCACAAATCGCTAAGGAAGCAGGTCTTGAACCATTGGCTAATGCCTTGTTAGAAGATCCAACACAAGTGCCATTAACCCTTGCTGCAGAGTTTCTAAACGAAGAACACAAGGTAACCACTGCGCAAGAAGCCTTGGATGGAGCCAAACAAATTTTAATGGAGCGCTTCAGCGAAGAAGCTGATTTGCTCACTCGCCTTAGAACCTACTTGTGGGAACACGCCGAAGTGGTTTCCACCGTGGTGGAAGGCCAGGAAGACAAAGGCAAAAAATTCCAAGATTATTTCGATTACCACGAAAAAATTGCCAATATTCCTAGCCATCGCGCCCTTGCTTTATTCCGTGGGCGCAAAGAAGCCGTGTTGCAAGTAGCCATGAAGCTTCCTGAAACCCTCGAGCAACAAATACCCCACCCTTGCGTGGCCATGGTGGCCCAACATGCGGGTTGGAAACACCAACAGCGTGCCGCGGACGATTGGCTGCAAGAAGTCATGGAATGGGCATGGAAAATTAAGCTTAACCTGCACTTAGAAACCGAACTGCTCAACCGTGTTCGTGATGCAGCAGAGCAAGAAGCCATTGAGGTATTTGCCCGTAATTTAAGTAGCTTATTGCTCGCTTCGCCTGCCGGCCCACGCATTACTATTGGTTTAGACCCAGGCCTGCGCACCGGCGTAAAAGCAGCGGTAGTAGATGAAACCGGTAAGCTGCTCGAAGTAGCCACTGTGTTCCCCCATGCACCTAAAAAACAATGGGACCAAACCATCGCTACACTTGGCAGCCTATGCACAAAGCACGGTGTTAATCTTATTGCCATCGGTAACGGCACAGCTAGCCGCGAAACAGATAGGCTTGCAAGCGAGCTAATTAAGCAGCTCCCAAAACTTAACCTTACCAAGGTGATTGTTAACGAAGCGGGAGCATCGGTGTACTCCGCTTCAGAGCTAGCAGCGAAAGAATTCCCTGACTTAGATGTTTCGTACCGTGGTGCGGTGTCTATTGCACGCCGCTTACAAGACCCTCTCGCAGAACTGGTAAAAATCGACCCTAAATCCATTGGTGTGGGCCAATACCAGCATGATGTGAGCCAAACAAAACTGGCTCGCAGCCTAGATGCGGTGGTGGAAGACTGCGTAAACGCCGTGGGCGTGGATGTGAACATGGCATCCGCCCCCCTTTTAGCGCGCATTTCAGGCCTAAACCAAACCACTGCGAACAACATTGTGGCTTACCGCGAGAAAAACGGTGCTTTCCCAAACCGTGAAGCCTTGAAAGATGTACCACGCCTCGGCGCTAAAACCTTCGAACAAGCTGCGGGCTTTTTGCGCATTGCAGCAGGCGATCATCCTTTAGATGCTTCTAGCGTGCACCCTGAGGCGTACTCAGTGGTGGAAAAAATAGCCGCAACCCACGAAAAGCCTTTAGCGAGCTTAATCGGCGACAGTGCTTTCTTAACAAGTGTGAAAGCGGAAGATTTTATTGATGACAAGTTTGGTTTACCCACTGTCACCGATATTCTTAATGAATTAGAAAAACCAGGCCGCGACCCACGCCCCGAGTTTGAAGTGGCTAAATTCCGCGAGGGTGTCGAAAAAATCAGCGACTTAAAACCCAACATGCAGCTCGAAGGCACGGTAACTAACGTCACCAACTTCGGGGCTTTTGTTGATGTGGGAGTGGGCCAAGATGGCCTTGTGCACGTGTCGGCATTGGCAGATAAATTCGTTAAAAACCCACACGATATTGTTAACCCTGGCGACATCGTCAAGGTGCGTGTATTAGAAGTGGATATTGAACGCCAACGCATCAGCCTCACCATGCGCTCTGATACACCCGCTGCCAACGACGGTAGCCAACCGGCCAAAGATGGCAAACCCACACGCCGTAACGAACGTGGTGGGAAGCAACGCGCCCGCAAAGGGGCTGCGCCTGCGCAAGAGCGCAAAGGTACTTTTGCTGCCTTGTTTGAAAAAGCACAGCAAGAAAAAGATGGCAAAAAACGCCTGTAACGTAATTTTTAAGGGCGCAAGCCCCGTAGTCATTAATGAGTTGATGAGGTTTATTTCATGAGCGGTGTGCTTAGGAAACGTCTTAACGCCTTAGTAGAAAACCAGGCGGTCCCCACGCTAGCCAATATGCGTCGTGGCTTAGAAAAAGAGAGCCTACGTATCACGGAGCGTGGCTATTTGGCGCAAACCCCGCACCCCAAAGCGCTTGGTTCGGCACTCACGCACCCTTATATCACCACCGATTACTCTGAGGCGCTGCTTGAATTCATTACGCCGCCCACCGAATCGCTCAGCGAACCTCTAGATTTGCTAGAGCAATTACACCGCTACACCTATCAGCACATTGGCGAGGAGCTGCTGTGGGTGAACTCTATGCCCTGCATCATGACAGATGATGATGGCATTCCCTTAGGTGAATACGGCACTTCCAACTCTGGACGCATGAAAAACGTATACCGCATGGGGCTTGGCAACCGTTATGGCAGGCGCATGCAAACCATCGCGGGCGTGCACTACAACGTCTCTTACTCAAAAGAGTTTTGGCGGCGCCACCAAGCGGCGGAGCAAGATAATAGTGAACTACAAACTTTTATTTCCTGCCGTTATTTTGATTTAACACGAAACTTTCAACGTTACTCTTGGCTCATCAATTACCTGTTTGGCGCATCACCTGCGGTATGCGCTACTTTCTTAGATGGCCGCGACCATCAGCTAATTAACTTATCCCGCGGCACTTTATATCAGCCTTATGCTACCTCGCTACGCATGAGTGATCTTGGCTACCAAAATAACGCGCAATCTGCATTATCAATTAGCTACAACAACCTCGATGAATACGTGCGCGATCTCACCAAAGCGATTAACACCCCTGAGCCTCTATACGAGGAAATTGGCGTGTTGGTGGACGGCGAATATCAGCAGCTCAATGCTAATATTTTGCAAATAGAAAATGAGTACTACTCTTCAGTGCGCCCTAAACAAACAGCACGTTCTGGCGAACGCCCCACCCAAGCACTCGCAAAACGCGGCGTGGAATATGTTGAAATTCGCACGATCGATCTCAACCCGTTTGAACCCCTAGGTTTAAACGAAGAGCAAATGCGCTTCCTAGATATGTTCGCCACTTATTGCCTCTTATCAGATTCACCGCAACTTGATGCATCCGTACTTAAGGCAGCGAAAGACAACTTCCGCAAAGTGGTATACCAAGGCCGCAACACGAGTATTGAACTATGTAATTTTGGCACGCCCACCACGCTGAAAGATTGGGCCACCGAGCTGCTAGATGATTTAGACGCCATTGCAGAACTATTCGACCAAGCTCATAACAGCACTGCTTACCGCAAAGCCGTGCAAGCCCAACGCAACAAAGTTAATAACCCTGAGCTCACTCCCTCTGCTCGCATTCTGCAGCAACTGGATGACAAGCAGCAAAGCTTCTTTGAGTTTGCTATGGAAAAGGCTAAAGAACACCAAGATTTCTTCCTTGCTGAACCAACAGAGAAAAAAACTGCGCAACAACTGGCAACATTAGCCACCGAAAGCTTACAAGAGCAAATAGAGATAGAAAACACTGACAGCATTAGCTTTGAAGAGTTTTTAGCGAACTATTATCGCGATTAATATCTGCCTATTAATAGTTAACGTTTGACAATAATCGTGCTAAAAAGAAAAGCTAAATATTAATTTAATCAAAGAGCGCTTTGCCATGACTAAACTATCTCCCCGCTATATTGCTTTTGCCGGTGTATTAATGAGCATATTCGCCATGGCATCGGCCTTATATTTGCAACACTTTGGCGGTTTAGAGCCCTGCCCCCTATGCACCTTTCAACGAGTGGGCTACGTGGCGGCTGGCGTTTTATTTTTCTTAGCGGCACTGCATAACCCTGCACGGATAGGCCGCGTTATTTATGGCATTCTCATCGCCATTCCTGTGGTATGGGGAACTGTGGTTGCCGGAAGGCATATTTGGTTGCAAAACTTACCAGCAGACCAAGTACCCGAATGCGGGCCCGGCCTTGATTACATGCTTTCTATTTTTCCGCTACAGGATGTTCTATCCATGGTCTTCAGCGGCTCTGGTGAATGTGCAGAAGTGGATTGGACCTTTATTGGTTTAACCTTGCCCGAACTTGCGCTAGCAGGTTTTATTGCTCTTTTTGCCACCGCCATAGCTTGGGTTGTTTGGCCTCGCTCTACACCTAATTAGGGTTTTACACACGCAACGTGATTATCAATGGTTTTATCGTTTTACTCCTCTGCCAACTTCTTGGTGAGTTAATCGTTTATGGGTTGGGTCTGCCCTTACCAGGCCCCATCATGGGCATGCTCATTCTCTTAAGCGGCCTCATTGTCTGGCGCCCCTTGCAAACGCTCACAGCACCCGCAGCTAACGCCCTTATTAACAACTTAACGCTCCTCTTCTTCCCTATTGCTGCCGGCCTTGTACTTGAGTGGCATCGCTTTTCTCAATATGGTTTAGCGCTGCTCGTGGCGCTTGTATTTGGCACTATCATTACTATTCCTGTAGTGGCGTTATCACTACAAAGGCTACTGAAAAAATAACTATGGTAGAACTATTACAGGGCCCGCTGTTTAGCTTGCTGCTCACTTTTGTGTGCTATCGCTTAGGCGAGTGGGTGTATAAAAAGAGTCATCGCTTTCCATTGTGCCACCCCTTAATCGTGGCCCTCGGCCCGTTAACTTGGGTGCTACACCAACTAGCTATTGATTTTAAAACCTATCTTGATTACACCCAGCTCTTACTCTTCATGCTAGGTCCTGCCACCGTGGCGTTGGCTTGGCCACTGTATAAGCAGCTCAACAACATTGGCGAAAACTGGCGTGCCATCCTCATTACCACCGTATTAGGAGCCCTCTTTGCTCTGCTTATCACCGTCTTACTAGCCGCGTGGCTAGGCGCCCCCATCGAAGTGCTAAGTTCCATTGCACCTAAATCCATCACCACACCCATTGCCCTTGAACTGGTGCAACATACAGGCGGCTACATCGCTTTGGTGACTGCTGCGGTAGCTTTTACAGGCGTTTTTGGAGCCGTGGTGGCACCTCCTATTATGGATGCCATAGGCATTAAAGATGAGCGCGTACGTGGTTTTACGCTTGGTTTAGTAGCGCATGCGATTGGCACTGCAAAAGCCTTTGAAGAAAGCCCCAAAGCCGGTGCCTTCGCTGGCTTAGCATTGAGTTTAACTGGCTTTGCTACTGCAATATTGCTGCCCTGGCTTTGGCCCACATTAACCCTAATGCTAGGCCATTAAGCAAAACGCCCCGAGCTATGGCTAGCCCGAGGCGTGCAAAACTGATGTGTGAGTGATTAATTACTCTGCATCAATTTCCAGCAACTCTACTTCGAATACCAGCACACTGTTTGGCCCAATAGCACCGGTACCATGCTCGCCATAAGCTAGCTCTGGTGGTAACACTATGCGCCACTTATCGCCCACTGTCATGAGCTGCAGTGCTTCCTGCCAACCTTCGATAACATCACCAAGCGGGAACGTCACTGGCTCACCACGATCCACAGAGCTATCAAAGACTGTGCCATCAATTAACGTACCGTGATAGTGCGTGGTTACTAAGCTTTCTAGGGTTGGCTTTTCATCGCCTTCACCTTTGCTAAGCACTTCGTACTGCAAGCCGCTGTCTAGTACGGTGACGCCATCTTTCTCGGCGTTCTCCTGCATGTAAGCCTGGCCTTTCTCAGCAAGTTCTTGAGCCTGCGCCATTTGCTTTTGCTGCTCGGCAATCATTTCTTCCATTTTTGCTTGCTGGTAAGCATTAATGGCTTCTTCCATTTCTTCACGGGAAACGCTTAATTTCTTTTCGTCCACCCCTTTAATGCCTTGTGAAAGACCCTCTAAAAAAGAGTTCATGTCGAGGTCTTCCATGTTGTCTTTAAGCTGCTCAGCGCCTAAATAACCTAAGGCGTAAGATACTTTTTTAATGTCGTATGTGCCATTTGTAGCAGCCTGCTCCATCACTGCGGCATCTGCAGAAGCCGCATTGTCATTTTCAGAAACTGCTTTCTCACTGCCACATGCCGCTAACATTACTGCTGCAAAAAGCACGCTAATTTTTCTCATTCTTCCTCCACGTCATGCACTGCCTCACAGCAGCTTTGCATATTGTTTTAATTAAACTTCACAAGGTGCACACAGTGTGGCCTACCTTGAGCAAGCACTGCAAGCACCAAAAACAAAAATAGTGCGGCATTGCTGTTACCTTTTCAAGACTACCGCTACTCTTATTGGTTCAATAACAAACCATAAAAACTGGTGCAGGAGCCATACTTTCTCGGCATCCTAATTGGCTCAGACGTCATTGGTACGAACACCTCATGCCATGCTCTTCATGCACGCAAGTGCTACAGTGCAAGGAACAAAATTAAAATAATTTACAGCGCACACCGCTGTGCGTGCGCACAACAGTTGAGTACAAACATGGCCGCACAACACGTAGATGTCATCATTATTGGCGCGGGGCTCTCTGGTATAGGTATGGCTTGCCACCTCACCAGAAACAACCCTAATAAAACGTATCTGATTCTTGAAGGCCGCGATGCAATCGGTGGTACGTGGGACTTGTTCCGCTACCCTGGTATTCGTTCCGACTCTGATATGTTCACCTTAGGTTATTCTTTTAAGCCTTGGAAAGACGACCAATCCATCGCCGATGGCCACACCATTCGCGCCTATATTAACGAAGCCGCTGATGAATATGGCGTGCGAGAGCACATTCGTTTTGGCCACCATGTTGAGCATGCTAACTGGTCCTCTAGCGACGCCCGCTGGTACCTCACCACTACCGACAAAGAAAGTGGCAAACAAAAAACGTTCAGTTGTAATTTCCTTGTGGGCTGCACCGGTTACTACCGGTATGACGCCGGCTACACTCCCGAATTCCCAGGGCGAGAAAATTTTAAAGGTGAATTTATTCACCCTCAGTTGTGGCCTGAAGATTTAGATTACAGCAATAAAAAGATTGTTATTATTGGTAGTGGCGCCACCGCCGTAACACTGCTGCCTTCTTTAGCTGATAAAGCACAGCACGTTACTATGTTGCAACGCTCGCCTTCTTACGTTGCTTCAGTGCCGAAGAAAGACAACATTTCTATTCAGCTGCGTAAAGTGCTGCCAGAAAAAGCGGTGTATCACCTTGCCCGCACACGCAACGTTGCTCTACAAATGGCCGTTTACAATCTGAGCAAAGTACAGCCTAAGCTCATGCGTCATTTGCTCCAAAAGCAGGTGCAGTTACAAGTGGGCGAACACGTAGACATGAAACACTTTACGCCTACCTACAACCCTTGGGATGAGCGCTTATGCGCTGTGCCTAATGGCGACCTTTTCCGCACTTTAAGAGAAGGTAAAGGCTCTGTGGTCACCGACCATATCGAGGCCTTCACCGAAACAGGTATTCAACTCAAATCCGGCGAACATCTAGAAGCGGATATTATCATCAGCGCAACAGGGCTAGAATTGCAGCTACTTGGGAACGCACAACTTAGCGTAGATGACCAACCTTATGACATCAGCAAAGCCATCGCATACCGCTCGCTCATGTTCAGCAATTTGCCCAATGTAGCCATGATCTTTGGCTACACCAACTCTTCTTGGACTCTAAAAGCAGATATTGGCGCTGAATATATTTGCCGCATTTTGACTAACATGGAACGTAGAGGCATGCGCCAAGTGATGCCCGTGCTAAAAGACACGAACATCAAGACGCGCCCGTTCCTCGATTTTAGCGCAGGCTATGTTCAGCGTGCTTTAGATGCCTTCCCTAAACAGGGCACCAAAGCGCCTTGGAAAGTAAAGCAAAACTATTTGTTTGATTTTATTATGCTGAAACTCAGCAAATTAGATGATGGTATATTGCAATTTAGCCACCCTATCAAAAAGAAAAAAGGCGTGTTTAGAAGTAGAAGAACAGCCGCTCTGTAACCTCCGCTGCGCCAGCTTCCCCAAGCTGGCGTTTCACTTCAGGCACCACGGTGGTGCCTATTCACTGCAACAATACGCTGCGCAGGCCGTGCCAATTCCGTGAGCAAATATTCCTGTAATGTTTGCGGGTACTCAAGCTCTTGCAAAGCATCCGCCATGCACTGCAACCACGCTTCAGCATGCTGTTGCTCTATTTTCCAAGGCGTATGAGCGTGGGGAATTCTGATGGCCCCGTATTTTTCTTGATACAAACGTGGCCCGCCCATCCAGCCGGATAAAAAGCGTGCTAGTTTATCGATGGATTGTTCTAAATTAGCGGGATGCATGGCTCTTATTTCTTGCGCATAAGGAGCCTCATCCATAATGCGGTAAAACACTTCCACCAAGCGCCTTAAAGCGGCTCCCCCACCCACCGCTTGTAACGTGGCATCACCTTGGCCATACGGCGCTTCTTTGCTCATCTTCTTTTCCTATCTTCGGTTACCTAACACGCTCATCACGCATGATAGCTTCAGTTTCACCAACCTCAACGGCCTGCACAAACCTTGAGAGTTTGTTAGCCACGAGCTCGGGCGACGACAATGTAAGCCAATGGCCGGCCTCCACATCAGTGCGGTACAGCTCTGGCACCCAACGGGGTAAATCGTCAAACAAAGCAGCACTCACATATCTATCTTGCGTAGGCACTAATAATTGCACAGGGCAATGCGCATAACGCTCTTGCGGCTTACACAAGGTGGGCAACATGTTAGCGCGATACAGCCAAACACCCATTGCACCGTCACTGGTTTGGTATGGATTTACCTCCACCTCTTGCACACCTTCTGCTTGCTTGAGAAACCACGGCCATCTTGCTCCTAACCCCGCATGCCACATTGCTTCTGGCAACCAAGGCAATTGAAACAAGGCTATGTACCAAGAGTTAAGCGTTTGCCCCAGTAATGCCGACGCACCTTTTTTATTAAAACGAGCGCGAAACCAGTATGCAGCATGGTCTAAACAAGGGCCTGAAATAGATGTATATGAAAGAATCCGGCTTTGCATTTCCCCGCTGGTTATAAACTCCCAACCTTGAATGGAGCCCCAGTCGTGGCCTGCTAAGTGAAACGAACGCCCTGCTAACAAAACCTTTGCTACCGCGGTAAAATCCGCTTCCAGAAGGTGAAACTGGTAGTGTTTGCGCCCCTTAGGCTTGCTAGAAGCGCCTGCTCCACGCATATCGTAGCTCACCACGTAAAAGTTTTGCGATAAACGTTCTGCCACACTCTGCCACACCAAATGGTTATCCGGGTAACCGTGCAATAACACTATTGGGGTTCTGCTACTGTCACCCCAAGTGTAGGCTTGCAATTCCACCCCTTTGGATGGCACTGAATACGTTCTTTTTTCCATGAGCTATTCGCCCTGTGTAATGAATGGTTGTGCACCATTACAGCAGTGATTCACAACACTTATAATGCTTTACTGTTCCATCACGCTGTAGTTTGGGCCAACCCAATGCTTTGCTTAAGCGCTAACAAGCAGATGTGCCGCCCCAGTTTTGTTACAATAACGAAAATCCTCAATACATAGGCATCCATCATGAGTCAAATCCCTTTAATCGATCGCATTGCCGCCGAAGTAAGCGCTCGCATGCCCAGCGGGCTTGGTGAATTACGTCACGATGTGGAGCGTAACGTACAGGCTGTGCTACAAGAAGCTTTGGCACGCTTCGATCTTATTGGCCGCGAAGAATTTGAAGTGCAGCGCCAAGTGTTGCTGCGCACTCGTGAGAAATTAGAAGAGCTGGAAAAAATTGTCGCTGAACTAGAAAAAAACTCGGCAAGCTAAACCTTCTCCTACATTTTTCTACGCCGTTTCGTACCCACCTTGTTTTAATTCACTGTCACACTCTCAACAGCCTCCGCGTTACGTTAATACCACAGTAATACGGAGGCGATGTATGGCAGTTTCGTTGGTATTTAGCCGAGCTCAAGTAGGCTTAAGTTCCCCCCAAGTAAGAGTGGAAACTCACCTTTCTGGCGGGCTGCCTGGCTTTTCCATTGTGGGCCTTCCAGAAGCCGCCGTGCGTGAAAGCCGCGACCGCGTTCGCTCGGCCATTCTCAACAGCGGTTTTCGCTTCCCACAGCAACGCATCACCGTTAATTTAGCCCCTGCTGACCTGCCCAAACACGGCGGACGTTTTGATCTTCCCATCGCCCTCGGCATCCTAGCTGCTAGCCATCAAATTAACCAAAACGGTTGGCACAACAAAGAATTTATTGGCGAGCTAGCACTAGATGGCACCTTGCGCCCTTGCCAAGGAAGCTTACCCGCCGCCTTGGCTGCAGGGCGAGCCAACAAAGTGCTCTATCTACCTACTTGCATGGCCACTGAAGCAGCGTTAAGTGGCTATGCTGTACAAGGCGGAGAGTCCCTCAAAGAGCTTTGCACCATGCTCGTTAAAAAGAACAAAAACACTTACACGCAACCCCCTGCCGTGCCTTCACATGCCGCAGAGGGGCCCTGTTTAAGCGAAGTACAGGGGCAATCCGCTGCTAAAAGAGCCTTAGAGCTCGCGGCCGCTGGCGGCCATTCTTTATTACTGTGCGGGCCACCAGGTAGTGGTAAAAGCATGCTTGCTGAGCGCCTTCCTAGTTTGCTGCCACCGCTCACAAAGGAGCAGGCACTTACTGTGGCAGCGATTTACTCCTTGGGCGAAAGGCGCACGGTGGAAAAGTTTTATTTCCCACCCCAGCGTTCTCCGCATCACTCCTCTTCCAGCGCCGCCTTATTAGGTGGCGGGCGCCAACTTAACCCAGGCGAAGTAACACTGGCCCATCATGGAGTGTTATTTTTAGATGAACTGCCTGAATTTAATCGAGCTGCACTGGAAGCCTTACGCGAGCCATTAGAAACAGGGGTCATTTACCTTAGCCGCGCTGATAGAAAGATAGCCTATCCCGCTAATTTTCAACTGATAGCGGCCATGAACCCTTGCCCCTGTGGTTGGCTTGGTTACCCAGAAAAAAGCTGTGGCCATATGTGCGGCAAAGCGCAGCGCTATCAACAAAAGATCTCCGGCCCCTTATTAGACCGCATCGACTTACATGTATCGGTAACACCTGCCGCACCGCAGGAATTATTTGCCGCTGCACCAGCTGAAAGCAGCGCCAGCGTGCGTAAACGCGTGCTTGTGGCACAGCAAAAACAATTCGATAGGCAAGGAAAACTAAATGTACAACTGCGGCCCAACGAGCTACAGCCATACTTTACTGATTACGAGGAGTGGTTAAGTAAGGTGATGCAAAACCTCTCGCTTTCCGCGCGAGGTTTGCATCGTATTATGCGCATCGCTTTAACGATCAGCGATTTAAACAACCAAGAAAAAATACTAAAACCCGCCATACAAGAGGCGTTAAGCTATCGCTCCCTGTTCTAGCATTATTTTTTCAAGAGGAACTTGTACACCATTTCATGGGTTTTTCTGTTAAAGGGTGGCAATAGCATCGCTGTGCCATTAATGCGCCCCTTACGGAAAACAGATTTCGGTTTAGTAAAGGTTAAAAAACCTTCGCGGCCATGATACTGCCCCATGCCCGAATCACCCACGCCACCAAAGGGGAGATCATCAATGGCCACATGGCTCATAGTATCGTTGATACACACTCCACCAGAGTGCGTGTGCGCAATCACATAGTTGGCACGCTCATTGCTCCAATCGAAGTAATACAATGCCAACGGACGCGGACGCGCATTCACGTGGGCCACGGCTTCTTCTAGTGTTTTATAGCCATACACCAACATAATCGGGCCGAAAATTTCTTCCTGCGCTATTTTCATCTCATCCGTAACATTAAGCACTAAGGTATACGGCATTTTGCGCGTGTTCTCGAAAGATTCGTTGGCAGGGTTAACACGTATGATTTTTGCACCCTTTGCCTCTGCATCGGCCAAATTGCTTTGCAAACGATCATGTTGACGCTGGTTAATAATGCTCGTTACATCCGGATTATTAACGATAGTGGGATACATAGCGCTCACTTGGGCTATGAACTCTTGCACAAATTCATCAATGCGTTGTTCTGGGCAAAGCAAATAATCAGGCGACACACATGTTTGGCCGGCGTTGAAACACTTACCAAAGGCAATACGCTCTACCGCATCTTTCATGGGATAATCTTCACCAATAATAGCGGGGCTCTTTCCACCTAACTCAAGGGTAACTGGCGTTAAGTTATTCGCCGCTGCACGCATAATGTGCCTGCCCACCGCGGTGGACCCTGTGAACAAGATGTGATCAAACGGCAACGATGAAAAAGCAGTGGCAACTTCTAATTCACCGTTTATCACTGCTACGTGGTCCTCTGGAAAAACCTCTGCCAGCAGTTTCTTCAACATCTCCCCTGTTTTTGGCGTGAACTCGCTCATTTTGATCATCACGCGGTTACCAGCTGCAAGGGCCGCTAATAAAGGGCCAAGCGCTAAGTAAACAGGATAGTTCCAAGGCACAATCACACCAATAACACCAAGAGGCTGATGCACCACTGTTGCCTCACCTGGAAAGCCCATTAAGCCAAGCCCACGACGCTCTGGCTTCATCCATCTACGAATGCGCTTACGGTAGTATTTAATACCTTCCAGAGTGGTTAAGATCTCGGCTATTTTTGTTTCATCCTCGGAGCGGCTACCAAAATCTTCATTGAGCGTAGCGGTAATTAGGTCCACATTGTTGCGCACCACTGCATCGAGCTTATCTAACGAGGCACGCCTTTCTTGCAAAGAGGGGTATGGATTTTTGCCGTAGGCTTCACGCTGCGCAGCCAGTATTTTTTGCAGCTCTTGTGTCGCAGCTTCTACAGTAATTGATGTCATAAATATGCTTCTCCAGCTTCGTGGCAACGTTACGATCGCCCATTCATTGTTGTTTTTCTAGGCACTATAGCACTATAGCTTTCCCATTATGAGCCTAGTAAAACACGAATACGTCAAAGTTCCATTGCCCCCATGGCCAGAGATTAATGGCACAATGCTCGGTGCTAGTTGCAGCGCAACTTTAAGGTTGCTACTGTTTCATTTTATAATAACGGCCGTAACATCTAGCCTCTCATATAACTTATTATTCTGCTTGTGCTTTTTGATATTTTAAATGTTTACACAAGCTTAATGGCATAAGGAGCTGCGCCTTGCGTATCGCTTATCTTGAAGACGATAAAACCCAAGCGGAATTAATCCGTAACTGGTTAACAGAAGCGGGCCACACCTGCATGCACAGTGCTAGCGGCCGCGAGTTTATGGTGATGATGCGCCGTGAAACCTTTGATTTGCTGCTACTAGATTGGGAAGTACCAGACATGAGCGGCCGCGAGGTGCTCTCTGAAGTAAGAGCAAGTGGAAACGCTGTACCCGTGCTTTTTGCCACCCAACGTGACGACGAAGCCTCTATTGTTGGCGCCCTAAAAGACGGTGCCGATGATTACATGATTAAACCTGTACAAAAAGCTGAATTGCTCGCTCGTATCGATGCCCTCGGCCGACGTTCCGGTGTGGGCGAAGTAGTACCCACTACCATTCAAGAAGTGGGTCCTTGGACCATTGATCGTGAGCATCGCACCATTCGGCTCGATGGTGAAGTAGTAAAACTAACCGACAAAGATTTCGAATTAGCCAGCTACCTCTTTCAAAACGTCGGAAAGCTCATGTCGCGTAGCCACTTGCTAGAAAAAGTATGGGGTATTCTATCTGCCATTGAATCGCGCACGGTAGATGTGCACATCAGCCGTATTCGCCGCAGCTTAGAAATACGGCCTGAACGCGGCTACCGCATTAAAACTATCTACCAGCACGGTTATCGTTTAGAAGCTACTAGCTCCGAAGATAATTAATCAGCAACAACCCCAACAAGAATGGGCGGCACAGCACATAAACCGCCCATTTTTGCGCTTATAGGTTTAGCCATGGCAAAAATATCTCATCGATATTTTCTCGAACATCTTGCCGTACTTATCGTCATAGCCGTCTTAACCGCATTAATGTTGCGCAGCGATGTGACCACGCCGCTAAGCCGCTATATTTATGATCGTATGATACCCCTGTTGCCTGTCACCGATTTCTCGGACATTGCCATTGTGGGTATTGATAAAAAAAGCTTAGCTGAAATAGGTGCTTGGCCATGGGATAGGCGCGTGCACGCCCACCTTATTGAACAATTAAATGATTTTGGCAGCAAAGCCATCGTACTCGACCTCACTTTTTCTGAGCCCGATCGTACACGCCCTGAATCCGACGGCGCCTTGATGCGCGCTTTCAGCGCTAGTGAAAAAGTATTCCTGCCCGTGCATTTTGCGACCAACTCCGAAGATGAAATACTGGAAACCATGCCACATATGTTTTTCGCACAAACTTCAGCGGGAATGGGCCATGTGAACGCGAAACTCGACGACGACGGCGTAGTGCGTGGCATCCATCTACGCACAGGAATAGGCCAGCCATCTTGGAAGCATTTAACACTAGTGCTCAACGAATTTTTAGACCCCGAGCACACTCCACATTTTGAAATTCGCCCAGAGCCACCTCCTGAAAGGCTACAAATAGAGCCGCGCCACTATCGCATGGTGCCCTTTAAAGAGCTTGATAACATCGCGCCACCTATCTCTGCTTCTGATGTGATTTATCAACGGGTATCCCCAGAGCAGTTTAAAGACAAGGTGGTGTTTGTTGGTGCTACGGCCTCTGGGCTTGGCGACTTATTACCTGTGCCCTCAACAGACAGCAGCGGGCTAATGCCAGGCGTGGAAGTTAACGCTAACATTTTCAGCGCCTTACGCGCCAATGCTCTCATTAAGCCCACATCTGTTACTAGCACTTGGGCTATTACCTTCGCCCTCGTACTAGCCACGCCTTTACTCTTGCCCTTGCTCTCACCTCGTTGGGCTATCCCCTTCGTGTTTGCCATGCTAGTAAGCGCGCTAGCACTCAGCTATGTTTTACTGGCTTGGCAGCACAAGTGGCTACCCATTGGGCCCGCTTTACTCGGCACTTTACTCACTTACCCTCTATGGACATGGCGCCGTTTAGAATCTTCCCTAGCGCACATTCGTCGTTCGCTGCGGCGCTTATCCGTGCACGACGACCTCAACCTCAGGCTCATTCAGCCTGCTCCACTAAACAGCGCTATCACCATGCTAGAAATAACGCTGCCTGTGGAGTCATGGCGTTTAGCGCTCAAACCCACCGGCGCCACAAAACAAGGAGGCGAGCCAGTTTCTTCAAGAAAAGCTTGGCAGGGCAGTAACGCCGAGCGGTTTCTTTTTACTCACGATAAGCAACGCTATGAGCTGACGATTATTTGGGAAAAAACGCCCACCGCCGAACAACAACAGTGGGTGCGCTCTGTGCTGAGACGCTGCCAGCCGCTTACTCGAGAAAAGCCAGAAGAGCTCTTTTATGATTCTTTAGCCATACAAATGCAAAAAGTGCGCACGCAAGAGGCTCGCCAAGATGCCTTAACTCATTTCTTTGATATTAGTTTGACGCAAATGAGTGATGGCGTTGTTATTTCAGACGCAGCTGGGGAATTACTTTATGTGAATGCGCAAGCTTCAGCTTGGCTAAACATTAACACCCCCGACACCAAACAAACGAACTTGCTTCAATTTGGCCGCAAGCTTGTTTTCAGCCGCGAACAAGATAACTGGCTGAACTTAGTAGCCACCGCCATTAAAACAGGGCGCAGTAACGTTGAGTGCAAAACATTTAACCATTTAGATATTTACCTAGATATCTTACGCACCAAAGTGGATGAGCAAACCGGTGAGATTCTCATTCTTACCATGAAAGATATCTCTGAAGTGAAGCAAACCATGCGCACCAAGAGTGAAATGCTCGATTTTTTATCCCATGATTTACGCAGCCCTATGGTGTCGTTATTGGCACTTACGGAACAGCACAAGGATAAAGAGCATGATGAAGCCACACAGGAACTCTTAAAACACACTCGTTTTTATGCGCAACGCAGCTTAACTATTGCTGAGCAATTCTTACAACTTGCACGCGCTGAATCCATGCAAGAGATGGATTTCAGGCCAGTGGATATGCTCGAAATTATGGAACACGCCATAGAGCAAACCATTGTTCGCGCTAAGCATAAAGATCAAGAGCTGTCCTTTCACTACGCAAAAGATGATGATGTGTGGGTAAACGGACACGCGGAACTACTCGAAAGAGCCGTTGAGAACTTACTCTCAAACGCTGTTAAATACAGCCCTAAAGGCAGCACCACTACTATTAATTTAGCTTTAGAGGACGACGAGGTGGTATTGCTAGTAAGCGACGAAGGGGTAGGTATAGAGCCTGAATTTATTCAAGATCTCTTTAAAAGCTTCGCCCGCTCTAACAATATTAAAACCAAAGGTGAACATGGAGCGGGGCTTGGGCTGCGTTTTGTGGAAGTGGTGGCACAACGCCATCACGGTAGCATTTCCGTTCAAGAGACCTCAAGCAAAGGCAGCACATTTAAGCTATCTTTACCGCATTTTGTGATGGAATATGAGCAATGATGCCTTTCGTGCGTTTCACCCATCTGCTTTCAAAGGTATAATCGCGCAATACTCTTTTGAGATATCATGCTACGCAGCTTAAACTTAAGCTCTTAGGCCACATTAATAACGAGGTACACAAAGTGAAAAAACTGCTACTTGGCATTGCTTTCTCTGCCACCCTACTAACAGGCTTAGCCCAAGCCGATGCTCCTTCTGTTCTTGATCGCGCTGCTAAGAATGCCATAGCAGAACGTATTAAACCCACTGGCACCGTGTGTGTTCAAGGCCAAGAATGCTCCGGCGCAAGCGCTGCTACCTCCGGCCAAACTGGCCAAGCAGCTGTAGCGGCTACCCGCTCCGGTGCAGATATTTACAACAAAACCTGTACAACTTGTCACTCTCCAGCCACCGCTTCTGCATTAGGCGCTCCCGAATTTGGTAAAGCTGATGGCTGGCAAGCACGCCTTGACCAAGGTTTTGACACCATGATGGACCACGCCATCAACGGCCTAGGCGCTATGCCACCGAAAGGTACCTGTAACGACTGTACAGACGAAGAGCTTATGCTCGCTGTTAAGTACATGGTTAAAGAATCCACTGGCCAAGACGTTGGCCCAGCTATTGAGCCCGCCAAGGCAACTGAAACTGAAGAGGCAGAGCAACCTGCCCCAGCTGAAGAAGTTGAAGCTGTTGAGGAAGAAGCTGCGGAAGAAGTCGCCGGCCGTTCTGGCGAAGAAATTTATAATGCTTCATGCGTAGCCTGCCACGGCCCAGCCACCGCTGCTTTACTAGGTGCACCAGCACTAGGCAGCAATGAAGACTGGGCTCCACGTGTAGAACAAGGCTTCGACACCCTAGTGGAGCATTCTCTGCAAGGCCTAAACGCCATGCCACCTAAAGGCACCTGTGGCGACTGCACAGACGCAGAAATGGCCAACACCGTTCAGTACATGCTCGATCAGCTTAACTAAGTTTTCGTAGTATTAGCTCTGCAAGGCCACCTGTTTACACAGGTGGCTTTTTTATTGCCCAGACAACATGGCTCGTAGATTAGCTAAATTAGATTCCGCCACCTCCGCCACACGCTCAGGGTCATTTTTATCGGTTTCACCCACAAAGGTTAAATCTTCCTGCGGCATTTCATCGATAAAACGGCTGGGTTCAGTAGCTACTCGCTCACCAAACTGGCGGCGGCTACGCGCATAAGAAAGCGTTAATTGCTCACGCGCACGCGTGATGCCTACGTACATCAAACGGCGTTCTTCTTCAATGGTGTCTGCCTCGATGCTGGCATGGTGCGGCAGCAGTTCCTCTTCAACACCCATCATATATACGTGAGGAAACTCCAAGCCCTTGGCGGCGTGCAAAGTCATCAATTGCACTCGGTCCGTATCTTCTTCACTGTCTTGTTGTTCGAGCATATCAATCAGCACGAGCTTCGCGATCACCGATTCCAAATCTGCTTCATCATCTTTATCCATCATGCGCTCGATGCTAGCCACCAACGACCAGACATTTTCAATTTGTCGTTCAGCCACACGTGGGCTGGGCGCATTTTGCTGCAACCATCCTTCGTAATCCATTTCTAAAATTAACCCGCGAATAGCTTGCAAGCTGTTCTCTTGAAAACACTGCTGCCGTTTAGCATCTAACCACTGTTTCACATTGCGTAAGCGCTCCACCGCGTTCGCAGGCATAACACTAGCTAGCCCCATATCATCACACACGTGGTACATGCCTTGGTTTCGCTGCGCCGCCCACCCCGCTAATTTTTCTAGAGTGATAGGTCCAATTTCTCGCCGTGGTGTGTTCACAATACGCAAAAAAGCGTTGTCATCATCAGGGTTCACTAAAAGGCGCAAATAACACATGATGTCTTTAATTTCTGCGCGAGAAAAAAAGCTTTTACCGCCCGATACCTTGTAAGGAATTTGTAGGCTTTGCAGTTTTGTTTCCATAGGGCGCGATTGAAAATTACCCCGATATAAAATGGCGAAATCACTCCACTTTAAATGCGACTGGGTGCGTTTATGGAAGATATCTGTGGCAATCCATTCTGTTTCAGCATCTTCATCGCGCATAGCCACCACTCGGATTGGGTCGCCATAGCCATAATCAGACCACAAGGTTTTTTCAAACACGTGCGGGTTGTTACTGATCACCGCGTTAGCAGCAGTTAAAATACGGCCCGTGGAGCGATAGTTTTGCTCCAACTTCACCATCGTCAGGTTGGGCCAATCTTCTTGGAGTTTTGCTAGGTTTTCTGGCCGTGCACCACGCCACGCATAAATAGATTGGTCGTCGTCACCCACCACTGTAAAACGCCCCAAGGGCTTTACCAGCTGCTGCACCAATTCGTACTGTGCTGTATTCGTGTCTTGGTATTCATCCACTAACAAATAACGAATACGATTACGCCATTTTTCTAATATTTGCGGTTGCTCTTTAAACAATTGCACGGGCATTAAAATGAGGTCATCGAAATCCACTGCGTTACAGGCACGCAGCATCCGATCATATTGCCCGTAAGCCACCGCAGCCCGCAATTGCTCAGGGGTATCTGCATAGCTCATCGCCATGGCAGGGCCCACTAATTCGTTTTTCCATTGGCTAATTTGGTGATGAATTAACTCTGCGGCCAAGATGTCTTCTTCACTGTCGCCACGATGAAGCACCTCCTTGAGCAACTCTCGGCTATCAATCTGATCAAGTATTGAGAACCCTTTGCGCAATGGTGTAGCAGCCTGCTCCTGCTTTAAAATACGTAGCCCTAAATTATGGAACGTAGACACAATGAGCCCACGGCTTTGCGCACGTGGAATTAGGTTGCCTACGCGCTCTTTCATTTCTCGTGCAGCTTTGTTAGTGAATGTTACCGCTGCTATATGGCGTGCGGGAATACCGCTTTGCTGCACAAGCCAAGCGATTTTTTGCGTGATCACACTGGTTTTACCAGAACCAGCCCCTGCAAGCACGAGCAAAGGGCCCGTGGTATGGGCTACAGCTTCTTGTTGACGGGGGTTTAACTTATTCAAAATAACAACCTCTATTGCAGGCAGCGCAGTGTAACAGCCTATGATTACCAACACACACGCAGGGAGATGGTTCAGATTTTACGCACTTTAAGGTATCCTCGCGGAAAAGCTCCCAATAGAGACATAAATACCTATGAAAACAAATACTTTAAACCGCGTAGTTTATCCTGGTACTTTCGATCCCATCACCAATGGCCATAAAGATTTAATTGAACGTGCCTCACGCATGTTCGACGAGGTCATCGTCGCCGTGGCCCTCAGTGAAGCGAAGCGCCCACTGTTCTCCATTGAAGAGCGAGTGAGCTTGGCGGAAGAGTGCTTAACGCACTTATCTAACGTTAAAGTGGTGGGCTTTTCAAAATTGCTCGCGCATTTTTGTAATGACCAAGATGCCAATATCTTACTACGTGGTTTGCGCGCTGTATCTGACTTCGAATACGAGTTTCAACTCGCCAACATGAACCGTAAATTAGCGCCCAATATTGAAACTGTTTTCTTAACGCCATCGGAGCATCTTTCTTTCATTTCTAGTAGCTTAGTACGTGAAATTGCCCTGCTCGAGGGCGATGTGAGCGAATTTGTTCCTCCCAATGTAGGAACAGCACTAGAGGCAAAAAAACATGAACGTAACGGGAAAAACAATACGTAGTATTTTGTTTGCTGCGTTGCTGGCATTCACCCATGTCGGCAACGCAAACACCCCACCCCAAGCAGCCATTGCCAGTGCCCACCCCTTGGCCACTGAGGCTGGTTTAGACATTCTTCAACAGGGCGGCAATGCCTTTGATGCAGCAATAACAGTGGCGGCTGTGCTAGCTGTGGTTGAGCCTGCTGGCTCTGGCATGGGCGGCGGCGGTTTTTGGTTATTACACGACCAACAACGGGACAAGCACGTATTTCTCGATGCCCGTGAAACCGCGCCCGGCAAAGCCCATCGAGATATGTACCTTGACGAACACGGCGAGGTGGACCGTCAACTTGCCATTAACTCTCCACTCGCTGCTGGCATTCCTGGCCAAGCGGCTGCCTTCGCCCTCTTGGCGGAAAAGTACGGCACCCTGCCCTTAAGCACCACCCTTGCACCGGCCATCAAGATAGCCGAAGAAGGTTTCCCTGTGGGCCGCCGCTACCGCACCATGATGGCCTGGCGTGCTTCTGTACTGAACAAATATCCTGCCGCACGCGCTATTTTCTTACAAGACGGACAGGCTCCTACTGACGGCTTTATCCTTAAACAGCCTGATCTAGCGCACACTCTACGCTTACTGGCCGAGCATGGCCGCGATGGTTTTTATCAGGGCGAACTGGCGGAAAAGCTCGTACAAGCGGTGCAACGCGACGGTGGCATCTGGGAATTGGAAGACCTCGCTAATTATCAAGTGGTAGAACGCGAGCCTTTAATAGGCCAGTTTCGCGGCGCTAACATTATTACTTCACCACCCCCTTCTTCAGGTGGCGTAGCCTTATTACAAACCTTTGGCATCTTAGAACAATTCAACAAGGGCCACATTGAGCAGAGCTTACTGCCGCACCTTACCGTTGAAGCCTTGCGCCGTGCCTATTACGACAGAGGCTTTTATTTAGGCGACAGCGACTATGTCACCGTGCCCATAGAACGCCTGTTAAGTAAAAAACATCTGCGTAAAATGGCCCAAAGCATTAATATAAAAGCCCCCACAAGCAGCGAAAGCCTTGGCCCTAAGGTTGAATTACAACAGGGCGAAAACACCACGCACTATTCAATTTTAGATAAGCATGGCAATAAGGTGGCGGCCACTTTAAGCATCAACCTCCCCTTCGGCTCTGGTTATGTGGCTCCAGGTACAGGTTTTTTGCTGAATAATGAAATGGATGATTTTTCCGCCAAACCAGGCGCGCCCAATGCTTACGGGTTGATAGGTAGCAACGCCAACGCCATTGAGGCGGGCAAACGCCCTCTCTCCTCTATGACTCCCACCTTCATAGAATGGGACAACCAGGTGGGCATTCTAGGCACGCCTGGTGGCAGCCGCATCATTACTATGGTCTTGCTAGGTATTCAGGAAGCGCTAGACGGGCGCCCGGTATTCCACTGGGTTAACCGCCCCCGTTACCATCATCAATACTTACCCGATGTAGTGGAAGTAGAGCCCACCTTTCTAGGCTCAGCCCAAGCTCAAGCTTTAATTGATAAAGGGCACACCCTAAAAGAGACGAGCCGCCGCTATGGCGACATGCAGGCTATTCATTGGCACAAAACCCACCAAACTGTTGAAGCCGCAAGCGATGCACGCGGCGAGGGCAAAGCCAGCGTACGCTAATAAAAAAACCGGGCTTGGTGGCAAGCCCGGTTTTATTGTGCGGTTATTTTCAAGCGATGTTATTCGCCATCGCTTTCTTCGTCCACCTCATCTTCTTCTACGATCTCATCCTCTTCGTTGTCGTTATCTGCATCTTCATCTTCAGTACAGTCCACAACAAAGGTTTTATCTGCTTTTTGTGCAGTAATAGTTCGTGCATCATTCTCCACAAACACGCAATCTTCCGCACCTTCAAGCTTTACAGTGTAGTTTTTATTATTTTGAACGACCTGTGGAAAGGTTTGTGTTACTTGATCTTCTTCAACAAAGAGGTCTGCTGTAAAAGCCAACACTTCAGTGTGCTGCCCAAGTATTGCTTTAAGCTCGGCAGATTCACTATATTCTTCGCTTATTTTTTCTATCTCACCATCTTCACTTTCCACCTCTTGCACTAGTGTATCAAGCTCATCACAGGGGATCGACAGTTCCTCTTTTACAGGCACCACAGGTTCTGTAGGCTCAGTTGCTTCACCGTTTTCAGGCTCTTCCTCTTCTATGCTTGGATATGTAATTTCTACCGTTGCAGTACAAGCTGGCTCAGGAAAATTTTTAACTACCACCTCTACCGAACCAAAGGTAATTCCTTCATCACCATCCACACCTAAACAGGCGGCTAGCAAAAAGGCTGGGGCCAGTAGTGCAGCAGCACGAAACATATTTTGTATTTTGCTTTTGATTATCATATTTATTCTTCCTTAAAAACGTGCTGCAATGCCAAAGCTAGGCCCTTTTAAACGGCTGCCAGATTTATCATCGTATTGTATCCATTCTCCATTAAGCACCACGTGCTTGCTGACGCGAAGATCAATACCTGCGCCATAGCTAATATCATGAATGTTACCGTTTTTACTGCCACCGCTATAACTTAAGCGTTCGCGCTCAAGTGTGTAACCCACTAAAACGTAAGGCTTTATTAACGAACCCAGAGGCAAGCCAGCGCGCAACAAACCCGACACCATAAACTCATGGGTGAACTTAATCTTCTCCCCTTTCGAAACATCATCAAAAGCATAAGCGCTTTTGCCTTCTTTGTTATCCACGGTAAACCCTAAACGCAACTCACTGCTGAAATATTCGTTAAGATCACCGCCAAGGCGCACAAATAACTTATCTGTCTCGGTGCTTCCCTTGCCTTCAAAAAACTTATTTTGCTGTTTTAAAGTGCCGTAGCTTAACCCTATATAGCCGGTAGTGTTATCCACTTCACTGGCGTAAACCGTTGTTCCGCTAGCACCAATTATCCCTGCCAATAAGGCTACGTATAGCTTGTTCATTCGTTTTCTCCTACTTGGAATACTGTGCTAGTTATTGTTTTGGCCGTTCTTTTTTTGGGTTCGCTTTTCCGACGCACGCCATTCATGCTGCACGGGTGTGCACCCTAAGCAACGAAGAAAAGCCGAGCGTGCAGGTTTCTTTACTAATGTTTCAGCGGCTTGGTCAATGTTTCCACCAAGAGCACTCGCGGGTAAAGAAATAGTAAACGCTGCCCATCCTAAGGCCGTGGCACCGATTAATAATGGGCGAGCGATAAAAAAATCACCCATGGTGGCTAATTCACTTGGCTTTTCATCAGCACGTACTACTTCATATGCTTGTGCAGTTGGTGCAGATAATCCCGCCAACAACACAACAATGGCCACCAATCCAGAAAGCGTGGAGCGCTTTAATAACGGCATGGTTTTCCCCTTTTCCACTGTAAGATGCGGTGCTAGAAGCAGCACTTTATCAAAATAATAATCAAACCCAAGCAAACAATGCACTTATTCGTTAGGCAATTAAACCAATAATTTACATGCTTGCTATTTTTTGAGCAATACCACTACAAGTAAACTCTCTATTTTTCTTATATTAGCCATAGTATTTATAAAAATGGCTTTCATTAACGTTGGCACTGGCCGCAATACACCGTGCTTCGTTGCCCATGAGTGGCTTTTTTGAGCTCAGCCCCACACACAGTGCATGGTTGGCCTCCTTTGCCATACACAGCAAGCTCCTGTTGAAAATAACCCGGTTGCCCATCTGCTTTAGTAAAGTCTTTTAACGTGGTGCCACCCGCTTTCAAAGCCGCCTGCAGCACTTCAACAATAGCTTGGCGCAACTTATCGTACCTTGCCTTACTAATACGGCCCGCGGCTCTAGATGGATGGATACCGGCTTTAAACAATGCTTCTTGCGCATAGATATTACCCACCCCCACCACAATTTTATTATCCATAATGAATGTTTTAACCGCTTGGCGACGGCTTGCTGCTTTACTATGCAAATAACTGCCTGTAAAAGCCTCACTTAAAGGCTCTGGCCCTAAATGCGCCAACATAGCGTGCTGCTCGCCTAATGCTGCCCACAGCACTGCACCAAAACGCCGTGGATCTGTATAACGCAGCATTTTCCCTGAGCTCAACCAGATATCCACATGATCATGTTTTTCTGGCGGCACACCCTGGGGTAAAATTCGTAACGCCCCTGTCATACCCAAATGCAGCAGCACCTGCCCCGCAGCGGTATTTATTAAAATAAATTTAGCACGCCGCAACACACTGAACACTTCAACATTTTTTAGCTCTTGTACTTCTGCGGGGATGGGCCAACGCAATTGCGGCTGACGCACCACTACTTGAGTAATTTTCTTACCTACTAAGTAAGGGGCAATGCCTTCTTTTGTAGTTTCCACTTCGGGTAATTCAGGCATTTTACGGACGCCTCCATTGAGTATTTTTCTTATCAACAAAATTTAGGCATAAAAAAAAGCCCCAATAATAGGGGCTTTTTTTGGAGCCGTGCTAAGCCAAATTACTTAATACGTGCTTCCTTATAGATCACGTGCTGACGCACCACTGGATCATACTTTTTACGCTCAAGCTTTTCAGGCATTGTGCGCTTGTTCTTAGTGGTGGTGTAGTAGTGACCGGTGCCAGCACTGGACACTAACTTAATTTTTTCACGAACCGCTTTACCCGCCATGACTAAGCTCCTTAAATTTTGGTGCCGTTGGCACGGAGATTGGCCAACACGGTATCAATACCGATCTTATCAATGATACGTAAACCCTTAGTGGATACACGTAGACGTACGAAGCGGTTTTCGCTTTCCACCCAAAAACGATGGTGCTGTAAGTTGGGCTTAAACCGGCGCCTCGTTCTGTTGTTCGCGTGAGACACGCGGTTACCTGTAATAGGACGCTTACCGGTAACTTGGCAAACTTTGGACATTATCTTGCTCCAGAGAATT
>DATGUF010000022.1:0-64038 GCA_035301485.1 Alcanivoracaceae bacterium
CAACTTGGTGCAATGGCGCATTGCGCCGGTGAAGCCCGCCCACGCCAACAAACTGCTCACCGCCATTGGCACCGTGTTTGGCTTGCTCACCATTTCTTTTGCTTTTATGACCATCGCGTGGAAGTTTGAGCAGCTCACCCCTGCCTTGGAATCTGTGTTCTATTTGTTCCAAACCACCATTATGGCCTTTGCCATTGCGTGGCTGTTCACGCCTAAATACTGGACGCCCTCTGTGGACGCGTCGCAAGAGTACGGCACCGCGGAAGAAGACAGCGAAGCGGAAAGCAAGGAAGAGGCCCACGCTAACGAGGAGCTTTCTGAGCGCGCGGAAAGTAAACCCCTGTGGTTGAAAGCCATTCGCGTGGTGCGGGTGCTGATTATGCTCGCCCCGCTTCTCACCATCGCGGGCTATGGCCGCTTTGTGTTTCACTTCCAATCGCGCTTGCTGTTCACTATTGGCGTGGTAGGCATCACCATTTTGCTGCGCTTGGTGCTGAAAGAAAGTTTAGAACAGCTGTTTTTAGGCCGTAAGCGCCGCCGCAAAGGCCGCTGGGCCGAGCGCCAAGACCCAGAATCAGACGTGAAAATTATGGTGTACTGGACGGGCTTGCTGATTAACCTGCTGCTGCTTATTCCGGTGGGGTATATTTTGCTGTGGTCTTACGGGGTGCCGCCCATTACGTTGAAGCTGTGGACGCAATCGCTGTTAGCGGGTATCACCATTGGTAACATCACTATTTCGCTTACGGATATCATCACCGCCTTGGTGATGCTCATTATTGGTTTGTTTATTACCAGCATGGTGCGCCGTTGGATGACCAACAGCTTGCTGCCCAACACCCGTTTAGATAGCGGCGCGCGGGATTCCATTGCTGCGGGCACGGGTTATGTGGGCGTGTTCATCGCTATTATTATTTCCGTGGTGGCCTTAGGTATAGATTTCTCTAGCCTGGCACTAGTGGCCGGTGCGCTTTCCGTTGGTATTGGTTTTGGTTTGCAAAACCTGGTGCAAAACTTTGCCGCGGGCATCATGTTGCTCATTGAGCGCCCCATTAAGGTGGGCGACATGATAGTGGTGGACGGTGAATTCGGTGAGGTGCGCCGCATTTCCGTGCGTGCCACCGAGGTGGAAACCTACGACCGCTCCACCATTTTTATTCCTAACTCCGATTTAATTGCCAACAACCTCATTAACTGGAGCCACAACAGCCGCCATGCCCGTTTGCGTATGCCGGTGCACACCGCCTACGGTTCCGATCCTAAGATTGTGGAAAAGGTGCTATTAGAGTGCGCTAACGCCCACCCCAACGTGTTGTGGTACCCCGCTTCGTATGTGTGGTTTAGAGGCTTTGCTAACGGCGTGCAGAACTACGAGCTGCGGGTATACATTAACGATGTGGACAACTGGGTGGTGGTAAACCACGACGTGTATGTGAACATTGAAGAGGCTTTCCGCCAGCACAACATTGAGATTCCTGTGCCGCCGCGGGAGATTTTCGTGAACCATCGCACCAAAGTGGATAGAGGCGAGTTGGATGAACTGTTATTGCCTGAGGGCGAGCATTCTGCGGCTTCCCTCACTAAACCCACCGGTGGGCCACCTGTAGATAAACCCCGCGTGCGCAAAGCACCCGGCGGCATCGATACGGGCGGTGGTTTAGGTGGAGATGGTGCGCGCTAGGCTTTTATTTGGCCTGAGCGCGCTGTAGGCGTTCGTTGCTTAACGTAACGATTCCAAAATACTGCGCACGGCGGCGGTTGGGTCTGCCGCTTTCGTAATGGGGCGGCCGATCACCATGTAATCCACCCCTGCGGCTTGCGCTTGTGGCGGTGTCATAATGCGGGTTTGGTCGTCTTGCTGCGAGCCCGCTGGGCGAATGCCTGGGGTTACCAGCAAAAACTCTTTACCGCACGCTTCGTGCAGCTGCGCGGCTTCCTGTGCCGAACACACCACACCATCGAGGCCGCATTCTTGTGCTAAGCGGGCTAAATGCTCCACTTGCTCCGCTGGGCTCTTCGTAATGCCTAATTCATGCAGCTCTTCCGCTCCCATGCTGGTGAGCACGGTAACACCCGTGAGCAACGGCTTGTGTGCGCTGTTTTGCACCGCTTCGGCAGCGGCTTCGAGCATACGGCGGCCACCACTTACATGTACGTTGGCCATCCACACGCCTAACCTTGCTGCGCTGCGCAAGGCGCCCGCCACGGTGTTAGGAATATCGTGGAATTTGAGGTCTAAAAACAGTTCAAAACCCTTATTTTGCAGGGCTTCCACTAAAGCGGGGCCTGCGGCAGTAAACAACTCTTTGCCTACTTTTAAACGCACTTCTTGTGGGTTTAGGCGTTCAGCCATGGCCATGGCGGAGGCGGCATCGGGGTAATCCAGGGCAACGATAATGGGGCTTGTGATAGTCATAGGTGTGCTAAGTTCGGTGAGGTAATAATAAAAGGGAGCTGTTGGCAGCTCCCTAGTACGGCGTTGTGGGGCAGTTTAAGCGTTGTGCTCCACCAGTTTTGCTTCAATGGGCTGCTGCAACTGTGCTTGTTGCTGTAACAGCCGCGCTTCTTCTTTCTCTAGCGCTTTGGCTTTTGCTTCCACTTCTTTGCGTTTGTCTTTCTCACGCTTGGCGTATAGCAACAAACGGCCGGCGATAAAACCAAACAAGGCGCCGAGCACAATGCCCGCTAAGAAAAACAGCAGCAGCCATTGCCCGAGGGCGGCGGTAAAGGGCTCCGCTACGATGAGAGTGGCAAAGGCCACGGGCTCTGGGTTAGCCAGTAAAATGAGTAAGCTCGAGAAAAAGATCGCTAGCACCAGCAACACTAATAATACTTTTAGGATCCAGCGGATTGGTTTCATGGTAGCCCCTTATTGTTGTGGTTTAATAATCCGATGATGGCAGTACTGGAATATCTTGCAAGCGGCCTTCACCAGCCTCTTGCCCGGGGTGCGTTTCACGGGAGGCGTTCACGCCTTCGCGCAGTTGTTTGCCTGGTTTAAAATGCGGCACATAACGTGCAGATAATGCTACAGCGCTGCCTGTGCGAGGGTTTCGCCCTGTGCGCGGTGCGCGGTAATTGAGGGAAAAGCTGCCGAAACCACGGATTTCAATGCGGTTGCCTTCGGCTAAGGCTTCAGACATGGTGGCAACGATGGTTTTCACCGCCACTTCCACATCTTTCGGTGTGAGGTGAGGTTGGCGCGCGGCAATGCGGCCAATGAGTGCTGATTTATTTAATGCCATACGTTGGTTCTCCTCTTGGCCACCCGGCCGCGGGCCGCGCAAGGGCGCGACCCGAGGAGGTATAGCCTAACTTATTCGTTACCTTCCATTTGTGCCTTAATAAGGTCACCAATGGTTTTCGGTGCTTGGCTATCGTCTTGCTTATTGCTTAAGCCGTCAATAGCTTTGCGCTCGTCTTCTTGGTCTTTCGCGCGAATAGACAACTGGATGTTGCGAGATTTGCGGTCTACCGCTGTGATCTTCGCTTCTACAGTGTCGCCCACGTTCAATACGTCGCTGGCTGCTTCTACACGCTCGCGGCTAATTTCGCTAACACGTAGGTACGCTTCAACGTTCTCGGCTAGTTCAACGGTAGCGCCTTTGGCGTCTACAGCTGTAACGGAACCGGTAACGATGGCGTTGCGCTCATTGGTAGCAACATACTGAGCAAAGGGATCATCTGTCAACTGCTTGATTCCTAAGGAGATACGCTCACGCTCTGCATCCACAGAAAGAATCACAGTTTCTAGCTCGTCGCCACGGTTGAAGTTGCGCACTGCTTCTTCGCCCGCTTCTTCCCAAGAAATATCAGACAAGTGCACCAAGCCGTCGATACCGCCTTCTAGGCCGATAAAGATACCGAAGTCGGTGATGGACTTGATCTTACCGCTAATGCGATCGCCTTTGTCGAACTTCTTATCGAAGGCATCCCATGGGTTTTCTTGACACTGTTTGATACCCAAGGAAATACGACGGCGTACTTCGTCGATGTCGAGGATCATCACTTCTACTTCGTCGCCAATGGCCACTACTTTTGAAGGATGGATGTTTTTGTTGGTCCAATCCATTTCGGATACGTGTACCAAACCTTCAACGCCTTCTTCGATTTCAGCAAAGCAACCGTAGTCGGTGAGGTTGGTAACGCGTGCTTGTACACGGGTACCTTCTGGGTATTTGCCCACGATATCGTGCCAAGGATCTTCGCCTAACTGCTTCAGACCTAGGGAAACACGCATTTTTTCGCGGTCAAACTTCAATACTTTAACTTCAATTTCTTGGCCCACTTCAACGATTTCGCTTGGGTGCTTAATGCGACGCCATGCCATATCGGTAATGTGTAGTAAGCCGTCGATGCCGCCTAAGTCTACGAACGCACCGTAATCGGTGAGGTTCTTCACGATACCCTTCAGCACGATGCCTTCTTGTAGGGTTTCGAGTAGCTGCTCGCGCTCGGCACTGTGTTCTGCTTCCATCACAGCACGGCGAGAAACAACAACGTTGTTACGCTTAGGGTCTAGCTTAATAACTTTGAACTCGAGGTCTTTGTTCTCGAGGTGTGCTACATCGCGCACGGGGCGAATATCTACGAGAGAACCAGGTAGGAAAGCACGGATGAGGCCGATATCAACGGTGAAACCACCTTTAACTTTGCCGCTGATCTGACCTTCGATGATGGCTTCATCTTCAAAGGCAGTTTCAAGATCTTTCCAGATCTCAGCACGTTTTGCTTTCTCACGAGAAAGACGCGTTAAGCCCATGCCGTCGTCGATAGCGTCTACTGCTACTTCAACTTCGTCATCAATGGCTACTTCTAATTCGCCTGCTTCGTTTAGGAATTCTTCGCGGGGAATAACGCCTTCGGATTTTAGCCCAGCGTTAACGGTTACCCAGTCGCTATCAATAGCTACTACGGTACCGGTGATGATGGAGCCGCGGGCTACATCGAGGTCTTTTAGACTGGCTTCAAACAGTTCGGCAAAGCTTTCTGTCATGTGGTAAATACCTGTTTTTTAAAGTGTTTCGACATATCAACCAGCAGATATGGTCAGCTAATATTACGGCAAGCAGTTGGCCTTGCTGGTTTGCATTTGCGGCCATGCTGCTTCCATCCGCTGTGCAGCGCGTGCTGCGTAGCCTTGCCACCTGGGCGTAGGCCTAATTAAGGACATGGTTATCGACGTTGTCGATGCCCCATTTGCTGCAAAACAGTGGTCTCACTACAGCAAAGGGAGTATCGCTTTCATCCCGTGCGCGGATATCCTCAATAAGGTGCGGAGGGTAGCATTAATGCGGTGCCCTCTCAACCTTTTGCGTGCTTATTTTTTCTACGTTATGCCTTAGGCAGGGCGCAGGCCGCGGCTGTTGGCATGCTCTAAAATGGTGTTCACCACTTCTTCAATGCCCATTTCCGTGCTATCGATAACCACGGCATCCTCCGCTGGCTTAAGGGGCGCCACGCTGCGCCCCATGTCGCGCTCATCGCGGGCACGGATCTCTTCGATCAGTGCTTCTAAGTTGGCGGGAAAGCCTTTTTCTTGCAATTGCTGAAAACGGCGGCGCGCTCTTTCTTCCGCACTGGCGGTGAGAAATATTTTTAGTGGCGCCTGCGGGAACACCACGGTGCCCATGTCGCGGCCATCAGCCACTAGGCCGGGTGTTTGGGCGAAATCTTGCTGGCGTTTGAGTAACGCTTGGCGCACCGTGGGCAACACGGCCACTTGCGAAGCTAACTCGCCCACTTTTTCTTCCCGTATGGTGTTGCTCACCTCTTGCTCGGCAAGCCACACATCCACCCCACCCTGTGCGTTTTGTTTAAATTCCACCGGTAGGTTTTCTGCCAGTGGCAGTAACGCTTCCGCATCGTCTAACGCCACGCCTTGCTGCTGGGCATATAAACCCAACACACGGTAAATGGCGCCGGAATCTAGCAGGTGCCAATGAAGTTGCGTGGCCAAGGCGCTGGCTATGGTACCTTTGCCGGAGGACACAGGGCCATCGATGGTGATTACGGGAATAGTGCTCATGCTTGCTCCACCTTGATGTTTAAGCCGAGGTGCGCGCTGAGTTCAGCGAAGCCAGGGAAAGAGGTGTTCACGGTGTCGCAGCCGCGAATGCGTATGGGCGCGGTGGCACGTAAGGCCGCCATGGCGAAGCTCATCACGATGCGGTGGTCGTGGTGGCTTTCCACTTCGCCGCCGCCGAAGCTTTCTTGGCCCACAATGCGCAAGCCGTCGGCGTAAGTTTCCACGTCCACGCCGAAGGAGCTGAGGCCATCCGCCATCACTTGGATGCGGTCGGATTCTTTCACGCGTAATTCAGAGGCGCCGGTGAGGATGGTTTCCCCTTCTGCACAGGCGGCCGCCACAAACAACACGGGGAACTCATCAATGGCCAGCGGCACGAGCTCTTCAGGAATGCGAATGCCTTTGAGCTGTGTGTAGCGTATGCGTAGATCCGCCACGGGCTCGCCGCCGCTGCTTTGCTCGTTGCTCACGGTAATATCGGCGCCCATGAGTTTGAGAATATCGATAATGCCCGTGCGTGTGGGGTTCATGCCCACGTGCCTGAGGGTGAGGTCTGACCCTGGGGCAATGCTCGCGGCCACCATGAAGAACGCCGCAGAGGAAATATCTGCCGGCACTTCAATGTGGCAGCCCTTAAGGGTGCCGCCGCCTTCTAATATTACGCGGTTGCCCTCGCGCTTTACAGGATAACCAAAGCCTTCGAGCATGCGCTCTGTGTGGTCGCGCGTGGGCGCCGGTTCGGTGATTTCTGTGGTGCCGTCGGCATATAGGCCAGCCAGCATAATGGCAGATTTCACCTGTGCGGAGGCCACGGGCATATCGTACACAATGGGCTTCAGCTGCTGTTGGCCATGAATGTTCACCGGCGGCGTGCCGTCGGTGGTGTTGATCACGGCGTTCATTTCGCGCAATGGTTTGGCCACACGCTCCATGGGGCGCTTGGTGAGGGATTCATCACCGGTGAGCTGGGTATCGAACTGCTGGCCCGAAAGCAAGCCCATGAGCAGGCGCATGGTGGTGCCTGAGTTGCCCATGTATAAGCTGCGGCTAGGTGCCTTTAAACCGTGCAAGCCCACGCCGTGCACGGTAACGCGGCCGGCCTGTGGCCCTTCAATTACCACGCCCATGTCGCGGAAGGCTTGGATGGTGGCTAAGGCATCTTCGCCTTCTAAAAAGCCTTCCACTTCAGTAACGCCTTCGGCCAAGGCGCCGAGCATGATGGTGCGGTGAGAAATAGATTTATCGCCAAGCAAACGCACATCGCCCTGCATGCTCCCGCCTGGGGAAACAACAAACGTGGTGTTAGGCATAGTTTGAGAATCTGACATAGAGGGTTCTTCCGAGCTGTGTTGCACTGTGGAATAAGCGGTGTTGGCACTCATGGCCAGAAAATGACGGCGCGCGGAGTTGGCACGCGTCATGATGCCGAGGAGTTCAGCGGAATCGGCTTGTGCAACAGCTTGCCGAAACTGTGCTAACCCTTCGGTAAATAAATCCGTGGCGGTGAGCAGTGCTTCTTTGTTTTCCACGAAAATATCGTGCCACATGGTGGGGTCGCTAGAGGCGATGCGCGTGAAATCGCGAAAGCCGCCCGCGGCATAACGGAATATTTCCATGGAATCACCCTGCCGGGCCAAGGTATCCACCAACGAAAACGCGATTAAATGGGGCAAGTGGCTGGTTTCTGCCAACACTTTGTCGTGCTCTTCCGGTGTCATGTTCAGCACTTCGGCGCCCAGTGCTTGCCACAAGGCGCGCACGGTGGCGGTGGCCTCGGGGCTGGTTTCTGCCATGGGAGTGAGAATAACGCGGTGCTTCACGTATAAATCGCCATCGGCAGCAGCCACGCCGCTTTTTTCTTTCCCCGCGATGGGGTGCCCCGGCACCATGTTATGTAGGTGTTGCGGCAAGGCCTTGCGCGCGGCGTTCACCACGTTGGCTTTTACACTGCCGCCATCGGTAATGATGGTGTTGGGCCCAAGCCCCGGCGCCATGGCTTTAAAGGTGGCTTCCATGGCGGACACAGGCACTGCCACAAACACCACGTCGGCGCCTTGCACCACGGCGGCGAGGTCGTCGCTGCCGCTATCGATGTAGCCATGGGCCAAGCCTTGCTGCAGGGTGCGCTGCGAACGCACCCCCGCCACCACCTCTTTGGCGAGGCCGCGCTGCTTAAGCCCAGCGGCCACAGAGCCGCCAATGAGGCCAAGCCCGATGATGGCGACCTTATTAAACATCCAGCACCTTTTTCAATGTGTTTAAGAAGCGTTCGTTTTCTTCTGCTAGCCCAACGGTAACCCGCAGGTGGTTAGGCAAGCCGTAGCCGGCCAATGGGCGCACGATAACGCCTTCCTTTAGCAGCGCTTCGAACACGGGCCCGCCTGCACGGCCGCAATCGAAGGCAATGAAGTTGGTAACCGAGGGAATAAACTCCAAGCCCATAAGCTGCAGGCCTTCGGCAATTTGCACCAGGCCGTCGGTGTTCACGCTGCGGCTGTATTCTAAGTGGTCTTCATCCTCAAGGGCGGCTTCTGCTGCGGCCAAGGCGATGCTGTTCACGTTAAAGGGCTGGCGTACGCGGTTGAGCACGCTGGCGATTTCTTGGCTGGAAATGGCGTAACCTACGCGCAAACCAGAGAGGCCGTACATTTTGGAGAACGTGCGTGCCACAATGAGGTTTTTGTGCTGCGGAATACGCTCAAAGCCATCGGGGAAGCACTCTTCCACCACATATTCTATGTAGGCTTCGTCGAGCACCACGAGCACACGCTTAGGCACACGCTCGAGGAAGCTATCGAGCTCCTCACGAGTCAGCCAAGTGCCTGTGGGATTGTTGGGGTTGGCCACAAAAATGAGGCGCGTTTTATCCGTAATGGCTTCGAGCATGGCTTCGAGGTCGTGGCCGTAGTCTCGCGCAGGCACCGCCACGGGGGTGGCGTTGCACGATAAGGCGGCAATGGGATACACGGCGAAGCCATATTCGCTAAACACCACTTCGTCGTTGGGCTTTAGCCAGCAACGGGCAATGAGATCAAGGATATCGTTGGAGCCATTGCCAAGGGTTATTTGACTGGTCCACACGTTAAACTTTTCCGCCAGCGCCGCTTTTAAACGGTGCCCCGACCCATCGGGGTAACGGTGCAATTCGCTTAAGGCTTCTTTCGCCGCCGCCATGGCTTTAGGTGAAGCACCCACGGGGCTTTCGTTACTGGCGAGTTTTAAAATATCGGTAATACCGAGCTCGCGTTCTAATTCTTCAATGGGCTTGCCTGGCTCGTAAGGATGCAACTTCTGTATCCCTGCGTTGGCCAACGCCACAAAATCAACCGGCATGTATGTCTCCCTGCTTCATTTTTCTTGTTAATACCACCCTACCCTGTTACAGCTCTGCAACAGGGTAAGAGCCGAGCAAGCGCACATCTAGGGCTTGTTCTTTCAGCTCTTGGATAACGGCGGCGAGTTCTGTGTCGGTTTGATGGCCACTGCAATCAATAAAGAACACATAGCTCCAATTACCGCTGCGCGAGGGGCGGGATTCCACGCGGGTGAGGTCTACACCGCGATCATTAAAGGGCTTGAGCACGTGGAATAAGGCACCCGGGTGGTTTTGCATACGTACCAGCATGCTGGTTTTATCTTTACCAGAGGGCGGCACATCTTCACGGCCAATAATAATGAAGCGTGTGGTGTTATCAGGCCAATCTTCAATTTTTTCGTGCTCGATGGTGAGGCCGTACATGTCGGCGGCAATTTCACCGGCAATGGCTAAGGCGTTCCATTCGCTTTGCATGCGCTTGGCCGCTTCGCCGTTGGAGCTCACCGCTACGCGCTCTAGGTGCGGCATGTGGGCATCGAGCCACTTGCGGCACTGGGCCAAGGTTTGTTGGTGCGCGTACACGCGGGTAACGTTATCCATGCGTGTTTGCGGGCCGCTGAGCAAGTGGTGGTGAATACGCAGATCCACTTCGCCACAAATTTTCAGCGAGGTATCCATGAAGCTGTCTAGGGTGTGGTTCACCACGCCTTCGGTGGAGTTTTCCACCGGTACCACGCCGTAATTCACCGCGCCGGAGGCCACTTCGCGGAACACATCATCGATGGTGCCAAGCGCTGTAGTAGTTACTGCTTTGCCAAAGTGCTTCAGGGCCGCTTGCTGGGTAAAAGTGCCTTCGGGGCCTAAGAAAGCAATGCGCATGGGCTCTTCGAGGGCCAAGCAGGCAGACATTACTTCGCGGAACAAACGGGCCACGGTTTCGTTATCCAACGGGCCTTGGTTGCGTTCTTTTACGTTGCGCAGCACCTGTGCTTCGCGCTCGGGGCGGTAAAACACTAAATCGTTGTTCGCGATTTTTACTTCGCCCACTTGTTTGGCCAAGCTGGCACGTTGGTTTAATAGGGTTTGTAATTGTTCATCCACGCCGTCTATTTGTTGGCGCAATTCTTCTAACGTTATATCAGCCATTTTTCTGAGCAAAGTCCTTCATGTAATCAATCAATGCATCCACCGCTGCTTCTGGTACTGCGTTGTAGATGCTCGCGCGCATGCCGCCCACGGAACGGTGGCCTTTTAAGTTAAGTAAACGTGCGGCTTCGGCGCCTTCTAAGAAGGCGTTATCGAGCTTGGCATCGGCCAAAATAAAGGGCACGTTCATGCGGCTGCGGAAACGGGTTTCCACGGGGTTGCTGTAAAAACCACTGTTATCGATGTAATCGTACAGCTTAGCGGCCTTGCGTTTATTGATCTCGGCCATGGCAGTGAGCCCGCCTTGTTTTTTCAACCACTTAAACACTAAGCCCGCGAGATACCAGGAATACGTGGGCGGTGTGTGATACATGGAGCCGTGCTTGGCGTGCACGCTGTAATCCATGAGCGTGGGAGTGTTGGCTTGCGCTTTGCCGAGTAAATCTTTGCGCACCACAGCAATCACAAGCCCGGCGGGGCCAATGTTTTTCTGCGCGCCAGCGTAAATCACGCCATAGCGGTTTACATCTAGGGGCTCAGATAAAATGCTGGAGGAGAAATCCGCCACCAAGGGCACGTCCGTTTCTGGAATGAAATCGAACTCTACGCCACCAATGGTTTCGTTGGGGGTGTAGTGCAAATAGGCGGCGTCGGCTTCCATGGCGGCCCATTCTTCCTGCAATGGAATGGTGCGCCCACGCTGTGCGCTGTTGCTGGCTAATACATTGACCTTACAATATCGTCCCGCTTCGGCGATGGCTTTCGCCGACCACTGTCCCGTGTTCACATACGCCGCATTGCCCTGCTCGCCCGCTAGGTTTAGGGGCACCATGGCAAACTGTAAACTAGCGCCGCCTTGCAAAAAGAGCACGGCATAATCGTCGCTAATGTTGAGGAGTTCACGAAAATCTTTTTCTGCCTCATCGGCAATAGCCTGATACTCGCTTGAGCGATGGCTCATTTCCATAACGGAAAGGCCGCGGCCTTGGTAATCCAGCATTTCTGCCGCTGCTTGCTCTAGTACTTCGGTGGGCAAGCTAGCGGGGCCAGCGCAAAAGTTATGGGCACGGGACATGTATTCTCCACCTTTATTGGTCTGTATAAATTGTGTGCGGCGGGCTGCTGAGGCCCGCCGCGGCAACGCCGAGTGGCGCTATTCTTCAGTGCTTTCTTCGGTGGCTTCGTCGGTGTTTTCTACTGCGGGCGTGGCGCCCTCTTCACCCGACGCGCTACCTTCTGTGGCCTCTGTGGCGTCAACATCCACTTCTTCCACCTCTTCTTCATCCCCTAAATCGGGAATAGGTTCTAAGCCCACCAAACGGTCGCCTTCTTGCAAGCGAATGAGGCGTACCCCTTGGGTGTTACGGCCTAGCTGGCTTACTTCATCTACGCGGGTGCGCACGAGCGTGCCCTGGTTGGAAATAAGCATAATATCTTCACCACCGAACACTTGGGTGGCGCCCACGGGCACGCCGTTACGTTCGTTGATCACTTGTGCAATCACACCCTGCGTGCCTCGGCCGCGCACCGCAAACTCTTCCACATCGGTACGTTTACCGTAGCCGTTTTCAGAGGCGATGAGCAGTTGGCCACCTTCTTGCGGCACGATTAAGGCAATCACGCGCTCTTCATCGAACAGGCGCATACCGCGCACACCGCGGGCGGTACGGCCCATGGCGCGAACGTTTTCTTCGTGGAAACGCACCGCTTTACCGTTATCCGACACCAGCATGATGTCGTTGCTGCCATCGGTGAGGGCCACGTTCACCAACTCGTTGCCTTCTTGCAATTCAATGGCGATTAAACCATTAGAGCGCGGGCGGCTAAAGGCGCGGGCCACTACTTTCTTCACGGTACCGTTGCTGGTGGCCATGAAAATGTAGCGCTCGTCCGTGAGATCAGCTGGCTCGTCATCGTCTTCCGCTTCGCGGGCGGCGGCGTAATTAGCTTCGGCACTGCTCACTTCTTCTTTGCTAAGCGACAAGATAGTGGTGATGTGCTCTTCCGGCCCAAGGGCGGGAATGAGGTTCACAATGGGGCGCCCACGGGAACCGCGGCTGCCCTCTGGCAATTCAAATACGCGCAGCCAGTACACTTTACCCTCGTTGGTGAAACACAACAGGGTGTCGTGGGTGCCTGCCACTAGCAGGTGCTCCACGTAGTCTTCATCTTTCACTTGGGTGGCAGCAATGCCGCGGCCACCACGGCGCTGGGCGCGGTAGGTATCGATGGGCTGCATTTTCGCGTAGCCGCCCTTGGATAACGTCACCACCATGGTTTCTTCGGCGATGAGGTCTTCCATGGAGAAATCGTGGCGCGAGGTTTGAATTTCACTGCGGCGTTCGTCGCCGTATTCTTCGCGCACAGCTTCGAGCTCTTCGCGGATCACTTCGAACAAGCGCTCTGGGCTGCCTAAAATGTGCAGGTATTCTTTAATGCGTTCGAGCAGTTCTTGGTAATCGAGCACTAGCTTTTCTTGCTCGATACCGGTTAAGCGCTGCAAGCGTAAATCCAGAATGGCTTGTGCTTGTTCTTCCGATAGCCAGTACAGGCCTTCGCGCAAACCGTATTGCTCGGGCAAGCCTTCTGGGCGGCACGCATCTTCGCCGCCGGCACGTTCGAGCATGCCAATCACTTCACCGGGCAACCAGCCTTTGGCCAACAAACGCTCGCGCGCTTCGGCACCAGTGGGCGATGATTTAATCAGCTCAATCACGGGGTCGATATTAGCCAGTGCCACCGCTAGGCCTTCTAAAA
The DNA here is from genome assembly GCA_035301485.1 of Alcanivoracaceae bacterium. Classification (GTDB taxonomy): domain Bacteria; phylum Pseudomonadota; class Gammaproteobacteria; order Pseudomonadales; family Alcanivoracaceae; genus CALEAR01. The sequence continues at coordinate 13,248 of DATGUF010000022.1, forward strand.
TGTGGCCACGTTCACGGGCACGGCGCAAATCGTACACGGTGCGGCGCGTCACCACTTCACGGCGGTGGCGCACAAAGGCTTCTAAAATTTGCTTAAGGTTCATCAACTTCGGCTGGCCATCTTCTAGCGCCACCATGTTGATACCAAACACGCTTTCTAGCTGTGTTTGTTTGTATAGGTTGTTCAACACCACGTCGGCGTTTTCGCCACGGCGCAGCTCAATCACAATACGCATGCCGTCTTTGTCGGATTCATCGCGCAGCTCTGTGATGCCTTCAATTTGCTTTTCTTTTACCAGCTCAGCAATGCGCTCAATAAGGCGCGCTTTGTTCACCTGGTAAGGAATTTCGGTAATAACGATGGATTCACGGTCGCGGCCACGCTCTTCAGTGGTGGCGCGGGCGCGCATGTACACACGGCCACGGCCGGTGCGGTACGCCTCTACGATGCCAGCACGGCCGTTAATAATACCGGCGGTGGGGAAATCGGGCCCATGGATGTGCTCCATTAGCTCATCGATGGTGGTGTCTGGGTTATCCATCAACGCTAAGCAGCCGTCGATCACTTCACTTAAATTGTGCGGCGGAATGTTCGTGGCCATACCCACCGCAATACCGGAGGAGCCGTTCACCAAGAGGTTCGGCACCCGTGTGGGCAGCACTTCTGGAATGGTTTCTGAGCCGTCATAGTTATCGACGAAATCCACGGTTTCTTTATCTAAATCGGCGAGGAGCTCGTGGGCGATTTTCTCCATGCGTACTTCGGTGTAACGCATGGCCGCGGCGGAGTCTCCATCTACTGAACCGAAGTTACCTTGGCCGTCCACCAGGGTATAGCGCAGGGAAAAAGGCTGCGCCATACGCACTATGGTGTCGTATACGGCGGAATCACCGTGTGGGTGGTATTTACCGATTACGTCACCCACCACACGAGCTGATTTCTTATAAGGTTTGTTCCAATCGTTGTTCAGCACCCTCATGGCGTAAAGTACACGGCGGTGCACAGGCTTTAAGCCATCGCGCACATCCGGCAACGCACGCCCAACGATTACGCTCATGGCGTAATCTAGGTAGGACTGTTTTAGTTCTTCTTCAATATTGACTGGTGTTACTTCTCTGGCGAGATCCGTCATGTGTGTCTGTTCCCCTTGCGATTTGGCTAACGAGCTGAAGGCTCGTGGTATCCGCTATGCAGATAGCCGCTGAGGCGCTAACAATAAAAGCGCCTCGCTAAAAGGGGTATAGCATACCATAAGCCGCGATGAATGAACCTAGATTGCTCGTTTAAGGGGCAATTTTTCTGGGAAATTGGGCCACTATTGCGTTTTTACTGTTTTATGGAGGGGTTTACAGGGAAGAGTGGTGCCCTGCGGCCTACAAGAAGCCATGGGCACCATACACGAGGAAAGGCAACAACTTGCCTAGGACTTGTTGTAATGACGGTTTAGCTTCTGCATTCCACCTATCCAACGGTCGTAATCGGCCGTTTTATGGCGCATATAATTCAGCACTTCTTCATGCGGTAGTACTAAAAAAGTTTCTTCTTTGATGGCTTGCACACAGGCGTCGGCCACCACTTCAGGCTCGAGCATGCCGTCCACGCTAGCTACGCTGTCTTCGAAGCCCTTTGTCATGGCAGTGCGTACAGCTTGTGGGCACAGCACCGATGTTTTAATGCCGTCGTCGCCATACGTAATGGCGAGCCACTCGGCAAAGCCCACTGCTGCGTGCTTAGTAACCGCATAAGGAGCTGCGCCTACTTGCGACAACAGGCCTGCCGCCGAAGCAGTATTAAGGAGGTAACCGCGGCCACGTTGCTGCATGCGTGGCACTACATGGCGCGCCGCATAAATGTGGCTCATCACGTTAATATCCCACATGCTTTGCCACAAATCGTTAGGCAGTTCTGGGCCACCTTTTTGCCCCAATATGCCGGCATTAGAGCAAAACAAATCGATACCGCCATGGTGAGTTTCCACATGCTCTACCAAGTGCTGTATATCTGCTTCTTTGCCCACGTCCACCGCATAGGCCACGCCGTTAATGCTTTTGGCCACCGCTTCAGCGCCAGACATGTCGATATCGGCACACACCACGAGCTTGGCGCCCTCTTCCGCAAAGCGCAGCGCCAAGGCTTTACCAATGCCACCTGCAGCACCGGTCACCACTACTAGCTTGTCTTTTAATTCCATATCTCACCTTATGGTTACAAACCACTGCCCTTTGCCTGCGCAAAGGGCATGCTGTGGCATTAGTCTTTAATGCCGTGGCGCTCTTTGTATTCACGCACTTCTGCACGTGCTACTACCTGGTGGTGCACTTCATCTGGGCCATCTGCAAAACGCAAGGTGCGTTGGCCAATGTACATATCTGGCAGATCAGACCACTGGCTAATACCCGTGGCACCGTGCACTTGAATCACTGCATCAATAATGTCGCAGCACTTTTCTGGCACCATGGCTTTAATCATAGACACCCAAATACGCGCTTCTTTGTTGCCCAACGTATCCATGGCTTTAGCGGCTTTCAGTACCATCAGGCGCATGGCTTCAATGTCGATGCGCGCACGCGACAAGGTTTCCATGTTTTTACCTAAATCGATGATCTTTTTATTAAACGCAACGCGGCTTAACCCACGCTCTAGCATGAGGTCTAGGGCTTTTTCTGCTGCACCAATAGAGCGCATGCAATGGTGAATACGGCCTGGGCCTAAACGTAGCTGAGAAATTTCAAAACCGCGGCCTTCGCCAAGCAGGATATTCTCTTTAGGTACACGCACGTTTTCTAACTTAATATGCATGTGGCCGTGGGGGGCGTGGTCGTGACCAAACACAAGCATGGGGCCCACAATGTTTACGCCGGGCGCATCCATGGGTACTAAAATTTGCGATTGTTGGCGGAAAGTTTCTGCCTCTGGGTTGGTTTTCACCATACAGATCATTACTTTGCAGCGTGGGTCGCCCGCACCAGAAATGTAGTATTTTTCGCCGTTAATCACCCACTCATCACCGTCTAGCACTGCGGTGGTGCTAATATTGCGCGCATCAGAAGACGCCATGTGCGGCTCTGTCATGCCAAAGCACGAACGGATTTCACCGGCCAATAAGGGCTTCAGCCATTTTTCTTTCTGCTCTGGAGTACCTACGCGCTCAAGCACCTCCATGTTGCCGGTATCTGGTGCTGAACAGTTGAGGGTTTCGGAAGCCAAGGGGTTTTTACCCAATTCAAACGCAATATAAGCGTAATCCAAGTTAGATAAGCCTTCGCCCGTTTCTGCGTTTGGTAAAAAGAAGTTCCACAAGCCACTTTCTTTCGCTTTGTTTTTGGCGCCTTCTAACAACTCTAACTGCCCAGGCGCGTAGCTGAAGCGCTCGGCGCGGCCTTCGCCGAGGCGGTTATACTCTTCTAAAATCGTGTCCACATTTTCTCTAATGTGCTTCTTTACTTTTTCGAGTAATGGGCGCGCCTCTTCAGACATCGCCAAATTATTCATTTCATTTAAATCCACAGCCATAACTACACTCTCTACTCTTGTTATTGTGATGCACCCGCTAAGTGCAGGTGCTGTAAAAATTATTGTGCTTGCTGCAAAGGTTGCGCGAGCCAAGCTTCAGCGAGCGCACGTTTATCTATTTTATCGGTAGTGCCACGTGGCAAGGGTTCATGCCAAATCCAAACATGCTCTGGAATTTTAAAAGAAGCCAAGTGCGCAGCCAGAAACTCTTGCACCTTGGCCGCCGTCAGCGCACTATTTGGTGCCACTGTGATAGCTGCACCCACCGTTTCACCCAAACGCTCGTGGGGCAACGCGTAAACGCCGGCCTCTAAAACCTCGGGGTGGCGATGCAAGGCGCCCTCCACTTCTAAGCAAGAAATATTCTCGCCACCGCGAATGATGATGCTTTTTTTGCGGTCGACGATATAAAACACGCCTTCTTCATCTACCCGTGCTAAATCACCGGTGTGCAACCAACCGTCGCGCAATGCTTCTGCGGTATCTTCTGGCGCATTGTGATAGCAGCGCATGTTGGCAGGGCTTTTAACCACTAACTCTCCCACTTCACCCACCGGCATTTCTTGGCCGTTATCATCCACGATGCGCATATCCTGCAAGGGCGGCGTAGGCCTGCCTGCAGCTTCTGGGTTTTCCACATAGTCTGGCCCTGAAAATAAGAAACCTAAGGCATTGGTTTCTGTCATTCCCCACCCTGAGCTAATCGCCGCTTGGGTAAAGGTATTGGCTAGCTCTTGCACTTGGGCAGCGGGGCGTTTTGCACCACCGCTGCCTAGGGCTGTGAGGGTTGGCATGTTGTCGCCGTGCTTTTTAGCCACAGCCACTAAATCAGCCGTTTGCGTGGGCACGCCTGCAAAGCGAGTAATGTGCTCCGCATTTATCACTTGCCGTGCTTGTTCTGGGTCCCATCTGTATACCATCACCACTTTGGCTCCCACGGCGAAACCTAAAAACAACACGGCTTCTAACGCGGTAACGTGAAACAAAGGGGTGGCGGCTAAAAAGGCATGCTGAGGGGCATTAGGGTCTGGCTCTTCACCTTCCACCAAAGGGCGCATTTGCAAGGTAAACACCCATGAGTAAACGGTCGAAAGAGCGCCCCTATGGGTAAGCACGGCGCCTTTAGGTGTACCGGTGGAGCCGGAGGAATAAATGATGGCGAAATCGTCATCAGTTTGAATATCCACCTCGGGCCATTGGGTGGCATCACCTTTGGCTAATAGCTGCTCGTAAGTAACCGGCCCTTTAGCATCTCGCACAGCCACTAACGGCAGTGCTTGGGCAGACATATACGCTTGCAAGTGCTCATAACGCGGGCCATCAGCAAACACTAATTTTGCCCCGCTATCACGCACCGCAAAGGCAAGTTCATCTTCTGTCCACCAGGCGTTAAGCGGCACCGCCACCGCACCTAGTGCTGTGGTGGCAAAAAACAGCGCTACAAATTCAGGCAGGTTGCGCATTGCAATGGCCACATGATCGCCCTTACTAATGCCGTATTCTTGCGCCATGGCATTGGCTAAGCCTTTTACCTTGTTGCAAAAAGTGGGGTAATCCCAGCGCTCATCTTCGTACACGAGCATCTCTTGGCCATCGCTATATAACGGTGCGAGGCCCTGCAAAAAAGCGCTTAAATGCTCTGGAATATTGGTAAACACGCGATGTGTTATTCCCCGTATATCGGCTTGCCCTACTGCAAACAGGGGGTTGGTGGCTATTAAATGCTGTGCGGCTTCTTCGGGCGTCATGGTTACTGTATTTAACATGGCCCTAACCTACGCTCGTACAAACTGCCACGGAGGGAGATATGTCTTTTCTTTTATTTAACATTGAATACGCTCTTCTGTTTATTATTCTATCTGGAACGTTTTTGCTAACTTTAAGACCGGTCGGTCAAGCCTAAGTTACGGAAGCCATGAAGATGATGTCAACACTCTCAAACCCTTATAATGAAACATTGTCTCGAAATATGGAGCTCCTTTTTAGGCAACAGCCCCACAGAGCAAGGGTTTGCGAAGTCACGATTTGTTACAATCTCCATACTAGGCCGTATGTTCTTTATTTTCACCCTTCTTAGAAACAAGATATTTTGCCGCGACGATTGCTATTGCTGCTACTATTAACCCTTGGTGGCCATTTGCCTTTGTGCTAGCTCATAGTTAGCTGCTGCAAAGCGTGATAACGTACCACTGTTTTGGCACTGGGTGGCAACACCCTGCTTTTTACTTGAGTAACAGGAACAACATGGACAACACGAGTTCTCAGCATACAAACGTGGATGCACAAGAAATTGCTAAATTCGAACTGCTAGCAGAAACCTGGTGGGACCCTGCGGGCGATTCGGGCCCTTTGCACGCCATTAACCCTCTGCGCCTGAATTATATTGATGAGATTGTGCACCTGCCCGGCAAAACCGTGGCAGATGTGGGCTGCGGCGGCGGTTTGCTCTCTGAGGGCATGGCCCTGCGTGGCGCCACGGTTACCGGCATTGATATGGGTGAAGCGCCGATTCGTGTGGCCCGTGCCCATGCGCAACAAACCGGTGTAGAGGTGGAGTATTTACAAACTTCCGCCGAGGCGTTAGCGGCAGAAAGAGCGGGCCACTTTGATGTGGTGACTTGTTTAGAAATGCTAGAGCACGTGCCCGACCCAGCGGCGGTGGTACGCGCTTGTGCGGCCTTGGTAAAGCCCGGCGGCCATGTGATTTTTTCCACCATTAACCGCAACCCCAAAGCTTTTATGTTCGCCATTGTGGGCGCGGAATATGTGTTGCGCATGGTGCCCCGCGGCACCCACGAATACGCGAAACTCATTCGCCCTTCTGAATTAGCCCAATGGTGCCGCGACACAGGCTTGGCCGTGCGCGATACCACTGGCATGACCTACAACCCCATCACCGAGGTGTACAGCCTCAACCGTGATGTGTCGGTGAATTACTTAATGCACACGGTGAAACATGACTAAAGCCGTATTATTCGATTTAGACGGTACTTTATTAGATACCGCCCCTGCTTTTCATATTTTGTTGAACGAGCAACTCGCCGCCGCTGGCCGCGACGCTATTTCCTTGGCGGCGGTGCGCACTGTGGTTTCTGAAGGCGCCGCCGCCATGGTGTGCCTCGCCTTTGGCATAGACCGCGACGACCCTTTATTTGCTGAACAGCTCGATACGTTGCTCACCCGCTATGCCGCCGACCCTGGCGCCAACACGCAACTGTTTGAAGGCATGAGCGAGGTGCTCGATACCCTCGACGAGCTAGACATTCCTTGGGGCATTGTGACCAACAAACCCGAACGCTTTACCGTGCCTATTTTGCAACATTTAGGCCTAAGCGACCGCGTAGGCCCAGTAATTTGCCCCGACCATGTGGAAGAGCGCAAGCCGAGCCCTGAGGGGCTGTTAATGGCAGCGCGCCAGCTGGCGGTGGCCCCGGTGGATTGCTGCTACGTGGGCGACCACCTGCGCGATATTCAAGCCGGCCACAATGCCAACATGGCCACCATTGGGGTAACATTTGGCTATTTGGCCGAAGGCGAAGACCCTTACAGCTGGAAAGCCGACGCCTACGCCGACCACCCCCATGAAATATTGGTGCGTTTAGGTTTGGTAAGCCGCAATAACGAAGACGATAGCGACGAAAGTGAATAAGCACGCGCGCTTTAGCGTACGCTGCCTAGTGTTTTTATTTTTTTATTAAGGTGATAGTTATGGATTTGGCCGCAATTTCAGCCGCCGCTCAAGCATACGAATGCCCCGACAACGCTTTGCAGGGCAAAGTGATTTTAGTAACCGGTGCGGGAGATGGCATTGGCCGCGCTGCAGCGCTTACTTTCGCAGAGCACGGCGCCACCGTTATTTTGTTAGGCCGCACGCCAGAGAAGCTTGAGCGTGTGTACGATGAAATTGAGCGACGCGGCGGCCCGCAGCCAGCCATTGTGCCCATGAACTTGGCGGTGGTAACACCAGACCAATGCCTCGAGCTCAGCAACATGCTCGGCGCAGCATTTCCGCAGTTAGATGGCATTCTGCACAACGCCTCTTCCCTCGGTAACATCACGCCCATTGAGAATTACGACGAAGGCACTTGGGATACGGTGATGCAAGTGAACGTGAACGCGGGCTTTTACCTCACCCGTGCTTTAATGCCCATGCTGCGTGCTTCTAACGATGCGCGCATCGTGTTTACTTCTTCTAGCGTGGGCCGCAAAGGCCGTGCGTTTTGGGGCGCTTATGCGGTGAGCAAATTTGCCACCGAAGGCCTCATGCAAGTGCTAGCAGATGAGTTAGAAAACACCGGCAACATTACCGTGCACAGCATTAACCCTGGTGGCACCCGCACCGATATGCGTGCGCAAGCCTACCCCGGCGAAGACCCGCTCACGCGTAAAACTCCTGAAGAAATTATGCCCGCTTACTTATATTTATTTGGCCCTGAGGGCGCTAAGCACACAGGCCTTGCCATCGACGCGCAGTAATAAACGCCAGGCACAAAAAAGCGGTGCGGCTGCATAAGAGCCGGCACCGCTTTTTTATGGGCGCAGGTTAGCTAAAGAGATCGTCGTCGCTTTCAAGCAAGCCCACGATATCGTCCACGGCGCCAAACATATCTAGGCGCTCATCGGCAAACATATCCATATCGGGCGCTAAGGCTTGCACGTAGCGGTCGAAATACAGGAATTGCTTCAACAGCAACGCAAACTCACGCGGGAAGCGAATGCCATGGCCTTCACCAATGTTGATGAGATCCATGAGCAGGCGGTTTACTTCACGGTCGTTTCTATCGCCTTCAAGCAGCGCCGCTGGGTCTACGTTTTCTAGCTGATGCTGCATCTTTTCAATATCACGGGTAAGCGCATCAATATCCACTTCATCTTTCGTCATGCCTACTTCTGCCATGGATTGCGCCAGCAAGCGTGCGTCGCCCTGCCCGATGCCTTCTAAGAAGCCACTCATGCTTTGCCACATGTTTTTGCGTATGCGGCCCACCATGCCGAAATCGATAAAGCCCACACGGCCGTCCTCAAGCAGCATGAGGTTACCTGCGTGTAAATCCGCGTGGAAAAAGTCGCACATCATAAGGCTCATAAACCAGGTGTTTAGCGCTGTGATGAGCACATCGGAGGGGTTATCCACGTGCTTCTTGAGCACTTCTAAATCTGTCATGGGCACGCCGTAGAAGCGCTCCATAGTGAGCACTTTAGAGGTGCTGTATTGGCGATACGGCCGCGGTGCCACCACGCTGGTGTTGCCAGTGCTAGCCAAAAACTCATTAAACTGCTCGAGGTTGTTGGCTTCTTGAATGAAATCACACTCTTCCAACATAGAACCTTGCAGTTCGTCGATAACGCCTGAAATGGCAGAGGCCGATAACCCTGGCGTTACCAACTCCACCACCCGTGTGGCGAAATAAATGAAGTTAAAATCTGTGAGCAAGGTGTTGCGCACCCCAGGCTTTTGCACTTTCAGCACCACATCAGCGCCGTTTTTCAAGCGCGCGGCGTGCACCTGTGCAATAGAAGCCGAGGCTAAGGGCTTTTCATCCACCCAAGCAAACAATTCACTAAGCGGTTTGCCAAGCTCTTCTTCCACTACTCTTTTAATGTGCGCAAAGGGCAAAGTGGGGGTTTCGTCTAGGCACTTTTGAAACTCTTCCACATACTCTTCAGGAAAAATAGAAGGCGAGCTGGCAATAAACTGGCCAAGCTTGATGTAAGTAGAGCCAAGCTGCTCAAAGGTTTCGCGTAGCAACACTGGCGTGGGTGGCCTGTGGCCAAGCAGCCAGCGGCCGCCAGTACGCATCAAAACAGAAGTGGTTTGCAATACGCGAGCGCCGCCTTTTACGGTGTCGATAGCCACAGAGAGGTTATCTCGTCGAACCAGGTTTTCCCTGCGCTGTATTTTTTGATCAGCGTAATTTGTCATATAAATAAATCATCCTAATTATTGCTTGGCTCAAACGTACTAATTCTATGCATTTTTAGTCTTGTCAAAGCATGAAAAATACGCATGATGTGAAGCTCATACACGGTTAACACTTTAACAGTGTGACGAGATTATAACCCTGTTGGGCTAGTAATGATGAGAAATAGCTAGCATTGGTCCTACAATAAACATGTTTTGGCCCACCAACACTCTTTAAAACAATAATAGTTGGAGACACTCAATGGTCCGTTCCTTCCTACGCCTTGCCACCATTGGCGGTGTTGCCGCAGGGCTTTCTGCTTGCGGCATGGTCTATAAAACCACAGGTGATGTACTAGTGAGCTACGGTAGCTCGAAAATGGTACCTTACTTGATGGAAACTAACGATGTGGGCATGTCGTGTGCCATGGGTGAATCCCTCACACCTTTATTACTGTCTTTTGAATCCGTGGGCTCAAAGCCACAAAAACTGGGCACTTTGGTGTACACCACCGCAGCGGCTTGTAGCGAAGAGAGAGCCCTCAGCGCTGAATTGCGCTATTTGCGCGCCATGAACAATGGCAATGTAGACGAAGCCCGAGATGCCCGTATAGAGCAACAACGCCATGCAGAGCTGGCCGCCCACCGCCAGTTGCGCGGTTATGAAAGTGCGAAACACGTTTACGGCGAAGCCACCAACGACAGCTGCCCCAAATTACGTAAAGATTTCGATGAGCTGGTGTGGTTAATTGGCCAAGTGAACGGCCTACAAGCGCTCTTGAACGATTCCGTGGCCAACGGCTCCGTGGGGGTGAGCCGCGACGTACTGGCCAAAGTGAACCGTGGTGTAGCGTGCCTCGACAACACTAAATGGTGGGGTGCCCCCAACGCCATCCGCGGCGCCATTTGGACTATTCTCCCCATGCTTGGGCCTGAAGGTGTCGATAGCTGGGCCATGCTCGAAAATAGCGTAGAAACCGGTTTAGCCGCTGGCGTACGTTTACCAAGCGCTCTCTACGTGATGACCGCTTACAACGTGAACGATCAAGAACGCATGCGTGACAGCATTCGCAAGTTTGCTAACACCACCAACAAGCTTAGCGATGAGTATCAGTTGATCGACGCCATTGCTGAACAAATGATCTACTCTGTTTCTGACCGTTTGTGGACAGATGCCACTGGCCAACGCACACCTTTTGGTGAGCTCGGCACGTTTTGGGATGATGTTAAAGTTCCCGAAGACGACGGTTTTGATGTTAACGACTTCCTCTAAGGGTGCCAAGAGGGTGCTTTAAGCACCCTCTTTCTAATAATTATATAAATAAGCAACCCCTTATTTTGGCAATATAAGCTTTGTGTTTTTATCGCGGTGCCATACCGTAATTTTTCTTTTCTATTACACTGCTGCGATTCTTTCATGACACAATTCGGTACACGTGCAAACAATTCGCGGTAAAACGAATAAACCATGGACAGGTAGCTCTCAATGTTCGCCACGCTACTAGATGGCAACGTTAGCATTAACAGAAACACTACCCGTTGATGTTTAAGCTTGATAACAATAACCAGGTGCCTTATGGACGATTCTTCTAAGTTTTCAATTGCTGGCCGCAAACCCAGTGAGTGGATATCATCTTTACCCATCGTCATTATTCTGTTGATGGCGGTGTTTATTCCTTCTCACCAAATTATGCATTCGCAAATGCAAAAGGTGGGGCAAAAAATATGGCCTGGCTATTCCGATTTGCGGGACACGCCACCTCCTAGCTGTGACCTCAACGCTAATATTGATGCGCAGGTAGAAAGCACCTTTCTTAAACAGCAGCAAGAGTACGCGAGCCTGGTGCCTGGCAGCATTGAAGCCCAATTAGCGGTTGAGCCTAGCCGCGACATTATTCGCCGTTCTTTAGAAGGCAGCCACGTAAACTGTGAGCGCGCATGGGAACGCTACGAAAGCACCCAAGAGCGTTTAACGCCAGCGCTGAAGCGTTATAAGGCCCTCGAGCGCTCCTTTAGCTCGCTCAGCCACCTAAGCAACCTCAACCACTTGTTGCTCACCCTGCTTATTTTAATTGGTGCCGCCACCACCACCATGAAGCAGCACCACATTAGCTTGCGCCCCATTCAAACTCGCCAAGATCACTATGTATCCACCACTGGGCAACTTGTGGGTAACGTGCTGCTTGCCTTTTCTGCGGTGAAGTACCTGCAAAACGAAATCGCGGCTGAAAAAGCAGGCTTAGTGATTAACAACATGTATATCCTGTGGCTATGGATTATTGGTTTTAGCTTGTTCGCGTTAATTAACGTGTTCCAGTTGTTAAGGCCCGGCAACAATTTCCGTGAAGGCGGCAGCGTACCGAAAGCGTTGCTCACCATTCCGCTGTTTAGCTTCATGGCCATGAACGCAGGTTTTTACTTCTTATCCAAAAACTACCCTTCAGGCCTCAGTGTTCAGCTCAAAGGCTTGATGGATAACACGCAAATCTTCTTAAGCTTAGCGCTGTACATCTGGATCGGGATGATGCTCAAGCAAACCCGCTTGGCCCAGTTGGTGTTCAACGTGTTCCGTCCGTGGAAGATGTCTCCTGAGCTATTGGCCTTTGTGGTGCTGTTAGTGACCGCTATTCCCACGGCCTACACCGGCGCCTCGGGTATTTTCGTTATCGCCGCAGGTGCGGTGGTGTTCAACGAACTCATTCGTAACGGCGCCCGTCCGCAGTTAGCACTAGCGGCCACGGCGATGTCGGGCTCCATGGGGGTGGTGTTACGCCCATGCTTGCTCGTGTTAATTATTGCCATGCTGAGCAAAGACGTTACCTCTGCGAGCTTGTACAGCTCTGGTGTTAAGATTTTCTTGTTCACCATTGTTCTGTTCTTTATTTACTCGCAAATTGCGCGCCAAGAACCCACCCGCATTGCGCCAGTGAAAGAAGCATTGCCGCAAAGTGCGAAGCTGCTCGGCCCCATCGTGCCGTACATCATCATTATTGCGGCCACTGTGTTGGTGTTTAAGCACGTATTAGATACCAAGCTAGACGAACTATCTGCGCCGATTATTCTACCTGTGATCATGCTGTTAATTTTGCTGTACGAATACGTGTTCACCAGCAAAGAAAAGCGTTTACAGCATAAAAAAGAAGTGGAAATGGTGGGCAGCGAGCGCTCTGCGGGCTTTGAGCACGCCTTACGCACCGCCACCTCTGAAGCCACCATTCACATTGGCGCCTTGCTAGTGCTTATGGCGCTCTCCGTTAGTGTGGGCGGTATGATTGAAGATTCACAAATTATGTCGAAAGTACCGGTGGAATACTTCAGCCATACGTGGTCGGCCATGGCCATTATTGTAGTGGCCCTCGTGATCACGGGTATGTTCATGGACCCTTACGGTGCGGTGATTCTTATTAACGCCACCTTTGTGGGGGTAGCAGTAAAAGCCGGTATCGACCCAATGCACTTCTGGATGGTGGCGCTGTTGTCTTTCGAGCTTGGTTATTTAACCCCACCGGTGGCCCTGAACCACTTACTCACGCGGCAAGTAGTGGGCAGCGATGTGGTGGAGGCGGCGAAGCCCACTACAGGCAGCTTCTGGTATCGTTACGAGAAGTACACCCTGCCCATTGCGGTATTACTCACCGCACTGTTGGTGGTGGCGTTCGTACCATTGTTCTCTGAAGCAGCACACGGCTGGTTGTTCCAAGACAACCTACGCTAACTCGTAGCAGCCCCTGTACGCAGGGGCACGCACAACAAAAAGCGGATGTATCTTACGATGCATCCGCTTTTTTTATGTGGTTTAAAAGAGGGCTACAGAGTATCGGGGAAATGTTCGCGCAAACGGGCAGCCAGAGCTTGGTGTTTTGCTTGCCGTTTTTGCAGGCCGAAGCGGTTTAACAAGCGCGTGTAAAACTGCCACAGGCTGCGCAGGTTATCGCCCTTGCGGCGTGGGATAACGTGCCAGTGCACATGGGGAATGTGTTGGTTGGCATCGGGCCTGTCGTTGATCAGCAGGTTTTGTGCCGTGATGCTTGGGTCTACTTTTTCTTGGGCTGCCATGGTGGCGCGCACTAAGCGCAGCATGTGTTCTAAATCTTCTTGTGGCAGGCCTTGAATAGAAGCGCTGTGCTGGCGAGAGATTACTAAAGCATGGCCCTCGCTCACGGGGAACAAATCTAGAATCACCATGGCTTTGTCGTCTTCATACACCACAGCAGCAGGCATATCGCCGGCTAATATGTGGCAAAAAATGCAATCACTCATGTTCGTGCTGCCCCTCTGTGGCATCTGTTTGCTCTACTACTGGCCGCCGCGACAAGACATACAAACGAGAGCCCCATAATAGAGTGGCCACAATCAGCGCAATGATAATGGCGGCGAGCAACGGTGCTCCGGCGCGCAAGGGTTCGCCGTCTGTCACAATTAAGCCGTCGAAGGCCGTAATAGCCCACGCGGGAGCTTTATGAGGGTCGGTTTGCATCACGCCCCATGGGGTGAACAACACGGCAAACGCCACGGCGCGTAACGGGTAAGATATCCACGTGTACCAACGGCGCGTGAGCCACCAACCGGCGATAAAACTCACCGCAGCGGCGCCTAGGTAAATCATCCATACCAAGTGGTAGTGTTCTTCGTTCATGGCTTGTTCTCCCACCCTTCTTCTTCAAGCACTATCCATTCTTCATCGTGCGAACTCACCCACGTCACCACATGGTCTTCAAAATCTTCTTCTGCCACGGTGAGTTCACTCACGCTGCGGCCTGTTACAGAAATACCTGCTGCCACCACACTATTGGCGTCGCCCGTAATCAGAGGGTGCCAATCGGGCAGTGGTTTGCCTTCTGCTAACAGGCGGTATGCACAAGTATTAGGCAACCAGGGCTCGCGTGCAATCTCTGGCGTAACATGCACGCAGGTGGGCACTAACACATTACGCTGCTGATACTCCGTGCACCGTGCTGTGTTTGGGCACAAGTATTGGCAATTCACGTTGGTGTAATACAGTTCGTCGGTATCTTCGTCTTGCAGCTTAATCAAGCAGCAGCGGGCACACCCATCACAAAGCGCTTCCCACTCTTTTTCGTTGAGCTCTTCTAAAGGAAAGCGTTGCCAAAATTTATCGCGCACTGTTATGCCCTTCTGCTAGGTAAAGATCTTCATCCGGTGGCGGGGGCAACTGCAAGAACCAGCCTTGGGTTTGCAGTGCTTGGCGCACCTTAGCCATATCCACCCGTGCGAGGGTGCGTTCGGGGCGCAGCAACATATCGAGCACATGAATGGGGGTGCCAAATTGCTCTGACAGCGCTTTCGGTACCGCATCGAGCCCTTTGCGCTTATCCACATATAGGTACATTTCGTCTTTTTTGCTGCTGCGATAAATGGAGCAGATTAAATGCATGGTCACAACGTTCATCTTCTCTATTACAACAAGGGAATGAGGGGCTCCACCACCACTTCGTGGCGCCAGCCACGTAAGGGTTCGGGCAGTTTTTCTAGGTTACGCACCCATTGTTCTAGCCAACGGCGGCGTAACAACACTTCTGGCACCAGCTCTAACTCTTTGCTGATGGCCTGTACGCCTTTGCGCAGCCGTTTCACGGTTTTCTTTTCTTCATCCGACAGCGGCCCAGGCAGTGGTGGCAGCGGTTCAGCGGTGTTGCCTTGCTTTAGCGCTGCCATGAGGGCATCGCCATAACGGCGTAGCACCGCAGGCGGAATATCTAAGGCCGCCAACTGTTGCATGCTCGTGGGGTTGCGCTCTGCTAGGCTGAGCAAGAACGGGTCGCGCAGTACAAAGCTACGCGGTAAATTGCGTTCGCGGGCCACCCTTTCACGCCAATCTGCCAGGGCTTGTAAACGGGCCAAGGCTTGGCCGCCCTGTAAATAGCCCACGCCTTTCACGTTGCGCCACATTTTTTCTGGCGGAGTTTGCGTGAGCGCGGCATCGCGTAAGCGGGCGTTTTCCTCTTGCCACCATGTTAAGCGGCCCAGTGTTTCTAAGCGGCCGCTAAGGTGTTCGTACAAAGCTGGCAACCAGAGCACGTCGTCTTTGGCGTATTCCAACTGCTGCGGCGATAGAGGCCGGGCCAGCCAGTTGGTGCGCGTGGCATCTTTGGGAATTTCAGTGTGGGTAATGTCTTGCACTAGCCGTTGGTAACTCGGCTGCAAATCAAACCCCGATAAGGCCGCGCCCACTTGGGTGTCGTACACTTCTTGCGGCGTGGCGCCCGAGAAGTAGTTCAACACTTCTAAATCTTCCGAGCAGGCGTGCATCACCAATGGATAATCACCGATGAGTTCATGCAAGGGGCCCGCATCGCCCAGTGCGGGGGCATCAATAAGCACAATGCTATCCCCTGCCCGCACTTGCACTAAGGCGAGTTCAGCCCAAAAACTGCGCTCGCGCATAAACTCCGTATCCACATACAAGGGCGTGTTGGGGCTAATAGGTTGCAACCACTCACACAGTTGTTCTGCGGTGTTAATCCATTGGTAAGACATAATTCTCCGTAACAGGCAAAAAAGGGACAGTATAAACGGTCGCAGATTAAATGTAGCCTCTTGTTTCGTTTTCGGTATTCTAAACCCTACATTACATTGCGGCGTTACCCACTAGCAGCTGTTTTCTGGTACGATAACGCCATTTTTAACCATCACAGGATGTCTTCACATGAGTACAACGAAATTAGTACTGGTCCGCCATGGCCAAAGCGTATGGAACAAAGAAAACCGTTTTACCGGCTGGAAAGATGTAGACCTAACAGACCAAGGCCGCGCCGAAGCGCAAGAGGCTGCGCGCTTATTGAAAGAAGCGGGCTTCGAATTTGATGCCGCCTACACCTCTGTACTAAAGCGTGCTATTCGCACCTTGTGGACCATTCTTGATGGCATGGACCAAATGTGGGTGCCGGTTACCCGCAACTGGCGTTTAAACGAGCGCCACTACGGTGCGCTGCAAGGCCTAGATAAAGCGGAAACTGCTGCTAAATACGGTGATGAGCAGGTGCACATTTGGCGCCGTAGCTTTGATACACCACCGCCCAAGCTAGATAAAGACGATGAGCGCTACCCTGCTAACCAGCGCGTGTACAAAGATTTAACCCCTGAGCAAATTCCTTTATCAGAAAGCCTTAAAGATACTGTGGCTCGTTTCATTCCTTATTATCAGGAAGAAATTGAGCCGCAAGTGCGTGCCGGCAAGCAAATTTTGATTGTGGCCCACGGTAACAGCTTGCGCTCCCTCGTGAAGTATTTGGACGATATTTCCGATGAAGACATCTTAAAGCTGAACATCCCCACCGGTGTGCCGCTCGTGTACGAGCTAGATGAAAACTTAAAGCCCATTAGCCGTACTTACCTCGGTGATGCTGAGGCCATTGAAGCGGCACAAGCTGCTGTGGCTAACCAAGGCAAAGCAAAAAAATAAAAGTTCATTTGCACAGTGGCACCAGCGCCTTGCGCTAGTGCCACTTTCGGCCCTCGCAAGAAAAAGCATTGGCAGTTAAGATGCCTAACGTCGTTTTAAAATAATAAAGAGAGCCTTGCTCTCCGCACAACAAAGGTATTTCAGGATGATTAAAAAAACGTTGCTAGGTATTGCCGCTGCGGTTGGTATGCTCAGCATGCCGTTGGCTGCTCAAGCCGATAAAGAAGTTACTATCTGTGTTTGGGATATTGTGGGCCAAAACGGGCCTGCTATGCAGTCCATGCGTGAGTGGCAAACAAAGGCCCTCGAACTAGGCATAAAAAGCACACTAAAAAGCCACACTAACGAAGCGCTTGCTGCTGAAGAGTTAAAAGCAGGTAAATGTGACGCTGCGTTGATTACTGGTATTCGTGGCCGTCAGTTCAACAAATACACAGGTACCCTCGATGCGCTAGGCGCCATGCCCACCGACGAGCATTTACACACCGTGTTGCGTGTTCTTGCCAACCCAGCTTCTGCTGCTAAGCAAAAAGCAAATGGCTACACCATTTTAGGGGTTGCGCCAGCAGGTGCCGCTTACGTTTTTGTACGTGATAAGGAAATCAACACCTTAGCTAAAGCAGCGGGTAAAAAGTTCGCTGTTCTCGAGCACGATTCCACGCAGGCTGAATTAGTGGCTGAAGTAGGTGCTACGCCCGTTCCTTCTGACGTGACCAACTTCTCTTCACGTTTTAACAACGGCCAGGTAGACATCATCGCTTCCCCACTGGTGGCCTTCGATGCGCTCGAACTTTACCGTGGTTTAACGCCTAACGGTGCTATTATCGATTACCCCATCATGCAGATTACGCTGCAACTCATCGGCCGCTCTGGTAGCTTCACCGATGAATTTGCCCAGCAATCTCGTGAGTACTTCTTCAGCAACTTCGACAAAGTGCAAGAAGGCTTAAAGCGCGAAGCCGCTAACGTTGATCCAAAGTGGATGCAAGACATTCCTGCGGAAGACAAGGCTGAATACGAAGTGCTACTACAACAAGCACGTATTCAAATTCGTGACCAAGGCCACTACGATGGCGACATGCTTACCCTACAGCGCCGCGTGCGTTGCAGCATGAACCCAGGCCACTCTGAGTGCACTAACCCAGTGGAATAAGCCACTGGCCGTTATCAGCACACAAAAAACGCAGCATTTACATGCTGCGTTTTTTATTGCCTAGGGGTTAAGCTATGCCGTTACAACCCTATTTGTTTGGCAATCACTTCGTTCATCACTTCATAAGTGCCGCCCCCAATAGGCAGAATGCGGTTATCACGGTACAGACGCTCTACCACGGTGCCGCGCATAAAGCCTGCCCCACCAAATATTTGTACGGCATCGTAAGTCAGTTTATCTGCCGTTTGGGTGGCAAAGTTTTTCGCCATAGATACTTCTTTAATAACCGTTTCACCCGCCTGCATTTTTTGCGCCACGCGGTAGGTGTATTCACGGCTAATGTCTAAAGCGGTGGCCATTTCCACTAGTTTATGCCGCGTTACTTGAAAGCGGCTAATGGAACGCCCAAAAGCTTCACGTTCTTTACTGTAGGCATAAGCCTCTTCGTAGGCCATTTGCGAAGTGGTATTGGCCATCACACAGAGCATTAAACGCTCCATTTGAAAGTTCGTCATGATGCAAAAGAAGCCGCCATTTTCTGGGCCAATTAAATTTTCTGCTGGCACCATGCAATCGTCGAAATACAGTTCAGCGGTATCACTGGCCCACCAGCCCATTTTCTTTAGCGGTGGCCCTTGGGTGAAACCGGGAGTGCCTTTTTCAATCAGCAGCAGGCTCACTCCGCCAAAACCTTTATCTCCTGTGCGCACGGCCACGGTGTAATAATCTGCACGGCAACCCGACGTAATAAAGGTTTTGCTGCCATTCACACGGTAGTAATCACCTTCGCGCACGGCACGGGTTTTTAGGTTCGCCACGTCGGAGCCGCCACTGGGCTCGGTAATGGCTAAAGAAATGATTTTTTCACCACTGAGCACTTCGGGCACCACTTTTTGCTTCATGGCTTCGCTGCCCCAACGCCAAATGGGTGGCAGCCCAATATCTAACGAGCCTAAGCTGGCCACTAAGCCACTGGAGGTGCTTTTAATCAATTCTTCACTGGCGGCAATTTTCAAGAAAATATCTTTTTCGCCTGCCCCGCCGTATTCCTCGGGGTGGCCAATGCCTAGCAAACCTAAGTCTGCCACTTCTTTGTAGAGTTCGCGGGGGAAAGTACCTGCTTCTTCCCATTCATCGATGTTGGGTAAGATTCTTTCTTGCACAAACCGACGCGCAGTGGCGCGCACCATGTTGTGGGTTTCATTGAAATAGTCGCTCATGATAGCTCCTTTATTAGTATGCCAAAAACACTACCAAGCAAGCGCTTGGTATTCAATGTTTATTACGGCACTACTTGGCCCGGCGCACAATGACGCACAGCCAAAGGAGCATTAAGCAGCCAACGGCTAATATTAATGTATGGTTTTTCAAAGAGATAGGCATATACAGCCCTAGGGTATAGGGCTGTGGAGATTACGGCTTTACAGAACGCCGCTCTGAGAGGGCTTGTGCAAGGGTGGCGCCGCTAACGAACTCTAGCTCGCCGCCCACGGGCACGCCTTGGGCTAAACGGCTTACTAGCACCTCGTGCTGTTGGCACATTTCTTGAATGTAGTGAGCGGTCACTTCGCCTTCCACCGTGCTACTGGTGGCGAGAATAATTTCCTCGATATGCCCTTCGCCCAATTGCTGTTGCAGCAACGGCAGGCCCACTTCTTCTGGGCCCATGCCATCAATGGGCGATAAGTGCCCCGCAAGCACAAAATAGCGGCCGTTGTAGCCGCCGGCTTGTTCAAACGCGAGCACATCGGCAGGTGAAGCCACCACGCACACCAAAGCGGGGTTGCGCTCTGTATCCATGCACACGGGGCACAGGGGCGCTTCAGCAAAGTTGCGGCAACGGCTGCACTGCCCCACGCCTTCCATGGCTTCATGCAAGGCCGCGGCCAAGTGTTCACCGCCTTCGCGATGCCGTTCGAGCAAATAGTACGCCATGCGTTGGGCAGATTTCGGCCCTACCCCTGGCAAGCAGGTGAACGCATCGATGAGTTGTTGAACTAAGGGGCTATGGCGCATTAGAACATTTTAAAACCAGGAGGAATGGGCATGCCTTCGGTGAGGGAAGACATTTCTTTTTGCTGATGCTCTTCCACACGGCGCACGGCATCGTTTACCGCGGCGGCGAGTAGATCTTCTAAAAACTCTTTATCTTCTTCAAGCAAGCTCGCGTCGAGCTCCACTTTGCTCACATCATGGCGGCCATTCATGGTTACTTTCACCAACCCTGCGCCCGCTTCGCCGGTTACCTGCGCGTTAGCGATTTCTTCCTGTGCTTTTTTCATGCGTTCTTGCATGGCTTGTGCCTGTTTCATCAGGCTATTCATATCAAATTCCATGGTGTTCTCACTCGTAAATAGTGGGTGTAATGCTGTCTAAATCTAACTTAGCGCCAAATTCTCTGCTTAAGGTTTGGATAACTTCGTCCTCTTGCAGTGCTTGCGTGGCGGCTTCTAGCTGCGCCTGCATGCGCTCGGCCCTGATCATATCTGGGCTTTGGTCTATGGCGTTATCTTGCTCAATTTCAATAGTGATGGGCTGGTTAATAGCCGCACGGATGGTGCTTTGCAGCAACTCTTGCCGTTCACGGTTAATAAGTATCTGGTGGCCAGTGTGCAAACCGAATTGCCAACGATGGCCCTCATAGCTTTTAAGTTGGCAACTGCGCGCCACGCTGTTGACCACCCCTTGTAAGGCCAGCCCTTGCACGAATTGTTCCCACCAACGGGCCAGTGCCACTTCATCGTCTGCGGGAGGCATGTTGGCCAATGGGCTAGCGGCTTCTGCTTGTTCCTCGCGTGCTGCGGTTGTTTCAGGCTCAGGTTCCGTCGCCACAGGAGCCTCTGCGGCCTTGGGCGCGGCAGCGGGTTCGCTTGGTGGTGTAGGGCTAGGCACTGCCGCAACGGCTTCTGCCTTAACCGGTGCTGCGGTTACGGGCTCTTCCTGTACGGCCGGGGCTGCAGCAGATTCTTGTTGGGCGGCGGGCTGTTCTTCCCAAGGCGGCACTTCAGCAACAGGTGGTGTTTCCGGCGCTGCCTCAATAGCAGGAGGCGGTTGGGCCGGTGCCGTGGCTTGCACGCTAGAAGCTGCCGCTGCGGGCGCCGCTGGTGCACTGGGCTGTTGTTCGTTCGCGGCACTGCCGCCACCTGAGGTGAGTACACCGTCTGGGCGGAACAACAACATGCGTAGCAGCATCATTTCTAAACCGATACGGCCATCGGGCACATCGGGGAAATCTCGCCGTGTGCGAATGGCAATGTCGTAATACAGTTGCAGCTGTTCAGGGGTAAAGGCGCCGGCGAGGTCTTGCAAGGCAGAGGCTTCCTCGCGCTGCGGCACAATTTGTGCCACCGCTAAACGGTGCAAGGTACGAATGGTTTCATCGAGCAAGGCAGCTTCGTTGGGGCTATGGGTGAGCACTTTATCAAGCAACTGCAACAAGGGCTCGGCTTCCCCATCCGCTAAGCTGCGCAACAGCATGGTGACGTGGGAACGGTCCACCGTGCCGAGCATGGCCGTGACACTCGCCACAGTGAGCTCACCACCTGAAAAGGCAATGGCTTGGTCGGTGAGGCTTAACGCATCACGCACGGAGCCTTTCGCGGCTTCGCCCAAGTATTGCAGGCTGTTGTCTTCAAAAGGAATGTTTTCAGCCGCTAGCAGCTTTGCTAGGTGCTGATGAATTTGGCTCGGCGTCAGTTCGGTGAGGTTGAACTGCAAACAGCGCGACAAAATAGTCACCGGCAGTTTTTGCGGATCGGTGGTGGCAAACAAAAACTTAACGTGCGCGGGCGGTTCTTCGAGGGTTTTCAACAAGGCGTTAAAGCTGTGCGTAGACAACATGTGCACTTCGTCAATGAGATACACCTTGTAGCGCCCACGTGTGGGGGCATATTGCACGTTGTCGAGCAGTTCGCGGGTGTCTTCCACGCGGGTACGGCTAGCGGCGTCTACTTCAATTAAATCTACAAAGCGGCCATCGGCAATTTCGCGGCAGCTGCTGCACACCTCGCAAGGCGTGGCGCTAACGCCCTCTTCGCAGTTTAGGCATTTCGCCAAAATGCGAGCAATGGTGGTTTTACCGCAGCCACGAGTACCCGCAAACAGGTACGCATGGTGAATACGATTATTCTCCAACGCATGGATTAATGCTTTAGAAACATGCTCTTGGCCCACCAACTCATCGAAACGGCTAGGCCTGTATTTACGCGCAAGAACTTGATAACTCATGAACAACGCCAAGTTAGAAATGAAAACACTATGCTAGCTTGAGAGCGCTTGGGGCGCTAGTCATTCGCGGGAGAAGTTTTACTGGGGGGAAATAATGGAGGTAGCCCCACCAGCCATTCCCCGGCACACGAGATCACTGCTACCGCTGCTCCCTTCCGGGCCTGACGGGCTTCACAGCTTATCGTTGCGGGGGACCAGTGAGGCCACCATTAAAGAAGCCGCATTGTGGCGAATTTGTGTGTACTTTGCAACCTTAAGGCACGTGGGGCGCCATGAAATACGCGCCCCTGTGCAAAATTCAACCAAGCGGTACAAATAACCGCCACAGTGAATTACGCTTTGTTACCCACTTCAATGGGGATCACTTGCGGGCGCTGTGTTTCAGGCACAATGCGCTGCAAATGAATTTCTAGCAAACCGTCGTTGAGGTTCGCGCTTTTCACTTGTACGTGGTCTGCAAGGCGGAAATGGCGCTCAAAATTACGGCGCGCGATACCACGGTGCAGCCATGTTATTTCTTCCGCTTTCTCTTGCGGTTTGTGTTTGCCCGTTACCGTTAACTGGTTTTCGCGCAACACGATGTCTATTTCTTCCTCTGAGAAGCCCGCCACTGCCATAACAATGCGGTAATCCTCATTGCCCTCACGGATAATATCGTAAGGCGGGAAACCGCTGCCCTGGTCGGAACGTAAGGCGTTATCTAGCACTTCGTTAAAACGGTCAAAGCCAACTGTATGGCGAAACAAAGGGGCTAAAGAAAACTCGTTATTCATCATAATATCTCCGTTACACGCACTAAAAACCCTAACGGCATTCTTAGGCGCTAATTGGTTAAGAAATGTGAAATGACGTTTTCCATCGATGGTGTCACTGCTTTAAATGGGGGCAAGCTTTACTTTTTCAAGGCTGAATTATCTTTTTACGCTCGCTGAGGGCTACTTATATTACAAACCCGCAATTTAAGGTTATCATTACGCTCCTTTTTCCTAACTTCAAAATGAGGCCTCTATGATCAAGTGGACGATCGCAGCGCTTATTTTGGCTTATGTTGCTGCTAGCATTCTCTATGTACATTTCCGCGGCCGCGTGCGCCATAAGCCCGTGCGTCAACTGTCGGACCATTCTAGTTTTATGGCTCCCATCAATTTGGTGATGTATTTGTTTTCTAAATTGCCAGACCGCCCTTTCCATGATGAAAAAGATTTCCCTGAACTGGCCGTCATTAAAGAAAACTGGGAAATTATTCGTGATGAGGCGGAAGCCTTAGAGAACCACATTAAGGGTTCAGACAAAAAAGACGACGCAGGGTTTAACTCTTTCTTTCGCCGTGGTTGGAAGCGCTTTTATTTGCAGTGGTATGGCGAGCACCACCCTTCGGCTGCAGAATTGTGCCCACAAACCACCGCTTTGTTAGCCAGCATTCCAAGTGTTAAGGCTGCCATGTTCGCGGAGCTGCCCGCAGGCAGCCAGTTAGTGCGCCACCGCGACCCTTACGCCGGTGCTTACCGCTACCATCTGGGGTTACGCACACCCAACAGCGACGATTGCTACATTAATGTTGATGGCGAAGCACGTGGATGGCGTGATGGCGAGGTGCTGATGTTTGATGAAACCTACATTCACTACGCCCATAACGATACCGATATGGACCGGTTGATTTTGTTTTGTGACATTGAGCGCCCGCTCACCAATCGTTTCGCCCGCGGTTTTAACCAGTGGTTTAGCCGCACGGTAATGGCCGCTTCGGCCTCGCCCAACGATGAGCAAGATAACGTGGGCGGTATTAACCGCTTGTTCAGCAAAGTGTATGTGGTGCGTGAAAAGGGTAAAGCACTTAAACAAAGCAACTGGTTGCTGTACCAAATTTCAAAGTGGGTATTGCTCAGCTTACCGTTAGTGCTCTTTTTACTGTTTTTCTGGCTTATTTAACCTAAAACGCCCCGTTCTGGGGCGTTTAACTAGGTGTATTAGGCCTGCGCTAAAGCGGCTTGGGCCCAGCGTACAATATCTGCAGCACTCATGGCGCCGGATTGGCGCGCCACCTCTTGGCCTTTATGCAACAAAATCATCGTGGGGATACTGCGTATTTGATATTGCTGCCCAATGGTGGTTTCTATTTGCGTGTTTACTTTGGCTAAGCGCATGCTAGGTTCAAGCTTTGCCGCCGCTTGTTCAAACTGCGGGCCCATTACTTTACAAGGGCCGCACCAAGGCGCCCAGAAATCTACTAATAAGGGCAATTCGCTTTGTATGGCGTGTTGGCGAAAGTTATTTACGCCTAGCTCCACCGTGGCCCCGGTAAAAATAGCTGCTTTACAATGCCCACAGGTGGGTTTATCTGCCAGGCGCGCTTGCGGCACGCGATTAAGCTTGTGGCAGTGTGGGCAAGCTACTTTTAGTTGGCTCATAAATACCTCTACTTGGATGGCTTAATGTGGCCTTAATGTGGCCCTATTACGTTAATGCTTAATGAATGGCCTAAGCCTAACAGCGCAACGAGTATTTGTATATTAGCACCGCTTGATGTACAGCTGCCGCATTGAATGGCATAGGCAGCAAGTTCACACAGTGAGCATGCACCTGAGATTGTCTTTCAGCTCTTTCTTGTTATATCCCTTGGCTCCCCTCACCCCCCATCCTATTTTGAGGGGAGCTTTTTTTTACCCGCTATTCTCTCGCTTTCATACCACAAGCATGGCAATAACTGGCTAAGCTGTTTTTGCGTGCCTCGCAATGTTGGCAATGGTCGAACAAAAGCAAACCGCAATGTTGGCAGTAATCCACCGTTGTATCTTTCACGTCCACAGCCCGTTCGCACCCGGGGCAGGCGCCCTTCGCTAAGCGTTGAAACGCCACTTCGTAATCCATGGTGGCCCGCCGCAAGGCTTCTGGTTGCTGTTCTTTTTCACGTTGCCGCTGCAAGTATTTATTCAAGGCTTTAATGGCATAGCGCCCCATCACTAACGTCAGCACAAGCCCCACGCCATAACGTACATAGCCGCCATAACTGGGCAAATAAGGCACTAATTCCACAAAGAACACGAACAGCGCAAACATGATGAAGCCGCGCACAAAGGGCCAGGCTTGGCTGTGCCGTTTATGTTTGAACAGGTACAGCGCAATAAGCAGTAGCGGCAAAGTTACCAAAAGGCGGTATAAAAACACACGCAAATCAGAGCGCTGCTGGGCTGCCGTTAAAGCTTTGTAAGCTTGCTCACGCATGTGGGCATGGTTTTCACCAAGGGTGAGGCGCTCTAGTTCTAGCAGGCGTATGTCATCTTGCACGTCGAGCAGCTGCTGCTCTGCTGCGAGCGCGGCCTCTTGCCGTTGCTCCAAGGCTTGCATGCGTTGCTGCAGTGCTTCGCTGCCCAATGCGGCGCCCGTGGCTTCGTCGGTGCTCAACCAGTTTAGGTGGCTTTCTTTATGCCGTTCATATTGGTTTTGCAGCCCAGTAAACATAAGCCGCAAGCGCTCTTCTTCCACCGTCAGTGCGCGCTGTTGTAAGCTATTCTGCCGTTCCGCTGCTTCATATTGTTGCAGCGCTTCTGGGGCATAAAAATCTTCCAGCACCAGTGTGCGCTCCACTTTCGGCAAATCGTTCAACACGGCGCTGCCTAAGCCAATTAGGCACACTGCAAAAACAAGGCTCACGGCCCATAAGGCGTAGCGGTACATTTTTTCAGATAACCGTAAAGATTTGCTCATGAATAATCCCTTAATAAAAGCTCACCGTTCGTTTGTATCACATAGCGTGCCATTGCGGTATGGTTTAGCGTTTGCCAATGACGAAGAGTAACCATGCCGTATTTAATTATAGTGACCCTGCTGTGGGCCCTTTCCTTTAATTTTATTGGTGCTTTTTTAGCCAACCAGGTGGACAGCTACTTTGCGGTGCTCACCCGCGTGGTGCTTGCGCTGGCGGTGTTTTTGCCCATGACGCGTTTTCGTGCTGTGCCCAGGGCCTTTATGTGGGGGGTGGCCTTATGCGGGGCGCTGCAGTTTGGAGTTACTTATTTGGGCCTGTATTTAAGTTTCAATTTACTCACTGTGCCCGAGGTGCTGTTGTTCACGGTGCTCACTCCTTTACACATTACTCTTATTAACGATGCGCTAGAGAAGCGTTTCAACCCTTGGGCCCTATTGGCAGCGGCGTTGGCGGTGTTTGGGGCGGTGGTGATTCGCGCCGAACCCATTACTGAAGATTACCTCACTGGGTTTGTGTTGCTGCAGGTGGCTAATGCGTCGTTTGCCGCCGGCATGGTGGGCTATAAGCATTTAGTGCGCCGTTACCCAAGCTCTATTCCGTTGCACCAGCGGTTTGGCTATTTTTTCTTAGGTGCTTTGGCGGTGGTGTTGCCCGCGTGGTTACTGCTTGGCGACCCTCAAGGGGTGCCGCAAAACACTACCCAGTGGGGCGTGTTGCTGTGGATGGGCCTCTTGGCCACGGCCCTCGGCCAATTTTGGTGGAACAAGGGCGCCACCATGGTAAGCGGCGGCACCTTGGCGGTGATGAACAATGTGAGCGTGCCCTTGGGCATTTTGATAAATGTGGTGTTTTGGCAGGCTGAACTGGATGCGGTGCGCTTTGCCATTGGCGCGGCGCTGATTGTGGGCTCTTTGTTGTTTATTCGCCGCCGGCAACACGCTTAGGAATGGTTACACTCTGGGCAACAAAAGCGGCAGCCATCGGCTTGCGGGTAAATGTGCTTAGCTGCTTGCACGGCTTCGTGGCAGTTATCAAACACACCTAAGCTGCGCATGTTTTCTGCCAGATGGCGCCAATAGCACGAGCGCTTGTGCACCTCGTGGTCGCCATTTTCTTGCGCGTAGTTATTCACGAAATATTCTTCCATGGCACGCCTCACTCTATATTAGGGGTTTTCTCAGCCTAACACGGTTAGTACGTTACCGTGACTATTACCGTATCGTTATAGGTGCCTGCCGACTGTGTGGTTTGCGGGGGCACGCTGCCATATACGGTGAGAGGTTGCACGTTGCCGTTGCCCGTGCCCGCTACAGTGTTAGTGCCCACAGTATTGCCCCACACTTGGGTACGAGTGGCGTCGCGATACAATTGATAACTTACAGCACCTGTGCCTTTCACCATCTTGCGCGCATTCATGTCGCCATTGCTATGTTGGCCTGCGCTGAGCCCCACTTGGTAGGGCGTGGTATTAGAGCACTGCACGTTCAACGTTGTGCTCGCATCCACCCTGGTGTTCAACAAACCTGATTGAGTGCCAAAATTCAACGGGCTGGCATTCACAGTGCACTTTTTAACCACATTAGCAGACACCACAAACGGAAATGAGCCAACTGGAGAGGTGCTGCCCTCCTAGCACGCGCCCATACAGGGTGGCAGTGCCTGTTCGAACAACAGGGGGCGTACTAAGAACACCTCTCCCAGGAATGGTAATATTCACTATCAAATGCGTGGGTGTACCTGAAAACTGGCTACCCCAAATAGTGGTTCGGGCTGGGTCTTTATACAGCTGAAAATTCAAGTTATTGGCGGCGCCATCTTGCATTTTACGAGGATCCATCGGCCCTCCACCGGGCATGCCAATACTAAAACAAAGCTTGGCCGACCACGTTAACAGCCCATCGTTTTCGCAGGTGTACGACAGTGTGGCCACCCCCTCTGTGTGCGTGGCTTGCGGATCCACATCACCAAAGGCCATAGGGCTCATGGTGACGGAAGAACAAGATATATCTGCCTGTGCAGGTGTGGCGGCCATAAATCCTAGCAACATAACGGCACCGCAGCGTAGCAAGTAAGTACTCATGGTTGCTCCTTCTGGCACATTAACGGCCCTAGCAGAGGTATGGTGCCCTCTTCTGGCTGATAGTGAAACGACACCACACAGAGCCCTTCAGGGGTTTGTACTTCAAGCACGTTATCCGCACCAAGGCCTTCCAGATATACCATGCCGTCATAGCCCACCATGGCGGCGGGTTCATTGCTGTTACGTAACCGCACAAGGCTACCCACCGGCAACGACTCACCAACGTTATTATGCACAATGATAGAGGCGGCGTGCACGGTGCGAATACCAAACTCCACCACGGTACCGGCTCGGTCGGCGGGCACGGCCTCTGCCTCAACGCGATCAATGCTAACGTTACTCGGTAGTGCCATGGGGTCGATGGACAATTTATTGCGTTGATAAGCGTTCAGCGGTGTTACTAGCACATTACCTTTTTTGTTGGTGCTGCCCATAGGGCGGTTTTCGAGTAGCACCGGCACCTTCGCCACGCCCTCAGTGGAGACCACTGCGAAACCATCGTTAATGTGCCTCGCAGCAAAGAGCTGACGATTCATGAGCACCACAGCGCCGTTCATTTCTGCGTAGCCTTGGGTGTAATCCTCCAAGTTTTGTACACCCGCACGCACCTCTGCATGCTGCCCACGGCACCCCGCTTCTGCCAAACCGCCACGCTGCCCATCACCTTCTTGTGCACGCACGCGCCAGCCCGCACCTTGGTGGCCCTGAATGGGTTTATGAACATCCACTGTCACCACGTGGCTATCTCTCTGGTGGCGCACCGACGTGGAAGATGAAACACGGCGCCCGAGTGGCACCGACAAACCCACAAACACACTGCGTTCACGATGATCATCCAAGTTTTGATTCACGCTCACACTCATCGATACGCCGTGTTGAAAAGATTTAGAATAATAAGCGCTGCCGTACCGCGAGCGCGGTTGCTCTGGGTATTTCAGCGCCACATAACTCACTCCTAAACTGCCATGGCGGCCTAAAGTAAAGCCGAGCAAGGCACGCTCTGAGCGTTCCGGTGGCGCTAAGCTGTAGCGCGCTGCAATATCCCGATACTCCCCAAAGGTATGCTGCACGTTCAACGACAAATTAAAACGACGGTTGCGCCAGTTATAGCCTAGCCCAGCTTGTTGCCCATTCACGCCACGGTCGCGGCTAGCGGCGAAGGAGGCACTCACCACGCCTGCTTGCCCCAACGCCACCATGGCGCCAGCACCTGCTTTAACTAACCGAGGCATGCTTTCTGCGTGCCCTGCGAGCGTAATTCTGTTATTGAGCCCATAGCGATACACAGCACTGGCGGCAGGGTCATCGCCATAGGAAAAAGATTCCATGCCATAACGCTGCCGCACAGCACCCGCTTCTATAGAAAAATCGCTCAAGCCTTCACGTAACAGTTGGTCGGTGGTGTAAAACGGAAACGCCACCGTGCTTTGCCGCCCGAGCCCATCGGTGAGCACCACTTCTGCTTGGCCACTGCCGTTCACCATGGGCACCGTATGCAATTGAAATGGGCCAGCGGGCACTTCGCTGCTGTACTGTTTCAGGCCATCCACGTAGAGGTCCACCGTGGAGGGCAAATTAGCTTGGCCATAAAAAGCAGGAATGGGAAACGTGACTCGCTCTGGCTGCAAGGCAAAATTACGCTGTAATTGCAGGCCTCCGAGCCGTGTGCGGCGGCTCCAATCAAGCCCACCGCTCACCACATCCCCCATGCGCACTGTTAACGCTGAGCCGACGATGGAATGGCTTGCGGTGGTTTCTAAGCGCACGTTACACCTGTGACTGAGACACAACCACTATCACAATGCAACCTCTATGTGACATGAAAAACGTAGATTTACATTCTAATTTTAAAACAGCTAAGCACCTTGTTTCATATGCCTTTGGTTTTACAACGAACCGTAGAAGCCCATGATTGCGTTTTAGCGGGAATAAAAAAGGCCTTATCTTTTCAGATAAGGCCTTTTAATTTGGTGCGCCAGGAGGGAGTTGAACCCCCACGCCTCGCGGCACTGGAACCTAAATCCAGCGTGTCTACCAATTCCACCACTAGCGCGTTATGGGCGTGCATTATAGGCAGT
The DNA here is from genome assembly GCA_035301485.1 of Alcanivoracaceae bacterium. Lineage (GTDB taxonomy): Bacteria > Pseudomonadota > Gammaproteobacteria > Pseudomonadales > Alcanivoracaceae > CALEAR01. The sequence goes on from DATGUF010000022.1 coordinate 43,330, forward strand.
TTTAAAACTTGTGCAAGCCTTTTTTACTCTAAACGGCTTAATCGCTCATTTACTTGGCGACGGTACATGTCGTAAGCGTCGATAGCATCCTCTAAGTCTTTGATTCTTTTCTCGATACTACCGCTCGCTTGAGCACCTGCTCCACCACTCCGTTGTAGCTCACGTTGGGTTTCTGCCAGCAAATCAAGCTGTGTTTGCAGTTGGCGCACTTCAATTGCCAGCCCTTCAGTGTCGCCGGCTTGCTGCTGTGCTTGGGAAGCGTTCTGTTTGCTTTCTTGTAATGCTGTGGCGTTGTTACTCACTGCCTTTTGTAAACTGGCCACGCTGGTTTCGTAGGCTTTTTTCTGTTCGGCAAGCTGTTGCTGCAAAGCTGCTATGGCCTTTTGGTTTGCCGCAACACCCTCGGCGGCTTCTACACTACCTTTTTGCTGCTCACGCACTGAAGCCACTTGCTCTGTTTGCTCTTTTTGCGTTTCACTCAAGGCTGCTATTTCTTTAGCCTGCGCTTGGCGTTCCGCCGTGGCTTTCTTCGCCTCTTCCGTTAACGCTTGCACTTCTTTCTGCAGGTTAGCCACTGATTTTTGCAGCGCTTCGTTGTTTTTCTTTAAACCACTGATAACACTGCTGACGCTTTCGTCACTGCTAGATAACTTGGTTTCTAGCGACCCTAGCTGTTCGTTAGATTTATTCAGCTCTTGGTTTAATTGCGCGCGCACACTCTCTAGCTGCTGCTGGAATATATACCCCACCACGGCGCCACCGGCGAGTAAAAGGCCGAGTAGCAACACTACAAACACGATACCAGCAACACCCGCTTTGCTTTCTTTACGCGGCGCCGCAGCTTGAGCCGTTTTCTTTTTGGGCGCAGGCGGCGGAGTGGGTGCAGTTTGCTGAGGTGCTGCAGGTTTCTTTTGGGGTTCGTCATCGATGGCAATATCACTGATATCGCCTAGGGGTAAATCTTTCTCGTCGCTCATTACTCACTGCCTATTGGTTTTCTAAGGGGCGAAGTGCAACGTTGCACTCTGTTGCCCCCATAATAATGCATTGCAACACTGTTGTGCTGCTTGTTGTTTATTTATTACCTGTGCTAACGGGTTTAAGACAAAAAGAACACTAAAAGGTGCCGTTCTTTAATCTGCAGGCACAAAAAAAGCCGCCCGAGTGGGCGGCTTTTTTAACTCAGCGGCAATTAAGCAGCAAAGTTTTTAGCAGCAAATTCCCAGTTCACTAGGGCCCAGAAGCCAGCTAGGTAGTTAGGACGGGAGTTGCGGTGATCGATGTAGTAAGCGTGCTCCCACACGTCTACAGTGATCAAGCAGGTTTTGCCGTCAGTAATAGGGGTGCCAGCGTTGCTGGTGTTAACGATTTCTAGCTCGTCACCGCTCTTTACTAACCATGTCCAACCAGAACCGAAGTTGCTGGCCGCAGCTGCGTTGAATTCTTCTTTGAACTTCTCAAAGGAGCCCCACTTAGCGTTAATGGCATCTGCCAATGCGCCTGTAGGCTCGCCACCACCGTTCGGGCTTAGGCTGTTCCAGTAGAAGGTGTGGTTCCACACTTGTGCTGCGTTGTTGAAAATAGGACCAGGACCAGCACCCTTAATGATTTCTTCTAGGGTTTGGTTTGCTTTGTCGGTGCCTTCAACTAAACCATTTAGGTTGTTTACGTAAGCTTGGTGGTGCTTGCCGTAGTGGTAATCAATAGTTTCTGCAGAAATGTGCGGGGCTAATGCATCTTTTGCGTATGGTAGCGCTGGTAATTCAAATGCCATGTTATTGGTATCCTCTTTTGTTTCTGGCCCAACAGTAAACTCGTAATGGGCCGTGAATTTCATTTTTAGTAATCCGCTAGCTGCTTATTACTAATGCTAGGGCATCATAACAACCTCACCTTGGTGTGGCCAACAAAACCCTTAGAAAAAGAAGTGCTATTAACATAACACCTTCATTTCTCTCGCTAGAACCCTATATATGCGGCCTTTTTATTCATTTTCAAGGCCTTCGCTGAAATTTTTGCCCATGCCATTCTTGTAAAAATCTCAGTACAATGTGTTTTTTCGTGGGCAGCCCAAAGCAATCTGTTGTGGGTGTGTAGTTTCTGCCCAATGTTTAACTGAGGAGACAAACATGAGTGACGACAGTGTTGTAATTGTAAATGGTGCACGCACGCCTATGGGCAGCTTTCAGGGTTCTTTAGCGCCAGTAACCGCCCCTGAGCTAGGCGCAATTTCCATTCGCGCTGCTGTTGAGCGCGCCGGCCTTAACCCAGAAGACATTGAAGATGTGGTAATGGGTTGTGTATTGCCCGGCGGTTTAAAGCAAGGCCCTGCACGCCAAGCCATGCGCGGCGCTGGCTTGCCTGATAGCACAGGTGCCACCACCATTAACAAACTATGCGGCTCTGGCATGCGTGCCACTATGTTTGCTCACGATATGATTAAAGCCGGTAGCGCTGATTTCATGGTAGCGGGCGGCATGGAATCCATGACCAACGCACCCTACATCATGCCTAAAGCACGTGCGGGATACCGCATGGGCCACCAGCAAGTGTACGACCACATGTTCCTAGACGGCTTAGAAGATGCTGAAACCGGCCGCCTCATGGGTGCCTTCGCGCAAGAACTGGCCGACAAAAAAGGCATTACCCGTGAAGACATGGACAATTTCGCCATTGCCTCTTTAGAGCGTGCGCAAAAAGCCATTGCTGAGGGTTGGTTTAAAGATGAAATTGTACCGGTCACTGTTACCACGCGCCGTGGCGAAACAGTGGTAGACACCGACGAACAACCTAGCCGCGGTAACGCCGACAAAATTCCTACCCTGCGCCCTGCTTTTGCTAAAGACGGCACCATTACTGCCGCTAACGCGAGCTCCATTTCTGACGGCGCTTCCGCACTGGTGCTAGCTAGCGCTAAAGCGGCTAAAGAGCGTGGCTTACAGCCTTTGGCGCGCATCGTGGCGCACAGCACTAACTCACGCCACCCAAGTGAATTTACCATTGCGCCGAAAGGCTCCATGGAAAAAGTACTCGCTAAGGCGGGCTGGTCGGTGGAAGATGTTGATGCGTGGGAAATTAACGAAGCGTTCGCCATGGTCACCATGATGCCCATGGTGGAAATGGGTATTCCGCACGAAAAAGTGAACATTCATGGAGGCGCTTGTGCCCTTGGCCACCCCATTGGCTCCACCGGTTCACGTATTATTCTTTCGCTTATTCATGCACTTAAGCGCACTGGCGGCACCAAAGGGGTAGCGAGCCTGTGCATTGGTGGCGGAGAAGCGACTGCAGTTGCCATCGAACTTCTGTAATAATAGCTTTCTTGGCTATACAAAGGCCTGTACTGCGCAAGCGGTACGGGCCTTGTTGTTTCTCCTCGATCAATAAGGAATTTCGATGACACGCCTTAATCTCTTGCCGTTTTTCATATGTGGGTTAGTGATGCTCAGCCTGCTGGTATCTAGCTGCCGTAGTTTACCTGCTGGCATGAGCGCTAAAAGTGAGCTATTACCGCTGCACAATGGCCAGCTATGGGTGGACAACACCGCGGTGGACAACAAGGGCGAGCGCCATATAGAACAAGAGATTTTTGATGAACTGCTACGCCTCATTGCACAAGCAGAGCAGATTGTGTTCATCGATATGTTTTTGTTTAACGATTTCCAAGGTGAAACGCCAGAAAAACACAGGGCCATTGCTGATGAACTTACCCAGGCGTTGATTGCCAAGAAAACGTCTCACCCCACCATGCCCGTGGTACTCATCACTGATCCTTTCAATCATTTATACGGCGGCATCATTAATGAACAACTTCGTGCCCTCGAAGAAGCTGGCGTGCATGTGGTGAGCACTAACCTCACCGCCCTGCCTGACTCGAACAAAAGCTGGTCGGGCATTTGGCGCTTGTTTTTCCAATGGTGGGGCAACAACCCTGAGAAGGGATGGCTGCCGAACCCAGTGGGCCCAGGCAAAGTAACCCTGCGTACCTATCTAGCGCTGATCAACTTCAAGGCCAACCACCGCAAAACCTTGGTGGTTGATGAGCAAGAACAATGGACCGCCATGATCACCTCTGCCAACCCGCATGATGGCAGCAGCGCGCACAGCAACATCGCCATCACCATGAGCGGCGATGCAGCCTTGGCGGTACTACAAAGCGAACAAGCCGTGCTGGCTTTTTCAGCGCCCGAATTGCTCGAAGAGATCCACTGGCCTAAGGGGTTAGCGCCAGAAACGATTGCTAGCACCATTAGCTCGCCTGCCGCCAACACGAACAGCCAGGTGCAGCTCATTACGGAACAAAAAATTGAAGCGGCACTGATGAAAGCGGTAACCAGTGCACAGCCTGGCGACACCATTTGGATTGAGGTGTTTTATTTCTCACACATGAAGTTGCAACAGGCGTTGCTTGATGCGCACCAACGCGGTGTAGCAGTGGCTGTTATTTTAGACCCTAACAAAGATGCTTTTGGGCGTAAGAAAAACGGGGTGCCCAACCGCCAAGTGGCTGCTAAGTTTCAACGCCATGGCGTGCCCGTTCGTTGGTGCAACACCCACGGCGAGCAGTGCCACAGCAAATGGTTGCTCAAGCAACAACAAAACGGTGAGGCAGAACTCATACTAGGCTCGGCCAACTTTACGCGCCGTAATTTGAAGGGCTTAAACTTAGAAACCAATGTGCGTGTGCTCGCCCCGCAAGACGACGCCATTATTAGCCGTGCGGTGGCGCTATACCAACACCGTTGGCACAACAAACCGTTTGATGAAGCGGTGGGCGAACGCCTGTACACCGTGGAATATGAACAGTACGAAGATAACAGCCGTTTACGAAAGGCCATGTATTGGTTTATGGAAAAAACCGGTTGGTCTACGTTCTAACGCATACCGCCCTCTCTGTTCGCAGAGAGGGCGGTTGTTTTATTATGGCTTCTTGCTGCCCATAATGAGCGGTAACTCTTGCTCGGGTGGCGCTCCTTCGCGCACTTGCACCTTGCCATTCGCATCTTTATAGAAAGTAACCGGCGTGGCGGATACCCCTAACTGACGCATGATGCTGTGGTTTTCATTCAGCTGCTGTGCTGTGGTGGGCGAAGGCTTGCTCGAAGCTTTGATGCCACCGTTATCAAACACCGTATTATGCTGATGCAGTGCTGCGGCTGGGTCTTTCGCTGTGAGCATGGCCGCTGCTTTAGGCTTGCTGTCGCGCCCTAAAATACCCACTAAAATATGGCGCACCTGCACATCACCAGTGGCTAACCAAGGCTGGTACTGGCGCCAAAACCTATTACAAAACGGGCAGTTAGGGTCGGTAAAAGTATACACCACACGCTTAGCATCTTCGGGGCCATCGGCCACCCAATGGCTTTTCTCCAATAATTCCCACGCATTGGCGTACAGCTTTTCTTTTGCCTCTTGCACCATTTGGTTGCTGAGGTTGTTGCCCTGCGCATCCACTAAGCTACCAATCACCATGTGTTTATGGTCTTCAGTAACAAAGGCCGTTTGAAACTGGCCACCCATGGAAATCATGTACCCCTCTAAGCCCTTAGGAGCATCGATGCGCTCACTGACTTCTACTCCGTAGACTTCTAATTGTTTCAGTGGCGCTGGCAATTCGGCCTGCGCCTGCGCACTCAACAGCAGTGCTAGCGGTAGCGCCGCCCTTGCTAAGGTGTTGCCTAACATAAACGTACTCCTAACTTATGGTGTATTTATAAATTCTATTGAACGTTGTAGCGTTGCTGCTGACAGCTCGCCCATGCGCACATCCACGAGCTGCCCTTCAGCGTTATAAAACAGTGTGGTGGGCAGCCCATGGGCACCCAGAGCAGCACTTAACGAGCCATGAGGGTCTAAATAAACATGGTCCAGAAAAAGCCCTTCACCCTGCAAGAATGAGCGAATTTTACCTTCCCCTTCACCTTGGTTTACAAACACAAAGCGTAAATTTTCATGTTTGTTTTGTGCTTTTTCTAGCACCGGCATTTCGCGCCGGCACGGTGGGCACCAAGTGGCCCAAATATTCACGATGGTACCTTGCCCTGCGGCAATGTCACGTAAACCCACAGCATCCGTAACAGGCTGGGCCATCTCGTTTGCTTGCTTGGCATCGAGCACTGCTTGCATGGCTTCTGTGCGCAAGCCTTGGTGCTGCGGCACGCGCAATTCAACCATGGGGATTTCCCTGCCCTGCTGCTCCGCCATAGACAACATAGCGGTGGTAATGCCCCACACCCCAAGGCCTGTGGCCACGGATATGAGCAGCGGTTTGCGCATGGCGGCATCTTTGCTAAGCCGCCATGCCAACCACAGGGCACCCACCACCAAAGCCCCCCAAATATCAAAACCCGCATCGCGAATATCAATAATGCTTAAGGGCGACTCCACAAAAGAAGGCCAATAACGCGCCACAAACACCAAACGCGCGCCCACTAAGGCCACAAGCACCAAACTAAATAAAGCATCGGCAGCCGGTGCCCGGTGTAAGCGCCCTAACACCACGGCCACAAACCAAGCCACCACCACGGCAATCATCACAATAAAGATTTGTATGGACAGTGCTAACGGCCCAATACTGAACGACATCATCTTAATTCCCTTGTGCTGTATGTAACCTGTCTAAAAAAGCGCGCGCACTTAACTCACCCACCACGCGCTGCCCGCGGCGTTCCTCGCCGTTGGGGGCAATAAACAAAATGGTGGGCGGCCCTAAAATGCCGTACTTATTCAACAGCGCTTGGCTATCTTTACCCGGTGCCGTGACATCCGGGCGTAATAACACCACATTATCGAGCGCCGCTTGCACCTCGGCATTGCCGAATACTTCGCGTTCGATTACGTGGCAAGAAATGCACCAATCTGCGTAGTAATCCACGATGGCCCAGCGGCCGTCTTGCTGTGCCTGCGCCAAGGCTCTATCGAGCTCAGCTTCTGTGGTCATGGTTTGGAAACGGCTCATGAAATTGCTCTCAACATCCACGCTGCCCCCAGTGGCTACAATGCCGTGCAAGGGGCGAATTGGATCTTTGCTGCCAGCGGCGCCGCCCACCACCATAAGGGTGGACCACACGCCGAGGCACAGTGCCGTAGCGCGCAACACGGCCGCAGCGGGATGCTGTGCGAGGCCTTCACTGCGGCTGCTGTGCCATAAGGTGTACGCCATGGCGATGCCTAACAAGCCGCTGAGCGCCAGCACCACATAGCCCGGCACCACGCGTTGCACAAACCAAATGGCAAGCCCTAGCAGCATGAAGCCAAACACCACTTTAACGCCGTTCATCCAGCCGCCAGGCTTGGGCAAGAAGCCCGCGCCGAGTGTCATGGCGAGCACTAACGGCGCACCCATGCCGAGCCCTAAGGCAAACAGCGTAACGCCGCCAAACCAAACGTTGCCACTTTCAGCAATGTAAAGCAGTGCGCCTGCCAATGGCGCTGTCATGCAGGGCCCCACCAAAATGGCAGATAACACACCCATTAAGGCCGCGCCCCACAGGGTGCCGCCCTGCTGTTTTTGGCTCATGTTGTTTAAGCGATCGCGCAGCCACGCCGGTAATTGCAGTTCATACAAACCAAACATGGCCGCGGCGAGGAGCACAAAAATACCCGCAAACACGGCCAACACAGCCGGCTGTTGTAATACTGCTTGTAGGTTTGCGCCTGCCATGGCAGCCACCACGCCCATCACCGCATAAGCGAACGCCATGGGCACCACATAAGCCATGGATAAGATAAAAGCCGCCGAGCGCCCGCGGCTTTCACTGCCCACCACCAAGCTTGATAGCACTGGCAACATGGGCAACACGCAAGGGGTGAACACCAACAACAGCCCCAACCCGAAGAAAGCTGCCACGGCCCAGGCCACATTGCCTGCAGCTAGCCGCTCGGCTAGGCGCTGGTCTTCCCCTTGGTCACTCACTGGTGCAGCCGGCACGGGTGCCACCGATGCACTGCTGCTCAAGGCATTAGTGCTTGTGCCAAACAAACCATCTAGAAAACCACCACTGCTCCCTGGGGCGGGCACCGCCACAGTGGCTTCTTGCGGCGGATAACACAGGCCCGCTTCAGCACACCCCTGCCACCTTAAAGTTAAGTGGCTGGCACCGCCGGGCTCTACCTGTACTGTTACTTCATTAAAAAACACTTCGGAGCGGCCAAAGAATTCATCTTCAATAAATTCGCCATCGGGCCAGCGCGTAATTAACGAACCGTTGTCGTCGGCCACATCTAGCTGGTGTTTATACAAATAATAGTGAGGCGCGATGCGCCAGCTTACATAAACATCGCCTTCAGCCGTGGCTTCTACGCTGTACTTAAAGGCCTCATCAGGGTGCAGAAATTCCTCTTCGGCCAAGGCATTCATACTGAATACGGTGAGCAACATGGCCCATAATCCATATAACAGCCATTGTGTTAACGTGGAGGTTTGTTTTGAATACACTCTGTGGTCGCTCCTTCAAAAGATAGGCCTGCATAGTGGCAAGGGTATATTAAACATAAATTAAGCCTCTCAACTTTGCACAGGTTAGCGTTTAATACACACGTAATTTAACACTGTATCCTGAACAGCCAACACGCATTTATTATTGGGTCACAGATTATGCACGTTTTACTGGTGGAAGATGACGAATTAATTGCCCGCGGTATTGGCGCTGGCTTGGCGTTGGCCGATATCACCATGGACCATGTGGCCTCCTTAAGCCATGCCCACGCGGCGTTAGAAAGCTTTCACACCGATGTGATGATTCTTGATTTAAGCCTGCCCGATGGTGATGGCCTGCAGGCGTTGAAAAAATGGCGCGCGAATGGCTTACAAACCCCTGTGCTGATACTCACCGCACGGGATGCCGTGCCCGACCGCGTGGCCGGTTTAAGTGCCGGCGGCGATGATTACTTGCCGAAACCCTTCGATTTAGATGAATTGATTGCCCGCCTGCGTGCACTGCATCGGCGCCATCAAGGCCGCGCGCAAAGCCTTATTACCCACGGCGAATTGCGTTTTGACCCTGTGGCGCGCCAGGTGTGGCTAGGCGAAAACAGCATTGATTTACCCCGCCGCGAGCTGATTTTGCTCGAAACCTTGCTCAACGCACGGGGCACTTTGCTCAGCAACGAACAACTAAAAGAACGCCTATACGGTTTCGATACCGAAGTGGAAAGCAATGCGGTGAACGTGCATATTCATCACTTGCGCCGCAAACTCGGCAGCCACATTGTGGAAACCGTGCGTGGTTTAGGCTTTCGCCTTGGCCCTGAACATCCACCCCAAACTAAGTAAACCATTGTGACCCTTCAACAACGCTTACTCCTCACCCTTGGCACATCGTTTGCCATTCTCTGGCTATTGGTGGCCATGTGGCTGCTGCGCGATTTAGACCAGCAAATGCAGCGCACGCTAGACCAACGCCTCGCTGCTTCTGCGCGCATGGTGGCGGGCTTAGTGGCGCAAATCCCCGCTGAGCATTGGCACACCTTAAACACACAAAACTTAATGCTTTCGTTAGAAAGCGATGTTATTTGCCAAGTACGCACCATGGATTCCGACCACATTGTGTTGCAAACCCATCAACATTTACCCCTTTGGTTAGGCCAGCAACAGCTTGGTTTTTCTGAACGAGACATAGACGGGGAAAAATGGCGCATTTACACGCAACAAATGAATGGTTTGTATATTTCCACCGGTGACCGTTTAAAAGAACGCGCGCTGCTGTACCAAGGCACTTTAATTGCCACCTCCGTGCCCTTTTTGGTGGCGTTATTTGGCAGCTTAATTGCCATGTGGTGGGGTATTAGGCGTGGCTTGCGCCCACTGGACAGCCTGCGCCAAGAGCTCAGCGAGCGTAACCCTAATAGCTTTACCCCAGTGCACATTGAGGGCGCACCCGCCGAACTGAAACCTGTGATTGAAAGCCTGAATGGCTTATTGGGCCGTATGCAAAAAATTATGCTGCGCGAGCAACGTTTCACCAGCAACGCCGCCCATGAATTACGCACACCGCTCACGGCCATCAAAACCCATTTGCAACTAGCCCACCGTGTGGGGGATAACAACACCAAAGCTTTTTTAACCGACGCAGAGCTAGCGGTGGAGCGTTTGCAATCTACCTTAGAGCAATTACTCATGCTTGCCCGTGTGGAAAGCAGCGACCAGTGGGGCCAAGAGGAAGCCGCTTCTTTAGAAGAGGTGCTCGCCCATGCGCAGGCTGATTTAACCGGCCGTAAACGCCTGCAAATGCCACCACTGAACACTGAGCAACAAGATGCTTTGTTGGCTATTCCTGTGGAATTAGCTAGCATTGCCCTACGCAACCTATTGGATAATGCGTTGCGCCACAGCCATCACCACACGCCCGTGTCCCTCAACATTCACATTAGCCCGCAGCATATTGTGTTTACCGTTACCGACCACGGCGAGCACCTTAGCCAAGAGCACATTGAGCACTTAACCCATCGCTTTTGGCGCAGCAGCGCCGTCTCGGGCAGTGGGTTAGGCTTAGCCATTGTGGAGGCCATTGTGCGCCGCTTTCACGGTGAACTAACGTTTTCTGCGCGGCCTGAGGGTGGGCTGAAAGCGGTGATCCAGTGGCCACGTTACTACCCTTAATGCATTACTACGAGGAACCCTTTATGAGCCGTCATTTAGACCAAGCAGAAGGTTTGTGCGATAGCCCAGACCAAGAAACACAACAGTATTTTCTTAACCAAACCATGTTGCGCATTAAAGAGCCAAAGCGCAGCTTAGATTTCTACACCCGTGTGCTAGGCATGCGTTTGGTGCGCCGGTTAGATTTCCCTGAAATGTCGTTTTCGCTTTATTTCTTAGGCTATGTGGATGATGCGCTAGCGGCCACTGCGCCCGCTGAGGATAATGCACGCACCACTTGGACATTCCAGCGTGAGGGGCTCATTGAACTCACCCATAACTGGGGCACTGAGGACGATGAAGAATTCGCCTACCACAACGGCAACCAAGACCCACGCGGCTTTGGCCACATTGGCATTACGGTGCCTGATGTGTACGCCGCTTCTGAGCGATTTGAAGCTTTAGGCGTACCCTTTGTGAAGAAGCCCGACGAGGGCAAGATGAAAGGCTTGGCCTTCATTCAAGACCCAGACGGTTACTGGATTGAAGTGATTCAAGCCAACATGGTAGAGAAAAACAGCCAAGCTTAAGTTTGGCACTGCGAGCTTGCTCATCCAAGCTCGCAGTATTATTTAATCCACCACCCTTTCTCGCTTAGCATACTGCTGCGCGATAACGGCACACACCATCAGCTGCAACTGGTGGAAGATCATGAGTGGCAGCAACATGGGCCCCACCATAGCGGCAGGGAAAATAACTTTTGCCATGGGCACCCCTGTGGCCAAGCTTTTCTTCGACGCACAAAAAACGATGGTGATTTCGTCTTCTTTGTTGAAGCCTGCCCGGCGCGCCAGCATCGTGCTAAACACCAGCACGATGGCCAACAAGATGCAACACAGCACAAATAAACCCGCGAGCTCCACGTAAGAAACGGTGGTCCATAAGCCTTCCACAATGGCCGCCCCAAAGGCCGTGTACACCACCAGCAAAATAGAACTTTGGTCCACGTATTTAAGCATGGCGGCGTGCTTTTCCACCCATTGGCCTATCCAGGTGCGCGCTATTTGCCCTCCAATGAAAGGCACAAGCAGCTGCACAGTAATAGACATTACGGCTTCCCAAAAAGAACCCGCATCGCCTTGCACATCGAGCAACACGTTCACGATAAAAGGGGTGAGCAAAATACCAATAAGGCTAGAAGCAGAGGCACTGGCCACTGCAGCGGCCACGTTACCTCGCGCCATGGCTGTGAAAGCAATGGCGGATTGCACCGTGGCGGGCAAAGCACACAAAAACAGCACGCCCATGTACAGGGTATCGTTCACCAAGGGAGCTAAAAACGGTTTTAGCAGTAACCCTAAAATGGGAAACGCTAAAAAAGTGAATAGAAAGATCAGAAGGTGCAAGCGCCAATGGGTTACCCCAGCAATGACAGCTTGGCGTGGCAATTTTGCCCCATGTAAAAAGAACAACAATGCAATGGCGGCATAGGTTAAGTTTTCAAAGAAGGCCACGCCTTCCCCCACAGGGGGCAAAAATGTAGCCACCGCTATCACCACCAGCAACGCGATAGTGAAATTATCAAACAGCATGCGCAAACGCGAGTACAACATGTTTCACCTATTCAATATTCCATGGCCGGCTAACAGCGCCGCCCGTTACCTATTCTGCTTCTATCGCTTCCTGCGCTAGCTCTTCTATTATCTCTTCTTCTTTACGTTCAGAGAGTTTTTGCCACAACAAGAAAGTTCGCAACCATTGCTCGCCCAAGCGGCGTGATACGCTGCACGATTGCAATGCTTGGTCTAATTCTTCGCGGCTCATACTGCCAGACATGGCGCGTTGCATCAGCTGTCGTTTCACGGCTTCGTAGCTTTCCTGCCACCCCGTGGTAGACGCTTCAGCCTCGCTGTTCCATATTTCAATTAAATGGCGCGCCAGCTTTTTATACCATTTGCCTAATATTTGCGCGGCTTCTTCTTCGGGCGACCAGTGCTGCATTAACACCACGAGGTCGCGGAAATCTTCCTCCATGAGCAATAAGTTGTGGTAAATACCCCAACCGTTGGCCAACTCGGCGGCCACATCATCTGTTACGACGGAACGCACCGCTTGCACTAGGAATTCGCCCACTGCGATCACTTTTTGCTCTCGCACAATGTCTTCATCCTGCCAATCTGTGGCGGGCTGCACCCGTGTGGATAATTGCTTTAACGCCGCCGGAATAGCTTGCAACATGGGCACATATTCCTGGGCCATTGCCATGGGAATGGTATTCGGCACCGTGATAACGCTTTCATCGAGGTATTGCAGTGATACGCGTTCGCGCTGTGGATCTTTAAAGCGCGACATTAAGAAACGGCTCATGTGCCGTTCTAGTGGCCACATGAGAATAACGCCGCCCACGTTGAAAATGGTGTGAAAGATGGCCATGAGGGTAACGGGTTCATCGGCCACACCAAAGAGGCCGCCGATCCAGTACATGAGCAGCAATAAGGGGTGCAAGAGGATAATACACACAATGCCTGTGAACACGTTGAAGAACACGTGCGCAGCGGCTAGACGCCGGGCATTACTGGTGGCGCCGATCACCACCAAAATTGATTTAAACGAGGTGCCCATGTTGGCACCGATCACCACCGCCGCCGCATCCACCATGCTAATGCTGCCGCTGGCTAAGGCCGTAAGCACCAACGCCACGGGCACCGCTGAACTCATGACAATGGAGGCGAGCACAATGCCCACGAGCACCATGACCAAAACGCCGTACTCTTGCCCAAGCTGCACTTCATCGCCCAGTGAGCTAAACCCTGTGGACAGCACTTCAATACCGAGTAACAGCAAGCCTAAGCCTGATATGGCTTCACCCATGGATTTACCGCGCTCGGTGCGCCCTAGCACCCGCCACAGGGCGCCGAGCCCAATAATGGGCAGCGCCAAGGCGTCTATTTGGAATTTAAACCCTACTAACGCCACTATCCAAGCAGTGGCCGTTGTGCCTGGGTTGCTCCCAAACATCATCCACACCGCGCGCTGAAACGTAATTAGCCCGGCGTTGGCGAAACCAATAATGGCCATGGTGACCACGCTCGAGGATTGCACTGCAGCGGTGAGCAAGGTACCTGCCAGCAACCCTTTAAGGCGCGAGGAAGTCCAAGAGGTGAGTATACGATCGAGGGAGGAGCCGGCTGCTTGGCGCAAGCCTTCCGTGATGAGCCACATGCCCCATAGAAATAGGCCTATGCCACCTATACCAATGGACAAATACTCCATCAACGCGCTCCTTTTGCGTTTATTTGTTAGCGCAGGCCCGTCACTGGGCCTGCTATAAGGTTAAATTTCACGTGTTTCGCGGAAGCGTATTTCTGGATGGCGCTCCTCAGCCAACTGCAAATTAACCCGCGTGGGCGCTAGGTAAGTGAGGTGGTCTGCACCATCCATGGCCAAGTTTTGCTCCGCACGGCGGCGGAAAGCATCGAGGTCTTTTTGTTTATCCGCTTCAATCCAACGTGCGGTGGCCACGTTCACCACATCGTAAACACAATCCACGCCGTATTCATGCTTTAAGCGATGGGCCACCACATCAAACTGCAGGGTTCCCACTGCACCGAGCACCACATCGTTGTTGTTCAACGGGAAGAATACCTGCACTGCACCTTCTTCAGCTAGCTGCTTTAAACCCTTGTGAAGCTGCTTGCTTTTCAGTGGATCGCGTAGCACCACACGGCGGAACAATTCTGGCGCAAAGTGCGGAATACCTGTGAACTGTAGCATTTCGCCTTCGGTGAAGGTGTCACCAATTTGTATGGTGCCATGGTTATGAATACCGATGATATCGCCGGCATATGCCGTTTCCACGTTATCGCGCTCGCCCGCCAAGAAAGTGAGCGCATCAGACAGGCGCACGTTTTTATCGGTACGGCATTGCTTTAAGCGAATGCCTTTTTCGTATTTCCCCGAACAAATACGTAAGAACGCCACGCGGTCGCGGTGGCGTGGATCCATATTGGCCTGAATTTTAAACACGAAACCTGTGAATTTTTCTTCGTTGGCATCCACGGTGCGTTCTACTGCTTCCCGTGGCTGCGGCGCAGGCGCCCATTTCAGCAGCCCATCGAGCATGTGGTCTACACCAAAGTTACCTAAGGCGGTACCAAAAAACACCGGCGTTAATTTACCCGCCAAAAAGCGCTCAAGGTCAAAATCATGGCTCGCTCCACGCACGAGCTCTAGCATTTCGCGCAGTTCTTCTGCATCAACACCTAGCACGTCATCCATTTCTGGGTTATCTAAGCCTTCAATCCGGCACACTTCTTGAATGGTGTGACCCTGCCCTGTTTGATACAGAATAGTGACGTCTTCCAACAGGTTATAAACGCCTTTAAAGCCTTTACCCATACCAATGGGCCAAGTAATAGGGGCGCATTCAATATTCAACACCTCTTCCACTTCATCCATTACTTCAATGGGGTCGCGGCCATCGCGGTCGAGCTTGTTAATAAAGGTAAGGATGGGGGTATCGCGCAAGCGGCACACTTCCATCAATTTAATGGTTCTTTCTTCCACCCCTTTACCGGAGTCGATCACCATGAGGGCGGTGTCCACCGCGGTTAAGGTGCGGTAAGTATCCTCAGAGAAGTCTGCGTGCCCGGGGGTATCGAGCAGGTTTACCATGGCGTCTTTGTATGGGAATTGCATCACCGAGGTGGTCACGGAAATACCACGTTCTTTTTCCATTTCCATCCAATCAGACGTGGCATGGCGATCTGATTTACGGCCTTTTACCGCTCCCGCCAACTGGATTTGGTTACCGTAAAGCAAGAGCTTTTCAGTGATCGTGGTTTTACCGGCGTCAGGGTGCGAAATAATCGCAAATGTCCTGCGCTTGTTGACTTCCTTCAGTAATTTTTGGTTTGTCATTAACGTTTCTTTATAGCTGCACGGATGGGCATGATGAATACAGCGCGTTTCAATAAAAGGGCGCTCGCCACCGCTAAGTGAATGAATGTAGGCCGCCTATTTTCGCTGAAATCTGGGGGATTAACAATGTAACAGATGAAGCTGCACCACTCGGGGTGTTATTTTTTCGCTGCACACCCCAAAAGATACTTACAACGCCTGCCGTTTGACGGTTTTTATACAGCATGAAATAAACGCACGCGCGGCGCTAAAACGAAAAAGCCTGAGCCCAGCATAAAGCCGAACTCAGGCTTAAGGCCGTTTGGGCACTGCCCTGCTCTGTTAGCAGCAGTGCGTACCCAGCGGCTTTTGCGTGTTACAGCACCGTTAGAACTGGTCTGCTGGCAACGCCATAATGTTCTTACTACCTGCTTTGAACTGCGCGTACAGGCTGTGGATTTGCGGCAATAAGCGCTCGTAGTAGAAATCAGCAGTGATGCGCTTGCTGTTAGCAAAATCATCATCACGGCCTTCTACAGCGGCTACCATGCGCGCCCAGAACCACGCGTAGAGAACATAACCAACGATATCTAAGTATTCCACCGCTAGTGCGTTAATCGCGTTAGGATCTTCCTTTGCTTGTTCGAGCAAGTTTTCAGTGGCTTCTTCCACTAGTTTTAAAGCTGCTTCGAGCTGCGCGGCGAGGTCGCCTGCTTTGCTGCCTTCGGCGGCTAACCACTCACGAATTTCAGTGAGCAACGCGGCCATGGAAGCACCGCCATTGCGTGCCACTTTACGGCCCGCTAAGTCGAGCGCTTGAATACCGTTGGTGCCTTCGTAAATTTGGGCGATACGCACGTCGCGTACCATTTGCTCCATGCCCCACTCACGAATGTAACCGTGGCCGCCAAACACTTGCTGCCCCATTACAGTGGCATCTAAACCACGGTCGGTGAAGAATGCTTTCGCCACAGGGGTAAGCAGTGCTACGCGGTCTTCTGCTTGTGCGCGAACTTCTGCATCTTCAGAAAACTTAGCGAGGTCTAGCTGAATTCCTAAGTAAGCAGCTAGCGCACGGCCACCTTGGTTCAAGGCACGCATGGTCATTAGCATGCGGCGCACATCACCGTGTACGATGATTGGGTCTGCTGCTGCCTCTGGGTTTTGAGCACCCGTGGCAGCACGGCCTTGGATGCGGTCTAGCGCGTATTCCACAGCGCTCTGGTAGCTTGTTTCACCTAAGCCTAAACCTTGTAGGCCAATGGACACACGCTCGTAGTTCATCATGGTGAACATGCACGCTAGGCCATTGTTTTCTTCGCCCACTAACCAACCTTTGGCATCGTCAAAGTTCATCACACAAGTGGCAGAACCTTTAATACCCATTTTCTCTTCAATGGAGCCACAGCTCACGCCATTGCGCTCGCCCACGCTGCCATCTTCATTCACTAAAAACTTAGGCACTAAAAACAGAGAAATACCACGGCTGCCTGCGGGGGCATCGGGCAAACGCGCTAGCACTAAGTGCGCAATGTTTGAAGTGAGGTCGTGTTCACCACCGGTGATAAAGATCTTGGTGCCGCTCACTAGGTAGCTGCCATCTTCTTGTGGCACAGCGCGGCTTTTCAAAATACCTAAATCGGTACCAGAGTGCGGCTCGGTTAAGCACATGGTGCCCGTCCACTCACCGGAGTAAATTTTTGGCAAGTAAGTTTGCTTTAATTCTTCAGAGGCGTGCGCATCAATGGCCAAGCAAGCACCGTTAGAAAGCAATGGGTACAACGCCAACGAGCAGTTCGCCGCGTGCATCATTTCTTCAAACAACACCGCCAGAGATTTTGGCATCCCTTGGCCGCCGTACTCTGGGTTACCAGAGAAAGCGGTCCAACCACCTTGGGCGAGCGCATCGAATGCTTCTTTAAAACCTTTTGGCGTGGTGACTTCGCCATTGTTGTAAGTACAACCTTCTTCGTCACCACTGCGGTTGAGTGGAAACATCACACCCTCAACCATTTTGCCGGCTTCTTCTAAAATCGCATCGGCTAAATCGCTGGTAATTTCTTCTGTAGCAGGCATAGATGCCCATACTTTTTCTGCGTTAAATACATCGTGCAGAACAAAACGCATATCATCGACTGGAGCTTTATACGTCGCCATTTCTTTCTCCCTTAAATAATGCCCACTCAAAATTTGTTAGAGCATACACAAAAACAACAATGCCCGCCCAGAATCTCTTCTGCAGCGGGCATTATCACTAAAGCTTTACAAGCTTCAAGTACTACTTAAAAAGCGAAGTGCTCTTCATCAAGCTCCATTAAGCAGTCCAAACCACCCTCAGCTGCGCCTTTGTGGCCTGCTGCGCGTGGTAAAATGCGCTTAAAGTAGAAACGTGCTGTAGCAATTTTCGCTTTGTAGAAGTCTTCTTCAGAAGTACCTTCATCTAGTTTCTGCTGTGCCACAGCGGCCATAGCAGCCCAGAAATACGCTAGCGTTACATAACCAGAGTACATGAGGTAATCCACCGACGCGGCACCTACGTTATCGATATTCTGCATAGCTTGCATACCGATAGCGGTGGTGAACTCGCCCCACTCTTTGTTGTATGCCGCTAATGGCTCAACAAATTCAGCGATGGCTTTGTTTTCAGCATTTGCCTGGCAGAATTTGTGGATCACTTTTGTCCAGTTGCGCAGTGCTGCACCTTGCGTTTGTAGTACTTTACGGCCTAACAAGTCGAGCGCTTGGATACCGGTAGTACCTTCATACAGGGTGGAAATACGTGCATCACGTACGTTTTGCTCCATGCCCCACTCGCGGATAAAGCCGTGGCCACCGTAAATTTGTACACCGTGGTTAGCTGCTTCTAAACCTGCTTCGGTTAAGAACGCTTTTGCAATCGGTGTTAATAGCGCCATAAGCTCATCAGCTTCTTTGCGCTCGTCGTCGTTTTGGCTCTTTTGAACAATGTCACCAAGCTGTGAAGTGTAGTACACCAACGCACGGCCACCTTCAGCGAATGCTTTCGCGGTGAGCAGCATACGGCGCACATCTGGGTGAACAATAATTGGATCTGCTGGGCCATCTGGGTTTTTCGCACCAGATAGCGCACGCATGGCTAAGCGCTCACGTGCATAACGTAAACCGCCTTCAAACCCTTTTTGCGCATGGGCAACACCCTGCACCGCTGTACCTAAACGCGCAAAGTTCATAAAGGTGAACATGCTGTTCAAGCCACGGTTTTCAGGCCCAATGAGGTAACCCTCTGCTTCATCAAAGTTCATCACACAAGTAGCAGAAGCTTTAATACCCATCTTCTCTTCGATGGAACCACAGGTAACACCGTTAGCTTCACCGATGGAGCCGTCTGCGTTCACTTTGAACTTAGGCACGATGAATAGAGAAATACCACGTGTGCCTTCAGGAGCATCAGGTAGGCGTGCTAGCACAATGTGGATAATGTTATCTGCCATGTCGTGTTCACCGGCAGAAATAAAGATTTTGGTGCCACTGATTTTGTAGCTGCCATCTTCTTGTGGTACAGCGCGGCTCTTAAGCAAGCCAAGGTCGGAACCACAGTGCGCTTCGGTTAAGCACATGGTACCGGTCCACTCACCGCTAATAAGCTTCGGCAAGTAAGTTTCTTTTTGCTCGTCGCTACCGTGCTCTTCGATGGTGGCCACAGCGCCATCAGAAAGGCCTGGGTACATGCTCCAAGACCAGTTCGCGGTACCAATCATCTCGGCAATAGCGATACCTGCAGTGGAAGGTAAACCTTGGCCACCGTAGTTAACATCGCCACCTAAAGAAGGCCAGCCGCCTTCAACGTACTTTTGGTAAGCTTCTTTAAAGCCGGTAGGGGTTGTCACCGTACCGTTATCAAACTTACATCCTTCTTCATCGCCAGAGCGGTTTAAAGGCGCGAGTTCGTTCGTGGCAAAGCGTGACCCTTCTTCTAGGAAGGCATCGATAAGCTCGGCGTTTACTTCTTCAAGGCCAAGCTTTTGGTAATGTTCATCTACATTTAGTAACTCGTGCAATACAAAACGCATATCGCGTAACGGGGCGGTATACTCCGGCATAAAATCCTCCAAAATGGACTCAAGATGTTGCAACACGCAGCAGCCACATGGCCTTAATAAATGCACAGCATGTTAGATCGTGATGCCTCAATATACATTCGGCTATCAAATCTTCCCACCTGTATTTGTGACCGCTAAGTCAAACGAGCGTTTGAATTACCTAATGTTACGACATCTCGCTCAAACTTCGCTAGAGTATAGCTTCCTAAAGTTTCCTGTATGAGCCAGAGGCCTTTATGATCGACCAAGAATTGCTAGATGTACTGGTGTGCCCCGTTAGCCAAGCTCCGCTTAAATGGAGCGAAGAAGAGCAAGGGCTTGTTTGCAAGGCAAGCAACCTCGTGTATCCCGTGCGCAATGGCATTCCTGTGCTGCTGCCCCATGAAGCACGCGAGTTGGAACCTACCACCCCTTAAACCCACCTTTGCGGCAAGAGTTAATGATGATATTGCGCTTCTTTTTGGCGTTGTGCTTCGCTGTTTTATTCCTTCACCCCGCCACAGCTGCCACCACTGACGATTTCCACCTTGAACCGGGCGAATCGCGGGATGAATGCCTCGTTCGTGCCCTTGAATTAAGCCCTGGAGATGTGCCGGCCGCGACCATTTTATCGTGGTGTGGTGGTGAATTAACCGAACAAGAAAAGAGTGTGAACGCCTTAAGGGCGCGGCTACACTTAGAAAAGAGCACCCGTTTCAACCCCTTTGTAATGACGCCGCACCATCGCAATTACATTCTGCCGGTGAGCTATTGGTCTAACAAAAAATGGAACAACGAAGACAAAGAGGGAGACCGGTTAGATTCCATCGAGGCTAAATTTCAGCTATCGCTAAAAATACCCATTAAAACGAAGGTATTTAAGTTTTACGATATTTATTTTGCCTACACCCAAACCAACTTTTTCCAAATTTATAACGGCGCTCAATCGCGTCCGTTTCGCGAAATTAATTACATGCCAGAGCTGTATGCTGTGCGCAGCCTTGATTGGACCGTCGGCCCAGTGCACACAGAGCTACTAGGGTTTGGCTACGTCCACCAATCTAACGGCAAAGACCTCCCCGCTTCGCGCAGCTGGGACCGCCTGTTCTTCCAAATGGTGGCCACTACTGGCGATTTTTACTGGGAACTTAAACCTTGGTGGCGCATCCCAGA
>DATGUF010000023.1:0-76463 GCA_035301485.1 Alcanivoracaceae bacterium
TATTGCCCAATGGGACACCAGCACACAAGTGTATTGGAACCGCCATGAGGATTGGTTCTTAACCCGTGTTTCACCTGCTGTCGATTCCATTAACGAACACACCACGGAAATTGCTGGCATCAAAACCAATGCGCAGCGCCAACACGGGCACGGCACCACCTTGTTAGGGGTTTCATTTAGAGAAGAAAACATTCGTTCTAATGCGCTCATTGATGGCCATCGCCGGCGCCACACAGCACAACTCGGGCGCCAGCAAACCATCACCGAACAACTCAGCGCCGAGGCACTGCTCAACTGGATTAAATACAGCGAGCACAAGGATTACTGGTTGCCCTCCGTGGGTTTAGCCTATCAATTTGATCCACAGTGGCGCGGTTTTGCTTCTGCTGGGTTATCGGCCCGCGAACCTTCTTATACCGAGCTGTACATGAAGAGCGCCGGCGACCAAGGTAACCCAGAGGTGAGACCTGAAGAAACCACTTACTACGAAATGGGCTTGACCCATGAATACCAACAGCAAACTCTCAGCGCTTCTGTGTTTCATCGCCGTTCAAATTCTTGGTTAGATTGGACAAAGGAAGCGGATGAAAAGCAATGGAAAGCCGAAAACTTGGCCCATTACCGTGCCTATGGTGTGGAAGCCGACTGGCGTTGGCAGCCTCATTTTTCTTGGTTAACAGAAGCACGCCTAGGGTTTGATTGGTTAGATGTTGACGCCGAAAGCGAACGCGCAGAAATTAAATACGCCCTGCATATTCCAAAGCAAACTTGGCGCGGCCAGCTGGTGTTCCCATTAGCAGATACTGTGCATTTGCATATGAATGCTCGCCACCCACGCTACCGTAACCAAGCTTCGGCTACTTTATTAGATGCACAAATAAAATGGAGCTTGCATAACTGGAGCCTTTGGGTGGAAGGCAACAACTTGCTCGACAAAGACATCATCGAAACCGGTTTTGCAGCCATCCCTGGGCGTTGGCTTATGATGGGCGTTTCATTCGATTATTAATAGGCTTAACGACGATGCAATTTATCACTTGGCAGGATTTCACCAACGTAGAACTAAGAGTGGGCACCATTATTGAGGCGCAGGATTCCCCCGAAGCAAGAAACCCCGCTTATCGGCTTCGCATCGATTTTGGTGCTGAGATGGGTGTGAAAAAATCCAGTGCGCAAATTACGGCGCTGTACAGCAAGGAAGAATTACTGGGCAAACAAATCATTGCTGTGGTGAATTTCCCGCCCAAGCAAATAGGGCCGATGATGTCGGAGTGCTTGGTGACCGGGTTTCACCGTGAAGACGGTGCTGTAGTGCTGAGTACACCTGACAAACCTGTGCCTAACGGTACGAAACTGGCTTAGCGTTTACTACTAAATACTGTGCGCTCTTCCTCTGTAAGCGTCGCCCAGGTTTTCTCTAATTGTGTACACACGGCGCTCGCTTGTGCCGGCAACGAAGCGCCGTGCTGTTCCACGAGGTACGCAGAGGCAAACAGCTTGGCGCGCGAGGAAGCCACCGCAAAAGCATCTCTTATAAACAGTTCTGGCAAGCCTCTACTAGCGCCACGTTGGTAGAGTTCAGCCATAAATGCCGCTTGCTTTGATGCGTCGTGAACCCAACTAGGGGTGCCAACTGCTCCGCCATGCAGTGCTTTTACCGCCGAACGCAGCCGCTTGGTGTTGCCTCTGCGCTTCAAATATCCAAAACAAATCGCGGTGAAAAAAACGGCCACCACAACTAGGAAGGTATTCATTTACAGCCCTTAGCTTTTAGTGCGATGGAAATGAATAAAACTCATCGCCTATTTTGTTGTCTGACGTTTACTCTAGGAGCCACTTTACTTATTGCGTTCTTCTCGCGCATCATGCCTCCTCTTTTCACCTAAAAACAATGATAGTTAGCAATAAGATGTTAATTGTCTTACTTTATTAGGTGTTTCTAACGTATATACAAGGATTCTTATGCCTCGCCCTTCACCCACATCAATAACTTACGACGTCATCGGGGACGTTCATGGTTATTATGACAAGCTCGTGCAGCTGTTAGAGGTGTTGGGGTACACCAAAGAGCAAGGTGTGTGGCAGCAACCGGGCCATAAAGCAGTGTTTGTGGGCGACCTGATTGATAAAGGCCCCGAGCCCGCTGAAGTGCTAGAGCTCGTCAAAGCAATGGTTAACAACAATGTGGCCATGATGGTCATTGGCAACCACGAGCTCAATTGGATCCAAGCAGCAGCCCCTTATCTGCGCGATTTAGAGCGCTTTATAGGTGTTACCAATCGCCATGGCTGCCGTCGTAAAATCACCGCCGCTTACCGTTATCAGCCGGATCGTGTGGCAGATTTATTAGAGTGGCTCAGCGAACAACCTTTGTACATCGAGCATGAAGATATCCGCGTGGTTCATGCGTGTTGGCACAAAGAATCCATTGAGCTGCTAAAACGTTCTGGCATTAATAACATGAGCCGTAGAGCGATATTATCCTACCGCGAGCTTTATTCAGACCGCTATTTAGCCATCGATCGCATTGTTTCTGGTTGCCTGCATGAATTCCCTGAACATAGGCAACATAAGCGTTACCGCAGTGTGCGCAAAAGAAGGCAGTGGTGGCCCGGAGACACCGTGAAGATTCACCCCAAAGAGGGCGTGTTGCCAAAGGTGCACCAAGCCTCCGCTTGCATGGATGGGCCGCCAATATTTTTCGGCCACTATGCACTAACGGGTACGCCTACAATAGCCGGTGAAAATATCGTTTGTGTAGATTTTTCCGTGGCTTATGATGGCCCTCTTGTGGCATACCGCTATGTGCCCGGGCAGCCCATCGATAACCAACACTTCATTATGGTGTAGCTGCGCTAGCGGTTTTGCCGTTAGCGCGTGCCGAATATCTTATCGCCCGCATCGCCAAACCCAGGCACTATGTACCCGTCCTTATCGAGATACTGATCCACCGCTGCAGTGTAAATTCCAATATCTGGGTGCGCGTCCATCACGCGCTGCAAGCCTTCTGGCGCTGCCACTAATACAATCACTTTCATTTGTTTGCAGCCGCGTGCTTTTAACATATCGAGCGCGGCCACCATGGAGCCGCCTGTGGCTAACATCGGATCGATCACTATCGCTAAGCGTTCTTCTAAATCGTTGGCGAACTTAGCGAAATACTCCACCGGCTCTAGCGTCTCTTCGTCGCGATACACCCCTACCACACTCACTCGTGCGCTAGGCAGCAAATCCGTTACCCCGTCGAGCATTCCTAAACCAGCGCGTAAAATGGGCACGATGGTGGCTTTCTTTCCACGTAGGCGCTGAACCGCTACGCGATCACCGTTCCATCCGTCCACTTGGTGGTTTTCCAATTCTAAATCTTTGGTGGCTTCGTAAGTGAGCAGCTTGGCCACTTCGCCTGAGAGTTCACGAAAACTTTTGGTGCTCAACCCCGCCTCACGCAACAATCCCAATTTGTGTTGCACCAAGGGATGTTTAATTTCATGAACGCTCATAGAGATTCCTCAATCAACAAAATAAAAACGGCTACCGACAACAGCGGCGCAAAGAATAGCGGGTATTCTAACTGATTAAGGCGAGGTTAGTTAAAGCTATCGGCAAAATAAAACAAACCCGGCACTCAGGCCGGGTTATGTGAGGGGTTTACTGGTAAACGGCTTGTTTGCCAAATTCAAGGCAGAGCAAATAGTACACGCACGCTCTATATTTATTGCGGTTAGAACGGCCTAAAGTATCGATAACTTTATCGATAGCTTCGTCTAATTTTGGGCTGTCTTCTAAGCCTAGTTTTTTAATAAGGTAGTTATTTTTAACCGTGGCCAACTCGCTAGCATCTGAGGAGGCAACAGTGGAAGAATCCGCGTTATAGATGGAAGGCCCCAAGCCAACGGTAACTTTAGTTAGCAATTCGCGGTCTACTTTCACGCCAGCATCTGTTAATTGCTCAACGTGTTTTTCAATGAGTTGTTCTCTTTTGTTGATAATGATTAACTTTCCGATTGTCTTTCTGTACTTTTTTCGCCTATCCCTTGTAGTGGGAAACTAGCGCCCCTTTCTTAAATACGCCTACCAATAAACACCTTATACGAGCCAATGCAAACAGCCCTTTGCATAATTTTGCAGTGTGTTTACACAAGCAAGCGGTTCTGCCACGCATAAAAAAAGCCCGCTACCTGAGTAGCGCGCTTTCTTGGTTGCTTTTCGTGTTACTTATTTACTTTGAAAAGCTTTGGCCTGTCTTCACCTTCTACATCTAGGAAGCCTGCCAATCCTTTTTCCATACGGGATAAGGCGTGGTCCACAAGAATGTAGCGGCCGGGTACATCCACCTGGAACTCAACCATGGCTGCGCTACCAGGCCCGACAGTTACTGTTTGCACTCCTTGGCTTGGCTCTGTGATTAAATCACCATCACGGAACACACGGTCGAAGATTTCACCAATAACGTGGAAGCTAGAGGTACGGTTAGGGCCACCCACACCGAAGAAGATACGCACTTGCTCATCCACTTTTGCTTTCATGATATGAGTTTTAGTCAGTGCATTCACGGTGCCGTTGAAAGAGTAGTGGCTTGGGTTTTCATCCAACAAGCGAGTGAGAGAAAACTCATGCGCGCCCTTTTGTCCGAAATCTTGCGTGGTGTAGAGCTCGCCCTGCATCACGTAGAACTCGCGATCCACTTTTTCTAGGCCGCCTTCTGGTTCAATTAAGATCAAGCCGTACATACCATTGGTGATATGCTGAGCCACCATCGGTGTGGCACAGTGGTATACAAACAAACCTGGTGCCATCGCTTTAAAGGTAAAGCTCTTGGTTTCACCTGGTGCCACTTGTGTTACTGCAGCACCGCCACCTGGGCCTGTTACGGCGTGGAAATCCACAGAGTGAATGTGATCACTGTCTTCAGCGTTTGTAAGCTCAACTGTAATCTCATCCCCTACACGTGCACGCACCATTGGGCCGGGTACAGTGTCGTTAAAGGTCCAGTATTTGTAGGTGCTGCCGTCGGCGAGCTGGCCTACTAATTCAGTGGTTTCTAGTTTTACCACTATAGATTTAGGTGCACGGTCGCCCACAGGTTCGCCCACTTCGGTGGGGTCTTTAGCAATTTCTTGCCCTGTTGGGGCCGACGCTACTTCGCCTTCACCAATAATCATGGTGCCGATCATACCTGCTGCCACGTGGCCGGGTAAGGTACAAATATAGTCGTGCTCACCTGATTTACCCACACGGAAAACCGTAGCGGTAGCGGCACCTTTGCCGCTGATTTTATCAGACTGTGCATTGAAATCTGGCACTGCAATATCGTGAATAGCGCCATCGCCGTTCACTAAGTTAATTTGCACTACAGAATTTTCAGGCACTTTTAAATCTGGGTTTACTTGGCCTTTAATCTTTCCTGTTTCACCAATAAAAACGAGCTTACCGTCGTGAATATCGGTACGCAGCGTAAAGGTGACATCCGGACGAATGGTCACATCTTCGCTAGTATTTGCCACCGCTGTTGAGCTGAACGCAAGCAGCCCCGTAAACAGCGCTATCAACATAGCCGTTACATATCTAATACGCATTACTGCGACTCCTTGTATTGCGTTATCGTAGATTCCCACCGCCGCAACCTCTGCCTAGTTGCAAACAGTTAGAGGATTGGCGTGAAAATCGGTTTACCTACGAACCTAAGATAACCCACAAGCGCACCCCATGCTGTTTTCTTTTAAAATACGCTTGATATTCATCAAGGACGCAAATATGTGCTTGTTATTTAAGTACATATGAAAAAGGGCCCTCATGGAGAGCCCTTATAAAACGTGATGCAGCAGGTATAAATTATTTACGCGGCGCTAAATTAGAACGCGCTCGCAACTCTTCAACAGGCACAGCAGGCGGCCTCGTCTGTTGATCATATTGCCGCTCTTCTACAGGCGCATTAAGTGCCTTCGCTAAGGCGCTATAGCATGTTTGAAAAGCAGCCAGTGTCCATTGCCCATATACCGTATGCCCGCCTTCATAAGCTTGCTCTTGGTATTCCTCATACGTGGTGACATAACCCATATATTCATTGCAGTAGGTGCAAATAACATGGCGCTCATTCTCATCCGTGGGTAATTGCTTCGCAATGGCTGCCAATAAACGACGACCCGCCACAGTGGTAAATTCGCCTGGTGCACAGGTAAGCGTAATATTCCCCAAACGCACCATTTGTAATGGCAGTACAGAAGGCACTAACGGGCTTTTGTTTAAAGCTCCTGCACTGGCTTGGCGTTTAATTTCGGCCACGAGTGGGTCGACAAACCCAGGCATAGGGACTTTAGTAAGCCGGCTATCGAGCACTCTCTTGCGCTCATCTTCCATCACAATGTCTTTAGGCCCTTGGCTCGCATACAGCTTTTGATAGTACTCGCGCACTGCAGGGTTACTGCTGTTCAAGCGGCGGCGTTTAGCCCTACGTGCTAAAAACGCTGCCCCTTTCCCTAGAAAACTATGCATGCCTGGGCCATCCACGCGTGTACCACGGAAGAATGATACCCCGTGGCAAGGTGGGGTGGTAAAAGCATTATCGCGGCCATTGGCGAATTCTGGGCTTGCGTGCTGATCACCCATATCCACATAGGTCAGCACGCCATCGAGCGCACCTGTTATAGGCAACGCGGTGTCCTTGGCCATCATTGCTAATGCATGGTCGCTCTGTTTGCGCCCATTCTCTTGTGCGTAGGCGTATTCTTTTTCGCCGGTTAACGCTTTACGACGTTTGATATCACCCGGCCCAATATAGTGCGGCGATACATCGCCACAGGTGCCTTGTGCAAAAATAGCCACGGGCGCCTCTGCTCCCTCTGCTGCCAATGCTTGTTCTGCATAAAGCGCAGCGTATCCTTTGTTATCGCCATCGTGGTTAGACAAAGACGAACCTAAACAGGTGGCGTGCACCCCAAACAAAGACAGCAGCGCTTCTACTTTACCGGCTCGGCGAAATTCAATGAGGTGCATGGTTCTATCTAGCGCCAGGTGTGTTTCTAGCTCGCTATAACGGGTTACATCTGGGTTACGGTTATAAGCATCCAGTGAACGGTTCCATGCCACGGGCACTTCATCGGCAATAGCGGCACTACTGAAGAACAGCTCTGTGGGGGCCGCTGCAGCTTTAGCAGCCAATATAGATGCCACCGTAGTGGCCACAATAATGTCCACCTGGTCTTGACGGAAACCGGGGGTAACTAAGTTATACATGGCCTCATTGGCACAACCTCCCGGGCCGGAGTGGGTATGGGTGCAAGTCAGCACTAGGCGAGTTTCATCCCAGCTATCGCCCCATTCCTTTTGTAGGGCAGCCACTACCCCTTCGCGCATGGCGTACGTTACGTAGCCTAAATCTAAACAAGTATAAATAAGGGGGGCACCCTCTTGCTCTGCAATATAAAAAGTGCGCGCCTGCAACGGATTGCGCACATCATATGCGCGATGATTTGGATTACCATACCCATGCATGGCATAGCCTCTTGGCTCAATCGCTAACTCTTTTTTGCTCCATCCTGCTACGTACATAACGCTCGCCTCTTTATGATTATTTTATTTGTGCCAAGCATATATTCGTACGAACGTACCATACAAACACCCTGGCCCAACTTACGGGGCACTGCTGCCAATTTCACTCATTGTTGATGTGTGTCAGCCAAGGCAATGGCTTTATCTTGCATCCATCGTTTAGGATGGCTCCTCATCACTTTACATTACAAGAAGCAAGGCATGTCACGCACTTATGTTATTACGGGTTCAGGCTCGGGCATTGGTAAAGCCACTGCTAATATTCTACGTGAACGCGGCAACACCGTGGTGGGTGTGGATTTAAAAAATGCAGAAGTGATTGCTGATCTTTCCACCCCTGCAGGGCGCCAGCAAGCGGTTCAAGAAGTGTTAAGCCACACCCCAAACATTGATGCCATTATTGCTTGCGCTGGCATCTCTGCTCCCAAAGCCCTTACCGTGGCCATCAACTATTTTGGCGTAACCGAGTTTGTGGAAGGGCTAGTACCCACCTTGGTTAAATCGGCAGCACCACGCATCGCCATCATTTCTTCAGCTGCCTCTTTGCAGCCTAACTCTGCAGAATTGGTGAATGCTTTACTTGAAAACGACGAACCTAAGGCACTAGCCATTGGCGAGCAATTAGCACAACAAGGGGCAAAAACCGGTTACTTAAACTACCCGTCTTCTAAACGCGCCATTTCGCGCTGGATCCGCCAAGTGGCCACCACCGAGCGTTATGCGGGGCAACACATTCCCATTAACGCAGTGGGGCCTGGCGTGGTGATTACAGAAATGACTAAAGAATTGCTAGCCTCTGAAGAAGCTAGAAAAGGCATGGACGAAGGCATGCCCATGCCATTGAATTACCATGCACGCGATGTGGATGTGGCTAACCTGCTTATTTGGCTAACCTCTGTGGAAAACACCCATGTAACGGGCCAAACCATTTTCATTGATGGCGGCGCCGATGTGGTAATGCGTGGCGATGATATTTGGTAAACCGCTACCACGTTGCATGAGCTTGTAAAGGCTTATGCAACGTTAGCCCACATCGGGTAACGCCCCTATCACCACCGCTAATTGTATGGCAACAATGCCCGCCCCAGCGCAAAGCACCAGCCCTAAAGCCACCGCACCCCCTTGCACCCGATAGCCACCGTTGGGGTGCAGCTGCCGCACTCGCCACACGAGCAAGGCGGGCAACAACAACGACAACACCGCCAAGGCCACCGCAGCAAACCCTAATGCAAATACGAAACCCTGCGGGAAATAAAGTGCAAAGGCTAACGGTGGTAAAAACGTCACTAACCCAGTGCGTACTCGGCCTGCAAAGTGGCGCCCATGGCGAAATATTTGTGCTAAGAAATCAAACAGCCCTAAAGACACGCCTAAGAACGAAGTGGCTAACGCTAGGCCAGCAAATATTCTTACCGCCATTTCCACATAGGCAGTAATTCCTTTTAATGCTGTGAGTAGCCCGTTTATGCCTCTCGCTTTCTCTAATACCGCCAAAAACACTTGGCTTTCTACCACACCTAAAGTGGCTAACTGCCAAAGTAAGTACACAAACAATGGTATGGCACTGCCCCACACAAATACCCGCTTAAGCTTAGCCACGTCACCGTGCATATAACTCACAATGCTGGGGATGCTGCCATGGAAGCCAAATGAAGTGAAAATAATGGGAATAGCGGCTAACACCAATGCTTGCTGTAGGGGTTTTTCTAACAGAAATTCACCACGCACATGGGGCAACAGAAGGGCGAGCATTAGCAGCAAAAAGAAGATTTGTGCCGCAAATAAAAAGCGATTTACTATGTCCACCGAATGTGTGCCTAGCGTTACCACCCCACCGCCAATAATAGCAAATAGCACTATCCCTAAATATTCAGGTGCCTGAGCCCAACCGAGCTGCGCCAAAAACAAATTAACAATGTGCCCGCCTCCCACTAAATAGGCGGCAATAAGTGCGTAGAGCAAAAACGGCATCGCAAGGTTAGCGGCCCACTGCCCTGGGCGGCCAAGATAATAATAGGCCAAAGCACTCAGCCCTTTGTGCGGCGAGTGATATTGATAGACTTCCACCATTAAGAGTGCTGTGTAGCTCATTAACGCCCACAAACCAAACAACAGCACCACCGTGGTGACGAACCCCACACCGGCGGTGGCAATAGGCATGGCTAACATACCTGCACCCAGTGCTGTGCCCGCCACAATGCCCATGCTACCTAATTCACGATATTTCACGCCCACCTCGGCTAGATAATTGCGCCAACACTACTCGTGAGCGTCGGTGTTGTGTAATTTAGCCAGCTGTATCTCCGCCATGGGATGCTCTAATTCTTCTGCGCGCTCAAACCAAGGCACCGCCTCCGCAGAACCCTCTTTCATATAATGCATCCCCACTTGGTAGGCTGCTTTAGCATCACCTTGTTCGGCGGCTAAGCGCAAGAAACGCAAACCTTCGAACTTCGCACCGGGCTCTTGCCCTTTGTAATACAACAAATGTCCATAAAACGCCTGCGCTTCGCGATGGCCTGTGGCTGCCATGCGTGCGTATTGGGTTTGCATCCACCCCCAAACACGTGCATTTTGCTGCGCCCAGCGCTGCCCAAATAAACGCCGCGCTAACCAATAACCAAGCCTAGCTCTTAAAATTGACCACATAGTTACCTCCCAAGAGGTGTAATGAAATGACCGCATGATAAAGATTGCAGCAAGGGGTTGCACCTTTGCTGCGAACGGTTTGAGTTAGCCCATCCATGCCTACTTGCTTAATCACTCAGCACACAAGAAAGAAAGCGGCACTTGCGCTAATATAGCTTTCTTTTTAGCCGCACTGCGCGTTTCCTCGGAACGTCTGCATCCTCTTCTATTAAAAGAGTGCTTTACCTTGAAATTTTTAAGCTTTGCGCTTGTGTTGGTAATTGCGCTAGCCGGCCTTCTTAGCCCGCAGACACCGCCACCACTCTTTCCTTACATTGGCTTTGTGCTGCATTGCTGCGGGTTCATCCTCATCGCCTTAACCGCACGCATGGCTTTTCCACAGGTACGAACTTTATGGTTCTGGAGTATTTTATTCGCCAGCGCCTTTTTAGCTGAATTCATTCAGCTGTTACAACCCCTGCGTGGCTTTAGTTGGCACGATATTCACGCCAACTTACTTGGCGTGCTGCTCGCTGCTATCATGCGGCAATTATTTTTCTCTTTACAGCGACTTTGGCGTCGTCGTTCATCAACGCAGCGCTAAACACACACCCTCGGTAGAGGGTTTTTCTTTTAAAGCCACGGGGTAAATATGGTCACATGGGCGTTAATTAGTTATGTGGTGGTGCTCTCTATTACGCCAGGGCCAAACAACTTATTGCTTGCAGCCTCTGGGGTGAACTATGGTTTGCGCCGCTCTTTGCCCATGGGCATAGGTATCATCGTTGGTGGCGGCATTCAATGCTTTGTAACACTGTTACTATTCAGCCAACTATTTACTTACCTGCAGTTTGTGCGCCTGCCCATCGCTGTGGTGGGGTGCATTTATTTGCTCTGGCTAGCGTGGCGTTTATACAGCGCTAGCGCGCCAAATTCGAACACAAGCAGCGGTAAGCCCATGACGTTTATGCAGGCAGCGCTCTTTCAATGGGTAAACCCTAAAGCTTGGATCATGATGATTAATATGGCGGCGCTATTTATGCCACAGGAGGGGTCTCTTCTCTTCGGCAGCCTCATTATTGGCCTTACCAACAGCATTTCTAGCTACCCTAGTGTGCTGGTGTGGTCTGTACTAGGCGACCGCCTGCGGCTCGCTCTACAAAACCCGCAATACTTACACTACTTTAACGTAGTGATGTCGAGCTCCTTGGCGCTCACCGCACTGTGGTTATTGTGGGATGAGGCGCGCATTGTTTGGTACTCTTTTGCTGCCTAAAGCACCATGGCGGCGGCCCAACCAAACACAAACAAAGGAATATTGTAGTGCAAAAAGGTGGGCACCACTGTGTCCCAAATATGGTTATGCTGGCCATCCATGTTTAAACCCATAGTGGGCCCTAGGGTGGAATCTGAGGCGGGCGAGCCAGCATCGCCCAACGCGCCTGCGGTGCCTACCAAGCACACTGTCGCCAAAGGGCTAAACCCTAGCTGCAACGCTAAGGGTACAAAAATGGCCGCAATAATGGGTACGGTGGAAAACGAAGAGCCAATGCCAAGGGTTACTAACAACCCCACAATTAGCATCATAAAAGCACCGAGTGCTTTGTTAGCGCCAATAATAGTAGTGGCGGAATCAACCAGGGCTTGAATCTCACCAGTTTCACGCATCACTTCGGCAAAGCCAGAGGCCGCGATCATAATAAAACCAATCATCGCCATCATTTTCATGCCTTCAGTGAATACGTCATCGGTTTCTTGCCATTTCACCACGCCAGATAATGAAAACACTAGAAAACCTAATAAGGCTCCCAAAATCATGGAGCCTAGCCACAACTGAATGCCAAAGGCCACCAACACTGCCACTGCGGCTGCGGCTGCGCACAAACTTTTAGGGTTATAGGTAGCTGTATTTTCAACCGCCCCTATTTTATCGGTGCAGAGGTAATGGCGCGGGCGGCGATAACTCACTAAAACAGCCACCAACAACCCACACAACATGCCCAAAGCGGGTATCGCCATGGCCTGCATCACACTCACGCTAGCCACATCGGCGCCGCTCATCGCCACATTCGCTAGCAAAATTTCTTTTAGGTAAATACCCCCAAAACCCACGGGCAAAAACATATAGGGAGTAATGAGGCCAAATGTGAGCACACAAGCCACTAAACGGCGATCAAGTTGTAGGGTGCTCATTACATATAGCAACGGTGGCACTAATAGGGGCACGAAAGCAATATGAATGGGTAAAAGGTTTTGCGAAGAGATAGCCGCTGCAAGTAAGAGCAATATAATGACCCATTTTACGGCTTTAGCTTCAGTTGGATCTTTTCTGCCTATCAGCGCCAATACTTTGTTGGCTAGAGCATTAGCCACCCCAGATTTACCGATAGCCACCGCAAAGGCTCCTAGCAATGCATAAGAAAGCGCCACGGTGGCGCCGCCGCCCAGGCCCTTGTTAAAGGCTTCGAGTGTGGCTTCAACCCCTAACTCTGCTACTAAGCCGCCGCTGATAGCACCTACTATCAACGCCACCACCACGTGCACACGGCACAAGCTCAGCACTAACATTATGGCCACAGCCAACACTACTGCATTCACAGCTTTCCCCAATTCTTTTAAAATAAAGGCGAACTTTGCGGCATGGATGCGCCCATGTCAAAATCTTGCCCTTTACAACCGCAGTGGGCGCTTACTTAGCCTTCACCTACTTACATTTATTCACGTAACCCCTCACAATGCAGCCGCACTTTATTCTGCATGCTGTACTCATCCTTCAACCCCATAGGTGCTTCGTGTTGTTAGCTCTCAGTAACTTATTGGCAGCGCTCTTTCCTATCTTTCTTACTTTTGCTCTTGGGTTTTTACTAGGCAAAAAAATGAATGCTGCACAGGTGCGCTTCGCTAGTTACGGCATCACCCCTGTTATGTGGGGCATTTTGTGGGTGATTGGGGTGAAGTCGGGCGAGGTACT
Source organism: Alcanivoracaceae bacterium (assembly GCA_035301485.1). Taxonomy (GTDB): domain Bacteria; phylum Pseudomonadota; class Gammaproteobacteria; order Pseudomonadales; family Alcanivoracaceae; genus CALEAR01. Next base: position 13,148 of record DATGUF010000023.1, read on the forward strand.
GAGCCACTTCGCACAAGGAGTAGCGGTACTCAAAACAGCCGCAGTGTATGCAGGAAGCACAAGTGCTGCAGTGTTTTTTTCTCTGTGGGCATTGAACAAACCACAACAACCAAGCGCCACTACATCTGTTTGGGCTGCTTTATGGCCACCGCTTAAAGAGTGTTTAATTGCTTTTGGTTTAGTGGCCCTAGGCGTATTTTGCCATCGCTTTGGTTGGCAGCACACCGGCTTCGGCGCCATGTTATTGGATGTGAGTTACTGGCTTTATGCGCTCTTAATTTTAATTGGCATGGAACTGGCCAAAGTGCACATTAACCGTTCATGGTTATCGCCACGCGTGTTACTCATCCCGCTCACTGTCATCACAGCTTCCCTATTAGCCGGCATGGCCATTAGTGTTGTCACCGGTGAGCGCCTCGCTACTTCCTTGGCGCTCAGCAGTGGTTTTGGTTGGTTTAGCTTATCGGGTGCTTTAGCTGGCGAGCACCTAGGCGATGCTTACGCTGGTATTGCTTTGCTTACCGATTTATTTAGAGAACTACTCGGCATTGCCACGGTCTTCTTACTAGGTAATCGCTTTGCAGTAAGTAGTATTGGGGTATGTGGCGCCACAGCAGCTAGCACCACGTTGCCTTTCGTGCGCAGGGCTTATGCTTATGAGTATGTGCCTATCGCACTCGTGAGTGGCCTTGTACTCACCATTACAGCGCCCTTTTTTATGCTCATTTTCATGAGCATTTAACTCGTGCGGCAAACCGTTACAATATCCCCCCCCTTAAGCATTGGAGTGAACGTTGACGTATTTACTGACTGCACCCGTGCAGTTTGAAGAAACCATCAAAAAAAGCCGCTTTCTCACTCAAGTAGTGCCTCTTAACAACAGTGCCGAGGCGAACGAGTACATCGCTGCTTTATCCACCCCAAACGCTAGCCATAACTGTTGGGCCTGGAAAGTAGGCGAGGAATATCGCTTTAACGATGATGGTGAGCCAGGCGGCACCGCGGGGCGGCCCATGCTTGCCGCCATTGAGCATCATCAATTTGATCAGGTATTAGCCGTGTGTACACGCTGGTACGGAGGCATACAGCTCGGCACAGGTGGGCTAGCACGGGCTTATGGAAATGGGGTTAACCAGTGCTTGCAAGATGCGCCTAAAAAGCGCTACGTCGAAAAAGCGCGGCTACAAGGGCACTGCCCTTATAGTGAAATCGCCACACTTCAAGCCCGCTTAGCCGACTTAAAGGCCAGCATCGACAGAGAAACGTTTGGCGCAGAAGGCGCAACGTTTGTTGTTTCTGTATCAGTGGAAAACATTGAAGCGTGCCAACGCCTGTTGCAGGAGCTCACCAGTGGCGCCGAGCAATTTATGTTGTTGGATGAAACAGAGGGTAGCACTAATGCCTAAAAAACACACAACAGTGTCAATATTGCCATGTAACAAGATTGCAACACTGTAAAAATACAAATATTGTAAAAAAATTGTGGCTTAATTTAGTTGTGCACCTTTTAAACTTGTGTTTTATTGTTGCAACCTTGTATTAGGCCTATATAATTCACCTTTGGGTTACTAATAAAATTAGTGGCTTAGATACACTCCCTTAAGCGCTTAGTTAGCTTTTACCTGCAACTGGCCTTTTGGTTCCGCCACAAGCTGAACCACCAAGGGAAACAGCAAAAGCCCAATAAAGAACCTTTTTTTACTTCAGAGTTGCTTGCGCGCGTTTTTTCTTTATCACCAAAGTAGCGGCCGAACTCTAACAACAGGACACATTTGCTATGTCTGATTCACTCGCACAACATAAGTGGCAAAGCTTTCCTCAAACACACAAATGGATTTTACTCACCTGCTTACTAGCCCTCATAGCTATCGCTACTTACTACAATTTTGAAGAAAGAAAGCACTCACCTGAGCACATCGCTCAAACCGATGACTCCACGCTCAACGATACTATCCTGCTAACAGAAAGCCTTCCCCTCTTATCAGAAGCCCTATTAAGCGAAGAAGAAGTTGACGCCGAAATGGCCACTGATACCGCTGACGAGCTTGATTTTGCTACCAATTTAAAGCCTTTATCACTTGAATACACCGTCGCCGCTGGCGATTCGCTTAGCACTATTTTCCAACACTTCCGCTTAGGCAACCACACACTCAGAGCCATCCTAGAGGCAGACGAAGAAATCCTGGCACTAGATAGCTTAAAAGAAGGCACGAAACTTGCTCTAACTTTAGATAACAGCAATTTTGGGCAAACCCTCACCAGCATGGAAGTGTTCAAAAACCCCGCTTACAGCATTGTTTACCGACGCGTTGACGACGAACACTTTGCCTTCCAAGAAAAAAGAGCAGAAACCTACTGGGAAGAACACGTTTACACTGGCCAAATTAACGGCAGCTTTTTTGTGAGTGCGGCTAAAACAGGCCTTAACCCCAAAGAAATTCAAAGCGCCATTGATATCCTGAAAGATAAAATTAATTTTGCCCGTCAAATTCAAGCGGGAGATCGCTTCGAAATTGTTGTGCTACGTGAAGTAACAGATGTGGAAGAAACCGGTAACGTACGCATTGAAGGCGTTCGCATTCACAATCGAGGCAAAGTGGTGGGCGCTTTCTTGCATGATGATGGCCAATACTACAATAAAAATGGCCAAAGCCTTACCTCGCGCGCCTTTAGGCGCTTCCCCACCAACCGTGAATACCGTGTTAGCTCGCACTTTAATCCCAACAGACGCCACCCTATTACAGGCCGCGTTAGCCCGCATAACGGTACTGATTTCGCCGCTCCTATCGGCACCCCTGTTATTGCCACCGCTGACGGCGTGGTTAGCCGTGTGCGCAACCACCCCTATGCGGGTATTTATGTAGAAATTGAGCATGCTGGTGGGGCGTTTAAAACCCGTTACTTGCACCTCAGCAGAGCGCAAGTTAACAAGGGCCAAAGAGTTAAAAGCGGCCAGCAAATCGCTTTATCTGGCAACACCGGCCGCAGCACGGGCCCCCACATTCACTATGAAGTACATGTGAACAACAGGCCTGTGAACGCATTGGGTAACAACGTACCCCTAGTAACATCTATTGATAAGAAGTCTTTATCTAAATTCACAAGCAAAGTGGCTGCTTTAGAAAGCAAAATGGCTCAGCATGCAGAAAGCCTCTAACGTGCTATAGGTATATCAAGCGCGCTATTCAGCGCGCTTTTTTTTGCGTTTAAGGTTCCACCTTGATAGTTCCACTTTTTTTAAAATTTTGTAAACTGTGCAAACAGTTACAAATTATTATTCCTTTTAATATTGGCAATACAGGAGCATGGCATGCGTTTTATCAGCACATTATTCATGTGCCTTTGGCTGCTGTCCGCCTGCTCTCAGCCAGAAGCCCCGCCCCTAGCGTTTGATCTCGATAGCATCAAACAAGAGGGCCTTGTTGTGCTCACACGTAATGCGCCCACCACCTACTTCATTAACCGTGATGGTGAAGCAGCAGGTTTTGAACACGACTCTCTCACCGATTTTGCTGCTAGCCTTGGCGTTCCCATTCAGTTCAAAATTTATGGCACCAGCAAAGCCATACTCGAAGCCCTAGAAACACAACAAGGGCATATTGCAGCAGCAGGCCTAATTCATCTAAACAGCTACGAGGAACGTTTTGAAATAGGCCCTGAATACTACGAAGTAGAACAGCAAGTGGTGTGCCACCGCTCGGGCCCAAGGCCCAAAACCGTCACTGAGTTGGCCGATGTTTCGCTGCTAGTTAGCAGCGCCTCAAGCTATGATGAACGCCTGCACGAACTAAAAGAAGAGCACCCTAACCTTACCTGGCAAACAGCGTTATTTTTTGCTCCCGAGCGACTCCTCGAAAAAGTGGTGGAAAAGAAGTTAGATTGCACCATCGTGGATTCTAATATTTTCTCTATTAATCGCCGCTACTTCCCCGACTTGGTGGATTCGTTTTCCATCAACGATGCCAAACCTCTCGTTTGGCTCATGCCCAAAGGGGCCACGGAATTAAGAGAAGAGTTAGAGAAGTGGTACGCACAGGCACGCAAAGAGGCACGCACCACGCTTTATGCAGCACGTTATTTTTCTCATGTGGACTTATTCGACTACGTTGACATTACCACGTTCAAAAAACGCATCGATAGCGTTTTACCTCGCTACGAGCAAACTTTCCGCGAGGCCGGTGAAAAATACGGTTTAGACTGGCGCTTACTCGCCGCTGTGTCTTATCAAGAATCACATTGGAACCCTAACGCGCGCAGCCCAACCGGTGTGCGCGGCATGATGATGCTGACTAACAACACAGCGAGGGAGCTTGGGGTTACCAACCGCTTGGACCCCACCCAAAGCATCCATGGTGGCGCCCGTTACCTCGCGCAGCTACGCGATCGGCTTCCAGACAGCATTACAGAGCCTGACCGCACCTGGATCGCATTAGCGGCATATAATGTGGGCCTCGGGCACGTTTATGATGCACGCACGCTCACAAGAAACATGGGGTTGAACCCAGATAGTTGGTTTGATTTGCGGGCCGTACTACCCAAACTATCGCAACCGCGCTATTACCGTAATTTACGCTACGGTTACGCCCGCGGTGGCGAACCGGTGCACTTTATCCGCCGCATCCGCAACTACGAAGACATCTTACAAAAACAGCTAGACCAACAAGAAGCAGCTAGGCAACGTCGAGCTGACGAAAACCATAATATTGCAGGCATAAAAAACCCACCCAACTAGCGTTGGGTGGGTGATATAGCACTCTTAGCGAGAGAGTTATACTTTAGCTAAGGCTTGCTCGAGGTCAGCAATAATATCGTCAACATGCTCGATACCTACAGACAAGCGCACCATATCCTTCGATACACCTGCTCTTTGTAGCTCTTCATCGCTTAGCTGACGGTGGGTGGTGCTTGCAGGGTGGCTAGCCAAGCTTTTCGCATCACCAATATTCACTAAACGCTTAATCATTTCTAGTGCGTCAATAAAGCGTGTACCGCCTTCAATGCCGCCTTTCACACCAAAGCTAAACAATGCTGAAGGAGTACCTTTGGTGTACTTTTTCGCTAGCTCATGGTGAGGGCTATCCGGCAAACCTGCATAATTTACCCATTCCACTTTCTCATGGCCTTGCAAGTATTCGGCTACGCGCTGGGCGTTCTCTACGTGACGCTCCATACGCAAGGTGAGCGTTTCGATACCTTGTAAGATCAAGAAAGAGTTAAACGGTGAAATAGCAGCACCCATGTTACGCAACGGCACCACGCGCGCACGGCCAATAAAGGCAGCTTCGCCTAAGGCTTCAGAATAAATTACACCGTGGTAAGAAGGATCTGGCTCATTAAATTGTGGGAAACGTGGGTTGTCTTTCCACTGGAACTTACCTGAATCCACAATAATACCGCCCAGCGTAGTACCGTGGCCGCCCATGTACTTAGTAAGGGAGTGGATCACGATATGTGCGCCGAAATCAAAAGGACGGCACAAGATAGGCGTCGCCACTGTGTTATCCACTACTAGCGGCACACCGTGCTTATCAGCAAGAGTAGCAAGCGCTTCAAGATCAACGATGTTACCAGCGGGGTTACCGATGGATTCACAGAAAATCGCTTTGGTATTTTCATCGATCAATGCCTCTAAGGCAGGAATATCATTCGCATCACCAAAACGTGCTTCAATGCCTTGCTGCGGGAAAGTGTGCGCAAACAAATTATAGGTGCCGCCATAAAGCTGGCTCGTTGCTACGATGTTTTCACCCACACGAGCAAGCGTTTGGATTGTAGCTGTAATAGCTGCCTGACCCGAAGCCATAGCCAAGGCACCAATACCACCTTCTAACATCGCCACGCGTTCTTCTAACACCGCGGTGGTGGGGTTCATAATGCGCGTATAAATGTTACCGGGCACAGCCAGGTTAAATAAATCAGCACCGTGTTGGGTATTATCGAAAGAGTAGCTCGTGGTTTGATAAATAGGCACAGCCACTGCACGTGTTTCTGGATCACCAGAAAAACCGCCGTGAATGGCAACTGTTTCTTGTTTCATGTTATCTCCGAATGGGGGGCTCTATAAAGAAGTGGCCTTATCTTAAAGTGAACGCGGTTAAAAGCAAAGCATAAGCCCACCACCCTGCTAGAACAAAAAATTATAAACTAACTGTTATTGGCACTAAGAGTTAATGCTAATTAAGACAAACGGGAGGCATTCACCTCCCGTTTTACTGTGACGATCAACCCGCGCGACGGTCGCGCAGAGCAATTAACACTTGGTTACGCACCAAAATGCCGAGTAGCTTTTTATTTTCGTCTACCACAGGGTAAATTTTTGGTTTCTGCGCCAACATCATCTGTGCCACATCAACAATAGCTGTATCTTCAGTAAGCGTGAGGGGCTCCTTGTGCATCACGTCTTCTACTTTCGGCGAGCCTTCATCGTGGTAACCCGATACCAGCAAACTCTTTAAGCAATCTTGCTCTGAAACGAACCCCACCACCACTTTATTGGCATCCACTACTGGCAAACCTAAAAAACGTTGGCGAAGTAACACCTCCACTACGTCAGCCACCGGCATGCCAAGCTGAATCATGGGTGATTGACGGGACATGATAGAACCTACAAGCATACGACCCATTTACTGCCTCCTAAGCAGGTTTACACCTACTATTATCCTTTTTAAACGTTATTGTTCTTAAACCATTGTTCTAAATCGTCAGCGCCTCCAATGCGCTGGCCTTCAATATACACCTGCGGTGTTGTTGTGGCTCCACTAATGGCCACTAATGTACTGTAGCTTAACCCATCTTGGCCTAGCTCAATTTCTTCGTAACGGTAACCTTTATCTTTTAATAGCGTTTTGGCACGCGCGCAATGTGGGCACCCTGGTTTGGTTAAAATAGCCACTCGCTGTGGTAACTGTGCGCTAGCGTTAATGTAGTTCAGCATTGTGTCTGCATCTGATACTTCAAACGGGTCGCCAGGCTTATTAGGCTCCACAAACATCTTTTCAATAACGCCATCTTTAACCAACATGGCATAGCGCCAACTGCGCTCACCCATGCCGTTTTCCGTCTTATCCACGAGCATACCCATACCACGGCTAAACTCGCCATTCCCATCTGCAACAAAAGCTACGTTATCAGCATGTTGATCAGCAGCCCACGCCTCCATTACAAAGGCATCATTAACAGATAAGCAATAAATCTTATCTATGCCTTCTTGCGCAAAAACAGGCGCCAACTCATTAAAACGAGGTAAATGGGTGGAGGAACAGGTGGGAGTGAATGCGCCGGGCAAAGCAAATAAAACTACATTTTTACCGGCAAATAAATCTGAGCTACTAACTTCTGCTTTGGTGCCTTTTTCAATCACTGTTACAGTGGCATTTGGAACCGACTGACCTTCTTTTAATTGTGTCATAAGTAACTCCTTTTATTATTAAACATTCCTTACTGTAGCGTAATCTAGAGCCTAGTAAAACAAAGCCTTTTATTTACTCTCTTTCTATGCAGCTATTCCCTCTTAACTCTCTATCTTGTTTCGCGCCTGTGTAAATATTTAAAGCACTTAGGCAAAAACTGCGCTAGGCTCAAAGCTTGTTTAAGGCATGTTCTATGGGGTATCAAATGAAAGTTATTAAGGAATTTAAAGATTTTGCTGTACGCGGCAATGTAGTGGATATGGCGGTGGGTATCATTATTGGTGGCGCTTTCGGCACCATCGTGTCTAGCTTAGTCTCAGACATCATTATGCCACCCATTGGGGTACTACTAGGCGGGGTAGATTTCACCGATTTGTTTTTCGTTTTAGGCGAAGGCGAATTCACCAGCCTAGCTGCTGCAAAAGAAGCTGGTGTTGCCACTATTAACTATGGCTTGTTCATTAACAACGTGATCAGCTTTATCATCGTGGCGTTTGCGGTGTTTATGCTGATCCGCGGGATCAACCGCTTGAAACGAGAAGAGGAAGTGGAGGAAAAGGCCGAAGTAAAAGCAACGCCTGAAGACATTGTATTACTGCGTGAAATTCGTGATAGCTTGAAGAAGTAACACTGCAGGGCGGCTATTTCGATTTAGCCGCCCTTGCTTTAATCATGCGGGCAAAATCTACTATTAGCTCTTGGTCATCCTCTTCGAGCTTGCTCAGGATGCGTAACAGCAACACCCCTTGCTGGCCCCATTTTTCCTCACCCTCGGTAATTTCATAAGGGTTTTCAAGCCGTTTAAATACCTCCGACAGCTGTACCTGTAGCGCTTGAGCTATATTTTCAAGCACCTGTACAGAGGGCTGCTGCAAGCCACGCTCAATGCGCGACAAGTTGCTCGCATCGGTACCAGCACGGTAGGCCACTTCTTCCAAAGTAGCACCTAAACGCTCGCGGTAATGTTTTAATAAAAGGCCTAATTCCATATGCGGTATTGTCTTGTGCAGACTCATTCCGCTCCATGGCGAGCTAGCAAACCACCTTAAAAATTAATGGCGAAAACGCCAACCAAGCCACAGTACCATGTGGTCATTAATAAAATTCTCTTCTCTCAACAAAAGCTATACACTTGCGCATACAATCGTGCGCAAACGGAGATTTTATGAGCACAGGTTATTCCCGTCGGGAAGAAAGCATCAACAGCCTCACCCACGGCATTGGCGCTGTACTCAGCATTATAGGCACTTTCTTATTACTGATACCGGCCATTCAGCAGCAAGACATCTGGAAAATGGTCAGTTTTAGCGTGTTTGGCGTAAGTTTAGCCTTACTTTATACCGCCTCCACGCTTTACCATGGGGCGCGCAAGCCTGAAACGCGTGTCTTCTTTAAATTACTGGATCACTGCGCCATTTTTATTCTCATCGCAGGCACTTACACACCTTTTCTGCTCGTAAACCTTCGTGGCACCATCGGTTGGCTGTTCTTTAGCATTGTTTGGGGGCTCGCCATCACCGGCGTATTAATTAAATTAATTTATAGGCATCGGCTCAAAGCCGTGCGTTTGGTGATTTATCTCACCATGGGGTGGCTCATTCTGTTTGCATCTAATGAGCTGCTAAGCAACATAGACCAATTAGGATTTACGTTATTGCTAGCCGGCGGGATTATTTATACGGCGGGAGTGTTTTTCTATTTAGCGGATTTCGTGCCTTATAACCATGCTATTTGGCACTTGTTTGTAGTGGGAGGCAGCGCTTGCCACTTTTTGGCTATTTATTACAGCGTACTACCTCATTAGCATATCACCGTTAGCCCCAGGCGCCATGTGTGCTGGGGCTTGAAACCTGCCACTACTCAGCTAGCAACTTTTGTATCTGGCTTTTCAGCGCTTCAGGCTTATCTTTCGGCGCATATCGCTGCACCACTTCACCTTTCTTGTTAATTAAAAACTTGGTGAAATTCCATTTAATGCCTTCGCTACCCAAAATGCCCGGCGCTTCACTTTTTAACCACTTAAATATGGGGTGCGCACCATCACCGTTTACCTCAACCTTGGCAAACATAGGGAAAGTGACGCCAAAGTTTAGCTCGCAAAATTCTTCAATAGCAGCGTCGTTTTCTGGCTCTTGCTGGCCAAACTGGTTACAAGGGAAACCCAACACTACCAAACCTTGGTCACCATATTCCTCATATAAAGCTTGCAGCCCTTTATATTGCGGTGTAAATCCACACTTACTCGCCGTGTTCACTACCACCACGACCTTACCCTCATATTCACTCATAGGAAGGGTTTCGCCCTGAATGGTCTCAGCTGACATGGTATAAAACGTAGACATATTGCACCTTCATAGCGGTCAAATAATCATCATTAACTCTTAGCCTTTACTCCGGCTAAGCTCACAGCGTGCAGTATATCAGCTTACAGGTATGGCGCTTTGAAAACATCACTTTCATACTGTTTTGTGGCAAGGACCAAACACGGCGTTTTGTTTGCCCACTTTTTTTTAGCCTGCGTATACTGAACGTTCTATTGGCTCTTGGGTACACACTATGAACTGGCATCAATTGCTCAATAATCAACGCCTTGGGCAACGCCCCGCAAAAGAAGAAGTGGGCCGTACGGCATTTTTACGTGACCACGACAAAATTATTTTCTCCGGTGCATTTCGCCGCTTAGCCCGCAAAACCCAAGTGCATCCTTTAGCTACTAACGACCATGTGCACAACCGCCTTACCCACTCTTTAGAGGTCTCTTGTGTGGGCCGGAGCCTCGCTATACGGGTGGGCGAACAACTCGCTCGCGAAGGCTTTCTACCGAGCGATAGCAGCATTACCGACCTTGGCGATATCGTTCAATCTGCCTGCTTAGGCCACGATATTGGCAACCCGCCTTTTGGCCACACGGGCGAAAACGCCATCCGTGCTTGGTTTCACAACCGCGGGCAAAAATACTTGCAACACCTCACCCCCGCCCAGCGCACAGACCTCACCGTTTTTGAAGGCAACGCCCAAGGTTTTCGCGTACTCACTAACAGTGAATACCATGTGTATGAAGACGGCATGCGTCTTACCTACGCTACCCTAGGCGCCTTCCTTAAATATCCTTGGCTCTCTGCTTATAGCCTTGAGAAAAGCTGCCCACGGCCAGAAAAATACAGTGCCTTCGTGAATGAAGCAGCTGTTTTAGATGAGGTATGTAAGGCAAACGGCATGCATGTGGTAGAGCCAGGCCGTTATGCACGTCATCCATTGGCTTACCTAGTAGAAGCTGCCGATGACTTCTGCTACGCCATCATCGATTTAGAAGATGGTTTAGAAATGGGGTTATTGGATTGGGGCGCGGTAAAAGAAGTGCTCGACCCTGTATTAATTGATACCGACGAAACGCAGCGCATCATCCAAGCAGATTTGAGCGTTGGCCGTAAAGCGGCATTACTACGGGGCAAAATAATTGGCCGTTTTGTGAGCGCCGGCGTGGAGGCTTTTTTGCAGCACCACGATACCTTGTTAGCAGGCCAATTAAAGGGCGACCTTATTTCCCATTGTTCAGCTGATGTGAAACAGGTGGTTGAAGGTGCCAAAGTGATGGCTAAAACCCAAGTGTTTGAAGACCCGAGAAAAATAGAATTAGAAATTGGTGCCTTCGAGGTGATTGGCACTTTATTAGATGGCCTCGTGGAAGCAGCGGTGCTGTTTGCCCTAGAGGAACAGGGCCACTTTAAGCATCAGCGCATTATCGATTTAATAGGGCGCAAAAGCTTTCCGCCCTATTTGTTCAACCTTCCAAAGGAAGAACGTTTTTACCTAGCCATTATGCGCGCCATCGACTTTTTAGCTGGCATGACGGACGATTACGCCACCTATTTGGCCAAACAGTTTTCTGGCATGGCGGTGGCTCGGTATTAGCTATAAAGGTTTGGCGAGCAGCTCAGAAATGGAATCTGCCCATGTCCACGGCAACGCCTCTTTCAGCTCTACGCTGCTAGAGAAATAAGGTGCAAACAGTTCATTTAGCAACCGCTGCACGGTGGGTGGGTGTGAAGTGGCCAAGTTCAGCTCTTGGTTAACCTTCATGCTGAGGCGATCAAAGTTGGCTGAGCCGAAGCTAGCCCAACCATCGAACACGGCAGCCTTAACATGGCTCATGCCCGGATACATGTACACCTTTACTCCGTTTTCTAACAACTGGTTAGCCGTAGATACGTTGACGCTGTTCATGATGCCGTGATTGCCTTCATCGGGCAGCACCACACGCACATCCACACCACGGGCACGGGCCGTAATCAGGTGGTTAATCACCGCAGGTTCCGAAAAATAAGGCGTACTAATGTAAATATAGCGTTGGGCGCGATCGATGGCTGCTAAGTGCGCCCGTAATATTTCTTGTTTCCCTGTTTTTGTTTGCAGCACGCGCAAGGGCACGGGGTATTCTTCTGTAAGCTCTGCCGACACAGTAGGTAAGCGCAGAGCACGTATCAAATAAGCCACATCACCCCCTGGGCCTGCGTGAGACCACGCCTTATTAAACTCTTTCTGCAGGCGCCAAACAATGGGGCCTTCAACCTTGGCCATCATGTCGTGCCAGTGATAGCGGTACTCAGCACCGTAATTCATGCCGCCCACAAAACCTATTTTGCTATCCACCAAGGTGATTTTGACATGATCGCCAGTTAACCAAGGGTTACCCACTCTACGAGCTTGGATATTGGAATCTTTTTTTAGGTAGCGCACCATATCGTTTGGCGGCTCAAAACCCTCTGGATAACCACCAGGCGGCGCACTCATGCCTGCCATAATGGAGCCTAAGTCATCCATCATTACACGCACGCGTAAGTGATTAGAGCGTTCTTTAAGTTGCTCTGCTAAGCGCACCGCAAAAGCATCGTTGTCAAAAATGTAGGTGCGTATATCAATGCGCCTCTGCGCCTCAGCAAAAGCTTGATCAAGCGCCTCAAAGTAAGCTTCGCCACCTATAAGCAAATCGATGCTACCCGGATAACTCCGCGAACGGGTTAAATAATCCAACGTGTTTTCCCAACGAGCGAGGTTCATACTCGCCCCTTGCGCCAAGGGTGCCTCTGGATAGCTTTCTTTCGGCCCTCGGCGAAACACACTGACCACTGCATCTTGTGCATGGCCTACTAAACGGCGAAGAGTAGTAACGGGATTCTTTAAAAAAGTAATTAGATGGCTGCGTATCACCACATAGCTTAAAGAGCGCAACGCTACCGACAGCGCAGGGCCGCTGTTTTCTTCATGTTCTTTCGGCTGAATAATAAAAACGGCTTTCTCGCCACCAGCTGGCAAATATACCCAACCTATAGCACCGGGATTATCTGGCGCCATTTCTAACAAACGGCTTTTATTTTTATGTTCGAGCATTGCTAGGGCGCGCAGCAGCAATTCTTGCTCGTTCATGGTGCTAAGTACCGCTACCCCTTCAGCTTCTTTTTCATTATCAGTAGTTGTTATCTGGTTGTCTTCACCACGCCATACATGCCACGTGGCCTCGCCCACCAACAAACGCACCGCCATGTTCGGCGCTTGCGGGATAACTTGGTCAAACACTGCGCTTAGAATATGGCGGAATTTGTCATGCTCCACTACTTCTACCACTTGCCCAGAACGCGAATACGGGCGAAAGCGGCCAATGGGCCTCAACCGAGTTAAAACGGTGTTAATCCCTTTTTCTTCACGCTCATCTATCACCTGCAAACCATACCAATGGCTATCATCATCGGCTTTAAAGCCTAAGAACAATTCACCTTGGTCTTCCACAGGAATAAGCTTGGCATTAGCAACTGTTTCAGCCAGTAACGAGACTGATAATTGATAAGGCGTGTGGCCAGAAAGGCTCGGGCGAGTGGCGCATGCTGTAAGTAGCAGCAACGTAAATAAAGCAATGCCGAAGCGAAGTATATGAGCCCTGCTCAACAAACAGAGAGACGTAAAGAGCACCGCGGCACCTTAGGGGTTAAGTAAAGCTAGCTTTTGTCAGCAGCCTCTAAACTGGCCGCGCGAACGTCATCGGGCACCCATATTTCCGTTTCGATGGGTAAGTGGTCAGACAACTGGCAATCGCTTAGCACTTCTGTTTGCGTTACTTTTAAATCATCGCTTAAGACGATGTGATCTAAATGTTTTTCTGGCGACCAGCTAGGATACGTAGCGTGCCCACTATCTAATACTTTTAAATTAAGCGTGGCCAATGGAGAGGCGCCCACTTCTTCTGCTGTGCAGTTAAAATCACCCATGATGATCACATGGCGATATTTCTTTAACTGTTTACTCAAAAAAGCCAATTGTTCTGTGCGTCGTTTCTCGCCCAAAGCCAAATGCACACCCACCACCACTAGCGGCATATCGGGGTGGCCATATTTCGCAACAAATGCACCGCGCCCTGGCAACCCTGGTAAGCGGTAGTCTTCTACACTGTAAGGCACCATGCGGCTGAGTAAGCCATTGCTGAATTGCCCCCAGTTACCTAGATTACGGTTAAGTTGCTGGTGCCAGAAGGGAAAATCGCCCTCATTAGCTAAATGCACCAATTGGTTTATAAATTGAGACCTATGGCTGCCACCATCCACTTCTTGCAACGCCACTAAATCATAGCCTCGCAACACGTCTGCAATTTGCTCAATATTTTGCCGGCTATCTTTGGCCGCTACTAAATGTTTCCAGCTACCCGTGATGTACTCACTGAATTTACTGGTACCTATACCGGCTTGAATGTTAAAGCTGAGCAGCTTTAAGCGATCTGCCGATAAAGAGGTGGCGCGTGGCTGCCGCACACGCTTCAGCTTCCCCGATTTCACCAAGGATAACTGGCTGCGCAGCGGCACCTCATAGGTATCGATGCTCATAAGTACTACTGAGCACTCCGCTCTTTATTGAGCAGGTAATTGATCACTTGGAAGGTTTCTTGCTCAGAACGTAGGTTTTTACGCAATATCACATATTTTCCATTCACGGTAAACGCTGGCACACCGGTTAAGCGGTAATCGCCCGCTGCGGTATCACCTTGACGAATACGTGTGTTCACACCGAAAGACTTATACAGCTTTTCAAACTGTTCTTCTTCTACTCCATACTTGGTGAAGAAACGCTTTAACGCATCTTTGGTAAACAGCTGCTCACGGTGATTATGAATGCCATCAAAAATAGGGCCGTGGATATCATCGATAATATCTGCAGCCACCGCCACATGATATGCCCGCGCTAAAGGCTCAGAACCACGAATAAAGGTAATGGGAGTGCGCACAAAATCTACGTCTTCTGCAGCAGTTTGCAGCCAGTTATCCACCACTGCTTCTGCGTTATAGCAAGCGGGGCAGCCGTAGTAGAAAAATTCACGCACTTCTAATTTCGCGGGATCATGTGTGTTCACTGTTGTTGCAAGGGTTTCATAATGAACACCTTCAACGAAACGGCTTGGTGCCGCATTGGCCACACTGATCATGGTTAGCAGTAGCAGCGTCATAAAACCGGTAATAACCTGCTTCATGTGGTTCTCCTTTAAAATATAGGGATAAAGATATGGGCATTGCCTATAGACAACGAAAACAAAAAAACATTCACTGCATTCAGCAGGAACAAATATTTATAGTGCCTCATCGCCAAATTATCCACAAAAAAGGGCGACCGAGGCCGCCCTTTTAATGTTTTTTTGCTTACTTTGACAAACCACTAATGTAGCTTGCCACCGCTTTAATTTCGCGGTCGGTCATTTTAGCTGCTGTGGCTTGCATCATGCCAAGCGCTTCTGGGTCTTCCACATCGTTACGACGGTATTTAGGCGCATCGATATCACCACGGCCTGCAGCTCTAAAGGCACGCAACTGCAACTCGGTGTATTCAGCATACTGCCCACCTAACGCTGGGAATTTAGCAGCAGTAATACCTTCACCGGCAGGGCCATGACACGCTGCACAGGCGGCGATACCTGTTTCAATGTTACCACCACGGTACAAACGCTCACCCTCTTCCACTAGCTCAGGGTCTGCAGCGCCTACTTTAATAGTTTGGCTAGCAAAATAAGCCGCTAAATCTTCCATGTCTTGCTCAGACAAAGCGGCGGTCATGCCAAACATGGTGGCATCTTCACGCACACCCGCTTTGTAATCTTTTAGCTGTTTGACCATATAGGGTGCGCCTTGCCCAGCAATTTTAGGGAAAGCTGAAGACGGACTATTACCATCTACACTGTGACAAGCCGCACAGGTTGCTGATTTAGTTTTACCGGCTTCAATATTACCGGCGGCGATGGCATTACTAGCGAATAAACCTGCTATTAGAAGGGCGGCTAGCCTCAAGGATTTCATGGCAGTTCCTTTTATTGTCAACATAAACAGACACAAACAACATCGGTAGCAAGCACCTCAACCGTATTTGCACTTACCCTAGTGCATCGTTAAATACTGTTGCGGAGCGCTCCGACATTACGTAACCAACAATGGGGCTTTTATGGCCATACCGCAACACATCATTACTGTGCTTGCATGGTTTACAGCCTAAGCTCCATCGAGCTATTGAGTTCTTTAGTGGGCGGCATTATATACCACTAGCACCAAAGGGCATACCCACAACCGCACAATTTTTAAAATTGCGCTTTCTCCACGCTCAAAGCAGAATACAACAGCGCTGAGGGCTGTATCATGCCATAATTACGGCCTTTATCGTATTTCAAGCAAACACTTAACCTTATTGAGGGCTGCATGCATCCTGTTGCAAAGGTGTTACAACAAACCAGTTTTATTTCTAGTGCTGAGCGCCCACACCAGGCCCCCGCTGATATTGGCTTCGAAGTGGCTTTTGCCGGCCGCTCTAACGCGGGTAAATCGAGCGCACTGAACCGCTTAACCCAGCAGCGCAGTTTGGCGCGCACCTCTAAAACACCTGGCCGCACACAGCTGCTTAATTTTTTTGCAGTGGACGATGAGCGCCGCTTAGTGGATTTGCCCGGTTATGGCTTTGCCAAAGTTAGCCAAGCTATGCGCCAAAAATGGCAAAGCAACATCGATGCTTATCTTAGGGAGCGCAAAAGCTTACGTGGTATTATTTTACTCACTGATGTGCGCCACCCTATTAAAGAATTCGACGAAATGATGATCGATTGGGCTTCTCACTCGGGTATTCCCTTGCATATTTTACTTACCAAGGCCGACAAACTGAGTTTTGGCGCAGCAAAGAATGTGCTGCATAAAGTTGCACGCGATTTAAGTGAGTTTGATAGTTTCTTAACCTTGCAGCTTTTTTCCGCCACTACAGGTGCTGGTGCAGACGCCGCTTGGGATGTGCTCGGGCATTGGTTAGATATTCAAACCACAGAGGAATAGCATAAAAAAACCCGGCAGCATCTGGGGAAGGATATAGCTGCCGGGCAAGGTCTTACCATCTCGTAATAGTTGGAAGGACGAGATAACTACAGATGGCGGTTAAAATTTGGAAGGATTGCCCCCTGCAGTTATTAAGTAAGAGGCCCCCATTCGCAAAAAGTTCATTTACTATTTATTCGTCATTTCCCACCACCAAACACCTAAAGTGGATTCGTAATTAAGTGCGCAAACACTTTGTTTAACAATGTTTTTATTTATTCTTCCGTGAAACCTGTATCATGCAGAGCAATGGCATAGACTTTACAGCCCTTTGAAGGAGGGGCGCGAGGTTAATGCACTTCACATCTATACAAAGGAAGGGTATATCATGAAACTACGTACAATTTTAGCAGCCGCTATTATCGCAGCTCCAATCGCAGCCACTGCAGCGCCTTTAAGCTACACCTACGGTGAAGCCACTTACCAAGCATGGACCGATTCCGATATCGATTCTCACAACTGGGCGTTGAAAGGTTCTTACCAAATTGGTGATAACTACTACTTCACCGCTGAAGATGCTTACTTAGCTGCAGACGGCAAAGGCCGTAGCGGTGGCCTAGGTGTGTTTGCTCCTATCGATAACAACGTACACGTTTACGGTCAGCTTTCTTTAGCAGATTCAAACCCTAAGCGTGAAACAGACAACTCTAGCAAACTTAATGGCGTACGCCCTATTGTTGAATTAGGTGCTCGTGCTGCGCTGAACGACCAACTAGAAGCTCGTTTAGCCGCCCGCTACATCAACGATGGCGCTTACAGCTCTAGCGGAAAACTAAAAGACGAGTGGGTTTTCCAAGCTGAAGGCGTTTACGCTGTAAGCAACAAAGTAGACGTTTTAGCAAGCGTTGCTGCCCCACTAGAAAACTCTGGTGCAGTGATCACTGCTGGTGCTCGCTTCAACTTCTAAGTTGTTGCACTCCAGATAGTAAAAAGGCGCGTTTAAAACGCGCCTTTTTTATGCCTAGTGGTTTAAGCCTTACAGTTCACCGCCATATTGGTTCCAAAACTGACGCGCCGTGCGCCCAGAGCGGCCGCCTTTTTCAGTGGCAAAGCGCTGCGCTAAAATGTGCAGTTGCTCTCTGTTTTCCACCTCAGGGAAATAACTGTCTATTATTTCGTAGTACTGCACTTGGCTAATAGGGTAAAACGATAAGCGCAACCCAAAGCGATCGGCCAAAGATATTTTCTCCTCTAAGGCATCACCCAAATGCAACTCACCGCCTTTAACCCCGCCACCGGCATTATCGCTATGGCTCTCCGGTAATAAATGACGGCGGTTAGAAGTGGCATAAATGCGCACATTTTCAGGCGGTAGCTCAATAGAACCCTCCATCACAGATTTCAGGTGCTTATAGCTGTTCTCTCCTTCTGCAAAAGAAAGATCATCGCTGAACACAATAAAGCGATACGGCTCTTCGCGAATCTCATCTACAATTTCAGGCAGAATAGCTAAATCTTCTTTATCCACTTCCAACAAACGCAGGCCTTTATCCGCATAGTGGTTCAGTAATGCCTTTACCACGGAAGATTTGCCTGTACCACGGCTGCCCCATAACAACGCATGGTTGCACGGTTGGCCCGCTAAAAAACGTTCGGTATTGGCCATAATGCGCTCTTTTTGGCGCTCAATGCCATACAACTCATCAAGCTGTATAGGGTCGTAATATTTTACGGCACGCAAACGTTGTGAATAAGGCCGCCACACAGCGGCTTTCGTGTTTTTCCAATCTATCATTAGTGCGCCTCGTCCCAGTTATCTCCTACGCCGGTATCCACCACCAACGGCACCGATAAGGTGGCAGCCGCTTCCATTTGTTTGCGTAGTTCAGCCACCAAAGTATCCACAGCCTCTTCTTGCACTTCAAACACCAGTTCGTCATGCACTTGCATTACCATACGTGCCGGCAAGCCACTTTCTTGCAGCCAAGCATCCACAGTAATCATGGCCCGCTTGATGATATCAGCGGCGGTGCCTTGCATGGGCGCATTAATGGCCGTGCGTTCGGCCGCTTGGCGGCGAGCGCCATTGCGGCTCTTTATTTCTGGCAAATACAACCGGCGCCCGAATAGGGTTTCTACGTAGCCTTGCTCTGCCGCCAAGGCACGGGTGCGCTCCATGTACTCTTGCACGCCAGGATAGCGTTCAAAATAACGCTCGATATATTCCTGCGCTTTATAGCGCGTAATGCCCAGCTGTTTGGATAAACCAAAAGCGCTCATACCGTAAATGAGGCCGAAGTTAATCGCTTTAGCATCGCGGCGCGCATCAGCAGATACCTCTTCTACGGAGGTGCCCCACACTTCTGCGGCCGTAGCACTGTGAATATCTAAGCCCTCGGCAAAAGCGCGCTGCATGCCCTTATCGTTACTCAGGTGCGCCATGATGCGCAATTCAATTTGCGAGTAGTCTGCCGCTACAATTTTGTGCCCTGGGCTGGCCGTAAACGCTTGGCGAATGCGGCGCCCTTCTGCGGTGCGCACGGGAATATTTTGCAAATTAGGATCGCTAGAAGATAAACGCCCCGTTGCAGTGACCGCTTGATGGTAAGAGGTGTGCAGGCGTCCTTCTTTATCCACCATTTCAGGCAGCTTATCGGTATAGGTGGATTTTAGCTTCGCCATACCACGATAAGCCATGATAACGCTCGGAAGCTCATAATCTAAAGCGAGTTCTGCCAACACCGCTTCAGCGGTGGAAGGCGCTCCTTTAGGCGTTTTCTTTAAAATAGGTAAGCCCTGTTTGGTAAACAAAATTTCCCCAAGCTGCTTGGGCGAACTTAAATTAAACTCCTCCCCTGCTAGCTCATAGGCTTTTGTTTCTAACTCGGCCATTTTACCCGCTAGTTCCTGGCTCTGATGGCGCAACATATTCACATCAATATGGCAGCCATTGAGCTCCATATGCGCCAGCACGGGCACTAAGGGCATTTCTATTTCGTGAAACACCTTGGCAAGGCTAGGAATAGCTTCTAGCTGCGGCCAAATAGCATGGTGCAATTGCAGCGTAATGTCAGCGTCTTCGGCCGCATACACGGCGGCTTGTTCAAGCGGTATTTGGTTAAAAGTAAGCTGCTTCGCTCCTTTGCCTGCAATCTCTTCAAAGCTCAGCGTGGGACGGTTTAAATAACGTCGCGCTAAAGTGTCCATATCGTGGCGGCTTGCCACCGAATCGAGCACATAAGATTCAAGCATGGTGTCATAGGCGATACCTTGTAGCTCGATGCCATAAGGCGCCAAAATATTCATGTCGTATTTTAGGTTTTGCCCTATTTTCTTAATGTTCGGGTTTTCTAAAATAGGCTTTAATTGCGCTAGCACCCACTCTCTATCAAGCTGCTCGGGCGCCCCCATGTAATCGTGGCCCACCGGTACATAAGCGGCTTCATAAGGTTCCACCGCAAACGATACGCCCACCAACTCAGCGGCCATGTAATCCAAGGCAGTGGTTTCTGTATCAAACGCGAATAAAGCGGCTTTCTCTAACCGCTCGCACCATTCTTGTAAGGCTTCGCGGGTATAAATAGTGGTGTAGTTAACGTCTTTTGCTTCTTCCACCACCGCGGGCTCGTCGCTGCTTAATTCTTCGCGCCAGCTTTTAAATTCGAGCTCGGTGAAGTACTCAAGCAGCGTTTCTTTATCTGCTTCTTTGATAGTGAGATCGTCTAGGGTTTCTTCAAGCTCACAATCCACCTTAATGGTGGCTAATTGGTAAGAGAGAAACGCTACGTTTCTATGTTCTTCCAAACGCTTGGGCATGGTTTTCGCGCCACGGAAAGTGAGCGTTGGGATTTTATCTAAGTTCGCGTAAATTTCTTCCATGCTGCCCACGCCTTGCAGCAACGCTAACGCTGTTTTTTCTCCCACACCAGGCACGCCGGGAATATTATCGGCGCTATCGCCCTGTAGTGCGAGCAAATCGATAATTAACTCTGGGCCAACACCATACTTTTCTTTCACTTCGGCCACGTCGTACACCGTATTCGACATGGTGTTCACCAATGTGATGTGCTCCGACACCAGTTGCGCCATGTCTTTATCGCCCGTGGAAATCACCACATGGCGGCCTTCGGCTTCTGCTTGGCGGGCTAAGGTGCCGATCACATCATCCGCTTCTACGCCTTCTTTGATAATGAGGGGCAACCCCATGGCGCGAATAATGGCGTACAAGGGCTCTATTTGCACACGCATATCATCGGGCATGGGCGGGCGCTGTGCCTTGTACTCTTCATACATGTCGTCGCGGAAGGTTTTGCCTGGCGCATCGAACACCACCGCCACTTGTTGCGGTGTGTAATCTTCAAGCAGCTTGCGCAGCATGCTAACAACGCCGCGAACGGCTCCTGTGGGCTGCCCTTGCGAGGTGGTTAATGGTGGTAGCGCATAAAAAGCGCGGTATAAATAGGAAGAACCATCGACCAAAACTATCGGAGATTGCACTGTGTTTTTCACCCTGAGGTTATTTCATTAACGGAATGAGTGCGTCGCAAATATCTTCTAACGCACGACGTGCTGCGGGCACCATGCCGCCCATACTAACAAAACCATGCACTAATTTCGGATAATGTAAGTATTTTACTGCTACCCCCGCTTCTTCTAGGCGATGGCCGTACGCTAACCCTTCATCACGCAATGGGTCGGTGGCAGTAATCATTAACGTATTGGGCAAACCACTGAGATCTTCCGCCAGCAAGGGCGAAATGCGTGGGTCGTGCACATCGGCATCGGCGGGCAAATATTGTTGCCTGAACCAAGCCATCACTTCTGTGGTGAGGCCATAACCTTCACCGAACTCTTCCGCCGAGGGGAACACTCTGCTCTGGTCTGTGGAAGGGTAAATAAGGCATTGGGCCATCGGTTTATTCTCCACTTGTTGCGCCAACACAGCAGATATAGTGGCGCCCGCGCTGTCGCCCATTACCGTTATTTTATCTGGATCAATACCTAGTTCTAATGCTTCGCGCTGCAACCATTTCCAGGCTGCAATAGCATCATCAATGGCCACCGGATACTGATGTTCTGGTGCTAAACGATAATCCAGTGAAAACACGGGGCAATCTAAGCGATGGGCAATCCAACGACACAAACGATCGTAGCTCTCCACATCACCAATGGTGAAACCACCCCCATGGCTAAAGAACACCGCATGGGTGAGCACGCCAGTGTGGCGTGGGCGATATTCTCTTAATTTAATTCGGCCTCCCATCAGGGCCACTTGATGATCTCGCACGTGTTCTAAGCGCTGATAAGGCATATCCAGTAGGTTGATCATCTGCGCATATAATTGGCGCGATTTATTCACATCTGCTTGCGCCAAAGAAGGCCTGTGCTCTGCTGTGGCCAGTAAAAAGCGTACGTCAGCATCTAATCTTTGGTGCGGACGTTCTGACAACATGGCCGCGAGCCCTCGTTTTACGCCGTTAGGGAGCGCTAACACACCGCTTACCACTAGCTTTTCTACTTTGTTCTGCATACTGGTTAATGGGTTTTTCATGATGAACTCGTTGCCTCGTTATCGTCCAAATTTAATGCTTGTTTGCCGGCCTTGATAAGAGCCGTCATTTCTTGGTGCCACGTTATATCCCGCCAACACTCTTCATTACTAGGGCGGGTGTAATGGCTCACCACCATACGCTCCACACCCGACGCTACAGCAATTCGTACTCGTTCGGCGGATAATGTTTTAACCCAGGGCCAATACGCCGTTTCCTCATGCACACGTATGTAACCATCTATTAAAAGCGGCTGTAAGCGACGCTGACGGCAAAAATGTAATTGCTCTACAAGCCGCTCACGCCACTGCGTTACCCAATAAGGCTGTTGCAGTGCGTACCATTGCGCGGCGGCACGATTACGTAGCTTCTCAAGCGGTATACGATGCGTGCGCAACACGCTGTTACTAAGCTGAAAAGCCACGTCGTCATCTTGCCACAACGCCAAGCCAAAAAAATCGAGCTCATTAACGCTCAAGTCGTGGTAAAGCGGCTCTGCACCAGGCGCTGCGGTCAACCCATACTGCAAGCGGGGGTATAACGCGCGTAGTGCCCTAGGCACGGTAAGTAAATACTCTTCCACATTACGCTTATGCTTTGATGACCATGGCAGCAACCGCGCCACAGGATTAAATGCAGAACGCCGGAACACACGCCGATGGGCACCATGAGCACCATTACCCAAGGGGAACCCGTAGCAAAAATCTACGCCCTTGATCACCTCTGCCACACCCGCTTGCTCGGCATACGCTAAGGTTTCTGCCCAGGCGGTTACAAAATCTTCTGGTTTACGTAAAAAAGATCGGCGGGCCAAACTATCAGGCAAAAACTCACTGGTGAACCACACCTCTAGCTCATGCTCTTTCGCTAAATGTAGCAAACTCAACAAGCGCGCACGGGGCGCCACTCTCACGCAATTGGCTTCGGTAAAAGTTTTAGCGGGAGGCAAGGTTACATAAAAATACTCTCGCACTTCGCCAAACTGATTAGGTGCGATTAAATGCGGGCATGGGTCTATCACTAGCCCTTGATAGCCACGCTCAGCGAGTTCGGCCACAGAAGCCTCTAGGTGTTGATACGCTTCGTGGGTAAGCCACTCATGGCCCCAGTTAACTAGCGCAACGCCTCGCATGGTTTGTGCTCGCGTAGTTTTTGTTCTACTTCTCATTATGTTGGGTTCTCATTGGCTAGCACACGCTGAAGTTAGTGCGCTAAACACGCCTTGAACTGCTCCCCTACATTCAGCAAAAAATCAGTATACCACTGTGCTTTTTCATTTCGACCCAGTGGGTCCACTTGATGTAGCTTACAATCGCCTGTGCACAAGCGCTGCAGCAAAGCCTTGCGTGATTCTGGTTCGGCCATCACACAACGAATGTTCTGCCGTTTCATTTCTCTATTTAAAACAATTAGTTGACGACTACTCGCCTCACCCTCAACATTAGCCGATACGATTAAGGGGCGCTGCAACGAAAAGCTTTCGGCAAAATAACCCCACGCATCATGATGGCTCAAGTAGGGCACTGCGCTATAAGGAGCCAAGCTAGCTGTCAGCGCTATGGTGGTAGCCTCCATGGCAGCAACAAAACGTTGTTCCGCCTGTTGCCATGCCTCATCGGTTAACCCTAGCGGCTCAAGGTGTTGCCCTAGGCCGCGTACTAACGCTAATACGTTGGTGGGAGAGAGCCACAAATGCGGGTCTAAATGCGCATGTTGGTGCTCGCTGGCGTGATGCCCTTCTTCATACAAACGCTGAATATTTTCTTGCGCTGTCATGGTTAATTCCCGCTGGGCATACCGTTCGCTGAAGGGTTTCAAGTGCGGCTCAGCATCTGGGCCCATCCATACAAACAAGTCGGCTTGATGGATCAACTTGGCCTGCCCTGGCGTTAAAGAAGCGTGATGCGGATGCTGGTTAGGCAGTAGCAAGGTGTGGACTTGTATGTGCGGTGCCTCGGCAAACACTTGGCGCATAGCGGCAGCCAATGGCTCCACACTGGCCACTACTGTAACGTTAGTAGTGGGTGCGGGGGTGGCTTGCGCAAATAGCGCTAACGCACATAACCATATAACAAACAATACTCGCAACATTTACCGTACTCCCATGCCCTAAACGGGTAATTAGTATAATATTCACTATTTTCATTCTGCGGATTTGCTATGCCTACCACTACACCGCTTGTTTCATTACACCAAGTGACCGTGCGCTACGGTGACCACGAAGCATTATCAAACGTGGACATGGAGCTTTATCCTGGCCAAATCGTCACCTTGGTGGGGCCAAATGGAGCTGGAAAATCCACCTTGGCGCGCGTGGTGCTTGGCAGCATAAAGCCACACAGCGGCAGCATAAAACGAAAGAAAAAATTACGCATTGGCTACATGCCTCAGAGCATTAAGCTCGATGACAGCCTACCCATTACCGTTGACCGCTTCTTGTGGCTCGGCAAATCGTGCTCTAAAGCCAAGCGCATGGCTATTTTAAACCGCGTAGGTGTTGCTCACCTTGCTTCACGAGCGGTACAACAATTGTCGGGCGGAGAGTGGCAGCGCGTGCTGCTAGCCCGTGCACTACTTCGCTCTCCTGACCTACTAGTGCTAGATGAGCCTGCTCAAGGCGTGGATATCACAGGCCAAGATGCATTATACGGGCTGTTAAAGGAAGTGCGCGATGAAATTCAATGCGCTATTTTACTGATTTCACACGATTTACACTTAGTAATGGCCGCCACCGATAAAGTGCTGTGTTTACACCAGCATGTGTGCTGCGCGGGCACACCTGATGTGGTAGAACAAGACCCTGCATTCCGTGCTTTGTTCCCTCAGCACCAGCCCGGTAACCTAGCGTTGTATCAACACCATCACGACCACGAACACCACCTAGACGGCATCATAGAATGATCATTGAATTACTATTGCCTGCTTTACTCGCCGGCCTCGCCATTGCACTGGTGGCCGGCCCCATGGGCTCATTTGTAGTATGGCGTCGCATGGCTTTTTTTGGCGACACTTTAGCCCATGGCTCCTTATTGGGCGCCGCTTTTGGCTTAGCAGTGGGGATGTCTTTGTATCCCGCCGTAATTGTTTGCTGCGTGGTGCTTGCTTTAGTGCTCACCGCCTTGCAACAGCAACGCTTTATAGCTAACGATACGCTGCTGGGTATTGTGGCCCACACCACACTAGCACTCGGTATTGTCGCGCTGAGCTTACTGCCTGGGGTAAAAGTAGACCTTTTTGGTTTCTTGTTCGGTGATTTGCTCGCCGTCAGCATGCGCGAAGCGGCTTTCTTATGGGCCGGTGCTGCGTTTATATTTGTGGTGCTTGCCTTGAACTGGCGCCATTTACTGAGCATTACCGTGAATGAAGAATTAGCACGGGTAGAAGGAGTGCCCGTGACACTGGCACGAACCTTGCTCATGGTACTACTAGCACTTCTTATTGCGGGAGCCTTACGTACCGTAGGTGTATTGCTGATCACCTCTTTACTCGTTATTCCTCCCGCTGCTGCGCGCCGTTTTTCATCTACACCTGAAAAAATGGCCGCTTTAGCTAGCGTTTTAGGTGCCTGTTCTGTGGCAGGCGGCCTCACCATGAGCTGGTTTGCAGATACGCCAGTGGGGCCTTCTATTGTAATTGCTGCAGCCGGTTTATTTATTCTTTCCTTACTTATCCCAGCGCGGCAATAGGTGCTCATCAGAGCGCCTTAGGGCTTACTTTTGCTTGCGTTTAAAGCCTATAAAAGGCATTAAACTCATAAACCACATCAACTTACCTGCATCGCCCTCAATGCGAACATCGCCTTGCTGCATGGCTTCCATAAAAGCCATTTGGTTTTTACTGGCGCGTTTCAACACATCCATTGCCGTGCCGGCATCTTTGAAGTTAATGCTGGTTTGGGCTTTGGGATGCAGGCCTGCTTTGCTCGTTACACCCGCAGGAGTAAAATAAAACCAACGCGCCGGTTTACCTTTTACGGTGCGCCATTGCATAACTACTTGTTGGTTTTGCAAACGTTTTTGCACTTCTGGATGGCGCTTACCTAGCCAACGCAAACGCAAGGCAAGCAACCATAAAACGAGACGGAATAACATGGGTAAACCTATAGAAGATCGGGCAATTGTTTCGCCAACGCCATTCTCTCCTTAACTGCATCACCGGTTAAGGCAAAACCGCGCAAGGCGTTCTCTTTGTCATAAAACAAGGCGCGAATGGTACGCCCTTCTTCTTCAATTTCCCAGCGGCCTTCTACCTCCAACGCAGGAGGTGCACATACCACAGGGCATGCCGGCGTTTTGATGGTAATAGGCATAGAAGCGTATTTCACGGCTGTCTCTGTGCCTGTGAGCGTTTGTGCTAAGGCGCGCGCCGCAGCCATCAGCGGTAAAACATACAGCAACACATTGCCTTCCACTTCTGCGCAATCACCTAAAGCATAAATATTTGCATCAGAGGTACGCAAGAAACTATCGGTTACCACGCCACGGTTTATGTTTAAACCCGCTTCTTTCGCAAGCGATACGTTCGGCTGCAACCCAATGGCAGACAAGACAATATCCGCATCAATAGTGCTTCCGTCGGACAGGTGTACACATACGCCGTCAGCGGTTTTCTCTACTTTTTGTGCAAACGGCCCAAAATGGAAAGTAACGCCTAAGTCACTTAAAGCGCCGGATACTGCGCGGGACGCTTCTTCCGGTAAGAAAGTGGGGAGGCAACGGCCCGCAGGCTCCACCACATGCACCTCAAAACCGCCGTTAATTAGGTCATTAGAAAATTCTGTACCAATTAGGCCGCTACCTATAATGGCCACGCGTTTTTTGCCTTCCAACGCAGCGCGAAAAACACGGTAATCCATTAGGTTATTAACGGTATACACAGCCTCTAATCCATCACCTTCTAGTGCTGGGTTAAATACCTGTGCGCCCGTTGCTAGCACCAACTGGCTATAGGCCAACTTTTCCCCATTCTCGAGGCTTATCGCTTTCTCTGCCGGATGAATAGCCGTCACCACTTGATGAGGCCTTACTTCAAGCTGAAACTGCTCCGCCAGCTTTTCTGGGCTAGCCATAATAAGTTCGTCAGCTTGCTTAGAACGGGTAAAGCCCGTGGAAAGCATAGGCTTAGAGTAATTATTGCCGTCATCAGCGGTCAGCATAATCACTGGAATGTCGGCATCGTGCCGACGAATTTCTTTTGCTGTATTAAAGCCCGCTAACCCGGAACCAATAATAATAATGGGATCTACCATTTCTCTTTCCTATGTTTGTTGGTGCGCATTGCCGTAAGCAATAAACACATTAACCGATTTCAACCATTTCAAAATCTTCTTTGCCCACGCCACAATCTGGGCAGAACCAGTCTTCTGGCACATCTTCCCACGCAGTACCAGGGGGAATACCGTCTTCAGGCCAACCTTCAGCTTCATCATAAATAAAACCACACACTACACATTCCCACTTCTTCATCACTACACCCCAACAAAAGAAATATTAACAACACATATAAATGAGGGTGCTTAAACTAACGAGCTCTCACTTAAAAAGCAATGACACCAAAAACGGTACCATTGGGAAATGTAACCATTACGGGCACCACTACACAGTTTGGCACGCAAGCTTTACACTACGGCCCTACCCAGAAAGGAGTTACCGTGCAGCCTACCAATCATCACGCCCATTTGCCTGCCAACATTACCTGGCACACGCTCGCGCAAGCCAATGCGCCAACACAAATAATGGATTGGCTCATGGCATCAGGCTCACTCACTCAACGCCTGCAGCAACGTGGGGTATTTTCTGTACTCCCCCAACAAGAATTTCATGGGGCCCCCACTGCCACAGAAACAAAGCTTCTGATGCTGCCAACACCAACCCGGGCTCTCATCAGGGAGGTTTTACTGGCTCTTGATGATATTCCTGTGGTGGTAGCACGAACCGTGCTGCCTCTTGCTAGCCTAACAGGAGCTAATGCAGTGTTGGGCCAAATGGCAAACCGTTCTTTAGGCAGCGCATTGTTCGAGGCACCCGCTGCCACTCGTGAACACCTCTGGGTTACGCAACTACCGGCCACCAACCCACTAGGCCCGCTATGGGGGCGGCAAAACTACTATTTAAAACGTGGCGCACCTTTATTAGTGGCTGAGTTTTTTCTGCCTGCGTTTTGGCAACAGTTTGCGAATTAAGGCAAACCGATGCACTCCTAATATAAGCCGTTTACACTAAGCGTCCCCTGTATGTACAAAAGGTATTGTTATGCTGCAGTTCGTTGAAAAACGCTACCCTGCCCTGTGGCCTTGGATTCAACTCATGCGTTTAGACAGGCCTATAGGCACCATGCTATTGCTGTGGCCCACACTTTGGGCTGTGTGGATTGCAGGAGATGGCAGCCCTAGCTTCGGCATTGTGGTGGTCTTTACGCTCGGCGTATTTTCTATGCGCGCCGCTGGTTGTGTCATCAACGATTTCGCCGATCGACACATTGACGGCAGCGTTGAACGCACCAAGGATCGCCCTTTAGCCACAGGGGCTCTGCGCAGCAAAGATGCCTTAATGTTATTTGGCGCCCTCATTTTTTTATCGTTTTTGTTGTTACTAACGTTAAATTGGCTCACCTTTTGGTATGCCTTTGGGGCGCTTTTTTTAGCTACTCTGTACCCCTTTAGCAAACGCTTCACCTACATGCCGCAATTTTTCTTAGGAGCCGCTTTTGCTTGGGCTATCCCCATGGCATTTGCGGCTGAAATGGAGGCGGTGCCTTTGGTGGCGTGGGTGCTTTATGCTGCCAAGCTCGTTTGGACTATTGCTTACGATACACAATATGCCATGTGCGATCGCGAGGACGATTTACGCATCGGGGTAAAAAGCACCGCTATTTTATTTGGTGATTCCGACATTCACATTATTGGTGGCTTACAATTAATGACCTTGCTGCTGCTATGCATCGTTGGCCTACAAGCAGGGCTGCATTGGCCTTGGTTTGCCAGCATTGTTGTGGCTGGGTTGTTGTTTTTATATCAGCAATGGCTCACCAAAGATCGTGATAGATGGCTAAGCTTCAAAGCCTTCCTTAATAACCAGTGGGTGGGTTTGGTACTTTTTGTTGGCCTTCTGCTGAACTACGCCTTGTACTAACATGCCCACTCAGCACCCCTGGAAGCAAGCATTCACTATCACCACACCCGTTATGCTTGGGTACATCCCACTTGGCATCGCCTTTGGGCTGCTCGCTGTGCAACTGGGGTTTTCCATGTGGGTGCCCGTTGCCATGTCGGTGTTTGTATACTCCGGCGCCAGCCAATTTTTACTCATTAGCTTACTCGCAAGCGGCGCAAGCCTTGTTACCATTACCACAGCGGGGTTACTCATTAATAGCCGCCATATGTTTTACGGTTTATCGCTACAACATCTTATTAAGCCAAAACATTGGCGCCAGGCTTACACTATGTTTGCCCTCACCGACGAAACCTACGCCTTGCTTAACAACCCCGCCCAACCTTTAACGCCTGACCTTGCTAGCCGCATTGCCGCTTTAAACCAAGGGTGGTGGGTGCTAGGCAGTTTTTTAGGCGCCATGGCTGGGCAGTTTTTAACTTTAGATGCAGGCGGCCTCGCCTTTTCACTCACAGCTTTGTTTATTGTATTAACACTAGAGCAGGCGAAACATCGTAGTAGCTACCGCCCTTTTGCTTTCGCTGTGATGGCGGCGTTACCCGCCTTGTTATTGCTGCCTGAAGCGCACTTTTTATTAGCCACCATAGCCGGTGGCTGTTTCTTACTGTGGATCGATTTCAACTACAGCAGCAAGGGCCTGCGCCAATGATCTCAACTTCGTATCTTTTAGCCGCTATGGCACTTACAGCTTTAGGGGTGCTCACCACTCGCGCCATACCCTTTGTGCTCTTTCGTGGCCACGCGCAACCACCACTAGTACGTTACTTAGCCAAAACTCTGCCACCCCTGATCATGCTGACCTTAGTGGTGTATTCGTTGCAACGTATGCGCTTATGGCCTTTGCCGGAGTGGCAATGGCACGAAAACGGCTGGCCCTTACTAGCAGCCACCCTCAGCGTAACGGTGTTACACCTATGGCGTGGCAACGTGCTGTTGTCGATTTGCGGTGGCACCGCCCTTTACATGGCGCTTATCCACCCTACAGTGCAACATCTTTTAGGGGCTTAATAGTGCGGTGGAATTTCATACTCT
Organism: Alcanivoracaceae bacterium; assembly: GCA_035301485.1. GTDB lineage: Bacteria > Pseudomonadota > Gammaproteobacteria > Pseudomonadales > Alcanivoracaceae > CALEAR01. The sequence continues at coordinate 43,627 of DATGUF010000023.1, forward strand.
TCTGCAACTTGAGCTTTTAAAGCGTCATTCATGTATTCCCAACGCTCTATTAAGGCACGGCACACTTTTTCCATCTGATCTAATTGCTGCTGTTGCGCCGCCACAATACTGTTTAGCGTCTCCAATAAATCCTCTTGGTAAGCCAGCTTTGTTTCTAGTTCAACCATGCGTTCTTCAGACATTATCCACCCTCTTTCCTAATAAAACGTTGCATCTGCGAAGTTGCCGAGCATAACACAAACCACTATACTCGCCGCCGCTCTTTGAGCCTCAACTAATACTAGATATAAATTATGCTAGAACATGCTTTCGTGGTTGCTACTGTTTTAGTAGCAATTGGTGAAATTGGGGATAAAACACAACTACTTGCGTTTGCCTTAGCCCAACGTTACCGCACTCCTTGGCTCATCTTGGCGGGTATTTTGGCCGCTACTTTACTGAACCATGGATTATCTGTTTTATTCGGTCAGTGGGCAGCCCAACATTTTTCTATGTTTTGGCTCACCCTCATCTTGGGCGTTGGCTTTATTGTTCTGGGTTTATGGATGCTTATTCCAGACAAAGAAGAAAGCGTTGACGCGAAACCCCAATGGAATGCCTTTATCGCTACTTTTGTGCTCTTTTTTCTTGCTGAAATCGGAGATAAGACACAACTCGCTACTGTTGCGTTAGCAGCTCGCTTTCCAGACGCTTTTTGGCATGTTTTATTGGGTTCAACACTAGGCATGTTGTTGGCCAATATACCTGCCATCTGGCTTGGTGCCACCCTTACCCATCCACGTTGGCAACGAATTGTTCATCGCTTCAGCGCTGCGCTATTCGTCCTCTTTGGCTTGGCCACCCTTTGGCAGCTTGTATAGCAACCATACGCCCTAAAGCCGTTGCGCAATAAACAGACAAGCTGCCATCTATAACAATAAAGTGATAACATGCGCCGCACCTGCGCTGCTTACTTAACTAACAAAATAACAAGAGCACTTATGACAGACGCAAATGATGTAACCCCTCAGCCTCAGGGCGAATTAACACTGCAAATTATTGCCATGCCTAGCCACACCAACAAAGACGGTGACATTTACGGCGGTTGGCTTGTTTCACAAATGGACCTAGCCGGCGCTCAATATGCGAGCCACATTGCTGAAGGCCGTGTGGCTACGGTGGCGATCGACAACATGGCTTTTGTTAAGCCTGTGCCAGTGGGCGCTACCATTTATTGTTACGCCCAATTGTTGGAAGTAGGCCGCAGCTCCATCCAAATTCGAGTAGAAGCATGGATCAACTCCACCACTGCTAAAGCAAAAGTGACGGATGCCATTTTTACTTTTGTGGCCATCGACGAACAAGGGAACACCCGCCCAGTAAAGCACTGAGTTAATACTGGGCTAGAACCGCCATCGGCTTACAGGTAGACTAATCGCTACCTTCATAACCGTATTAATTGGTGACCGTGTCCTTTCCAGCAGATTCAGTAGGCTTAGTAAAGCCCGAAACCTTACATTTTGACGAACCACTTACCCTTGAATGTGGCCGTACACTAACCACTTTCGATTTAGTGTACGAAACTTATGGCACCCTCAACGCAGAGCGCAGCAACGCTGTTCTTATTTGCCATGCTTTATCGGGGCATCATCATGCCGCTGGCTACCACACTCCTGATGATAAACGTCCAGGTTGGTGGGACAGCTGTATCGGCCCTGGCAAACCCATCGACACCAACCGTTTTTATGTGGTGTGTTTAAATAATTTAGGGGGTTGCCATGGTTCTTCTGGCCCTAACACTATCGACCCCGATACCGGTGAGCTATGGGGGCCCGACTTTCCTTTAATTACGATTAAAGATTGGGTTCACAGCCAAGCCCTTTTAGCTGATCGCCTAGGCATTGATGTGTGGGCGGCCGTTATTGGCGGCAGCATGGGAGGTATGCAGGCCCTGCAGTGGTCTATTTCTTACCCTGAGCGTTTGCGCCATGCCCTTGTAATTGCCACTGCGCCGCGTTTGTCGGCACAAAACATCGCTTTTAACGAAGTGGCGCGCCAATCTATTCTCACTGACCCAGATTTTCACGATGGCCGCTATGTGGAAAAGGGTACCTACCCACGCCAAGGGCTTATTTTGGCCCGCATGGTGGGGCACATTACCTATTTAAGTGATGGCGCCATGCGCGAAAAATTCGGTCGCGATTTGCGTGATGGCCGTTTTCAATTTGGTTTTGATGTGGAATTCCAAGTAGAAAGCTACTTACGCTACCAAGGCGAGCAATTTTCACGCAATTTCGATGCCAACACCTATTTGCTCATGACAAAAGCATTAGATTACTTCGACCCTGCTAGCGATTACGATAATTCGTTAGAAAAAGCGTTGACCAATGCGCAGTGTAAATTCCTTGTTCTTTCGTTCAGCACTGACTGGCGTTTTCCGCCCGAGCGTTCTAAAGAAATTGTGGATGCACTACTCACTGCGGGCAAACCTGTTAGCTATGCCTCTATCATTACAGATAAAGGGCATGATGCTTTCTTGTTACCCATCCCCAAATACCTTGAAATGCTGCGCGCCTATTTAAACCGTGTGGCTGACGAAGTGGAGGCTAAGTAATGTCTATTGCGCGCTCTGATTTCTCCATTATTCGTGACTGGATTCCACCAAAAGCCAAAGTACTCGACTTAGGCTGTGGTGATGGCACTTTATTAGCAAAGCTACGTGATACGCGCGATATTGATGGCTATGGCCTAGAAATTGATCATGATTTAATCACGCAATGCCTCGAAAAAGGGGTAAGCGCTATTGAGCAAGATCTCGATAAAGGCCTCAGCAACATCACCGACAACAGTTTTGATTACGTGATAATGACGCAAGCGCTACAAGCAGTTGAAAAGCCCCATTTAGTGTTATCAGAAATGCTGCGAGTGGGCCGCGAAGCGATTATTACATTCCCTAATTTCGGTTACTGGCAAGTACGTAGCTATTTGTTTTTTAAAGGCCGTATGCCAATTTCTAAGCGTCTGCCTTACCAGTGGTACGACACGCCGAATATTCACTTATGTTCCGTTCGCGACTTCGATGCTTTTTGCCGCGAGAACAACTATAAAATACTGGAGCGTGAGGTACTTAATCACCACCATGAATCCAACTGGGCCACCCGCTTACTGCCTAACTTTTATGGTGAGCTAGCCATTTATAGGGTAACGCTACAATGAAAATAGTGCTGGCTTCAGGCAATAAAAAGAAAATGCGTGAGTTAGAAGACATTCTTGCGCCACTGGGCTACAACATCCTGCCGCAAAGCAATTTTGCAGTGTCAGAGGCTGAGGAAACAGGGCTCACTTTTGTTGAAAACGCCATTTTAAAGGCCCGTAATGCATGTGCCCACACAGGGCTACCCGCTATTAGTGATGATTCAGGCCTAGAGGTAGATATTTTAAAAGGTGCCCCTGGTATTTATTCAGCGCGATATGCCGGCCCTAACGCAACAGATGCCGATAACAACGCCCATTTAGTGGCGCAATTACGCCCTTTCGGTGAAGGCCCCTTTACCGCACGCTACCAATGCGTAATTGTGTATATGCAGCATGAGGCCGACCCTGTCCCTCTCATTTGCCAAGGTAGCTGGGAGGGTGAAATTCGCTTAACAGCAAGCGGCACGCAGGGCTTCGGCTACGACCCTCATTTTTATGTGCCCGAAAAAGGCTGCACAGCCGCCGAGCTGGAACAAGACATAAAACACCAGCTTAGCCATAGAGGTGTCGCCTTAAGAAAACTCATGGATGCTTTTAAACGTTAAGTTAAAATTAAATAACTGTTAAAAAAATAAACTTTCCCTCGAGTTTTCTGTCAGTGTCGGTAAGCTGTACATGAACGAATCGCTTTGCTCCACATGTGGGGCGATTAGTTTCATTCATTAAACAAGGAGTTTACAAATGAAAAAGCAATTTTTAGCTGGCGCAGCACTACTCGGTATTTTGGCGCTAGTTGCTTGTGGCGACGCCCCAGACAAAGAGCAATCCGCTTTAGACAAAATGCAACAAAACGCTGCTGAAGCAGTTGAGAACGCAAAAGAAGCGAGCGCTAACGCCGCCGAAGCTACTAAAGAAAAAGCCAAAGAAGCTGGCGATGCTGTACAAGAAGCAGCTGGCAAGGCCAAAGATGCTACGGTTGACACCTACGAAAGCGCTAAAGAAAAGGCAGGCGAAGTAAAAGATGCCGCTGTTAACAAGGCTAAAGACACTAAAGAAGCAGCTGAAAACAAAGCTGCTGATGTGAAAGAAGCTGCAGAGAAGAAAGCGGCTGAGAAAGAGCAAGCGGCTAAAGACGCTGCCCAAGCAAAAGCTGACGCAGCTGAAGCTGAAGCAGAGAAAGCAAAAGCAGCTGCTGATGCAAAAGCCGAAGAGACCAAGAAAAAAGCTATTGATAGAATCGAAAAGCTTTAATTTTTTCGCAAGTCGCTCTCAACGCCCTGCAAACAGTGTTTGCGGGGCGTTTTTTTGGTTAAATGCCTCTATTACTTAACTACCGACATACACCTATGACTTTGTTACCGCCTTTATCCTTGTACGTACACCTTCCTTGGTGCATTAAAAAATGCCCCTACTGTGACTACAACGCTCATGCGCTTGATGGCCATTTACCAGAAGAAGAATATTTTACCCAGCTGCAACAGGATTTAGCGCAAGAACTTGATGCGGTAGCAGGGCGCCCTATTCACAGCATTTTTTTTGGTGGCGGCACACCAAGCATTATGTCGGTGGAGTTTTACCATCGCCTCATGTCATTCCTACAGCAACACTTAACGTTCAAACCCAACCTTGAAATCACCATGGAAGCCAATCCTGGGGCTAGCGAACAAAGTAAATTTGAAGGATTTTATGCGGCGGGAATAAACCGACTTTCTATCGGCGTACAATCGTTTCACGATCCGCATTTGGAAATTTTAGGCCGGCAACATAATAGCCACATGGCAAAACAAGCTATTCAAGCAGCCAAACGCGCCGGTTTTAGCAACTTCAATATCGATTTAATGCATGCGCTACCACAACAAACTGAAGCGCAAGCTTTGGCGGATTTGCAACAAGCCGTGGAACTCGGCGCCACCCACATTAGCTGGTATGAGCTCACCATTGAACCCAACACTGTGTTCTTTAGTTTTCCACCGCGCCAGCCCGATTTAGACCAATGGGCCGACACGGAAGAAGCGGGCTTCGCATACCTAGCTGAGCAAGGCTTTCCTCGCTACGAAATATCAGCATTTGCTAGTAAAGCTTATGAAAACCAGCACAACTTAAATTATTGGCGCTTTGCGGATTACATTGGCATTGGCGCTGGCGCACACGGCAAAATCACCTCGGTGGACGGCACCATTACGCGCTACCAAAAAACCCGCCACCCCAAACATTATTTATTACCCGATGGCCACACACGCCGCAATACAATGCGCCTCAACCAGGACGATTTACCCCTGGAATTTATGCTCAACGCTTTACGACTAATCGACGGCGTGCCTAGTGACACTTTTACCCAACACACAGGCTTACCGCTCAGCACCATTGCTGAGCCTTGGCAACAACTACAACAACAAGGCTTAATGGTACCCAACACACAGCATTTAGCCTGTACACCACTGGGCCTTCGCTTTCTAAACCAGGTTTTAGAGGCCTTCCATTAACTCTTGCTCATTTATTGAATCGCGTTCATAATATTCGGCTTTGCGATACGATACTTGGGCAAACATCAATGGGAACACGTAAACGCCGGCAACGTGAGCTAGCCGCTCGTGAGTTGTTGTTTATTGGAACAGCGGCAGAGCACATTAAAACAAAGGGCTTACTAACGCTGAAAATGGCGCATATTGCGCGCGATTGCGATTACGCCACCGGCACGCTTTACCAACATTTCGCTTCCAAAGAAGATTTGCTGTTAGCTGTGTGCGCCAACCAAACGGCACAGCATTACAACATCATCAAGCGGGTGAACGAGTGGCAAGCTCCGAGCCGTAACAAGCTCATTGCTATGGTGCTCGGCGATGTTTTATTTGCTTTACATCATCCCGACCACCTACGCCTTAATCAGTATATCTTCACCGATGCGGTGTGGGGGGCAGCAACGCAAAGCCGTCGCGAGCAAGTGATCAAGGCGTACATACCGCAAAGTGAAATAGCCACTAGTATCGTTAAGGCCGCCATCGCTGCAGGTGACATCGATGCGCGCCACCAAGAACCTATTGAATTAGCACTAGGCCAATGGTGCTTATCCATGGGCATGCATACCATTGTGCACGCCAAGGGGGTGTTAGCTCACCTAGAGCTCAAACAACCCTATCTTTGGTTGTTACGCCACCTCCATCTATATTTAAATGGTTTAAATTGGCAGCCTTTGTTGGATCCTTTCGACGAAGCTGCTTTACACGAGAACATAAAACACATTTGTAGCGAGCTCTACAGTGATTTATGTTCAGACCCACTCTTCATTTGCCAAGTTTCACCCATCGAGGAAGTTGCTCCATGAACAAACGCATGATTTTAATGCTACTGGCTTGTATTGTTATTTTTGGCGGCGTGTTCGGCGTCCAAAAAATGTTAGACGACGGCATCAACGATTTCTTCGATAACATGCCCATGCCAGCGGCCACCGTAACAGCGCAAGATGCCAAAAAAACACAATGGGCCCGCTACTTAAGCGCTGTGGGCACAGCCGAAGCAGTGAATGGCACCCTGCTTACCACGCAAATTCCTGGCATTGTTGAGAAAATCGGTTTCCAATCCGGCGAAACTGTGAAAGAAGGCGATGTGCTGCTAGAGCTAGAGAGCAACACCGACAGAGCGCAACTACGCGCCTTAAAAGCCGCACAGCATTTAGCGAGCTCAGACTACCAACGTATTCAAAACTTACACAGCCGTGGCAGCGCTTCCAAAGCAGAGCTTGACCGCGCACGTAGCCAATTAGACCAAGCGGCGGGCAATTTAAGCAGCCAAGAGTCTTTAATCGCACAAAAAACTATTCGTGCGCCGTTTTCGGGCGAACTCGGTATCCGCCAAGTTAACCTCGGTGATTACCTCTCCCCTGGCAACGCTATCGTCAGCCTGCAGCAAATCACTCCTATTTATGTGAACTTCAAGCTGCCTGAAAACCACCTTAAAACACTGCACGTAGGCCAAGACATCACAGCCACCATTGACGCATCACCCGGCGAAGTATTTAGCGGCCGTATCACTGCCATTGAACCAGGCATTGATGCCAGCACTCGTAGCATTAACGTACAAGCAGAAATTGCGAACGAAGACAAAAGCATACGCCCTGGCATGTTTACCCGGGTGCAAGTGAGCCTCGGTGACGCCGAAGACGTAACCGTAGTGCCACAAACTGCCGTGAACTATAACCCCTACGGCAACGCGGTATACGTAATCAGCGAAGTAGAAACCGACCAGGGTGAAAAAGAACTGATCGTTAAGCGCCGCTTTATTAAAACAGGGCGCACCATGGGTGATTATATTGCCATTACTGAAGGCCTTGAGCCCGGCGAAACCGTTGCCACTTCAGGGCTGCTCAAGCTAAGCAATGATACCCGCGTGATCATTAGCGATGAAGTGGATTTAAACCCACAAGAAAATCCAGAACCTAACAACAGCTAAACAGGCAGAGACTAGCACTATGAGATTTACGGATTTATTCGTTGAAAAGCCTGTACTCGCTTGGGTAGTTAGTTTATTTATTCTACTCCTCGGTATACGGGCCATGACGGAGCTTAATGTTCGGCAGTATCCAGAACTGCAGAACGCCACCATCACCGTCACCACCCCTTATGTAGGCGCCGACGCCGACCTTATACAGGGCTTTATCACGTCGCCACTTGAACGTGAAGTGGCCACAGCAGACGGCATTGACTACATCGTCTCCACCAGTGTGGGAGGCGCTTCTTTAATCCAGGCTTTCTTACGCCTTGACGCAGACCCGAACGCAGTACTCACCCAAGTGGCTGCGAAGGTTAATAAAATGCGCGGCGAGCTACCGGAAGAAGCCGAGGACCCCGTTATCGATATGGTGGAGGGTGATACCACCGCTGCCATGTACCTCGCTTTCTACAGTGACATTTTAGATAACAACCAAACCACCGATTACCTCATGCGTGTGGTAGAGCCCCTATTATCCACTGTGCCTGGCGTGCAAAAAGCAGATATTTTAGGTGCCCGAACCTTTGCTATGCGTATTTGGCTTGATGCCAAAAAAATGGCAGCTCTTGGTGTAACGGCCAGTGATGTATTTGGCGCTTTGCGTGCCAACAACGTGTTATCTGCCGTGGGTGCCACCAAAGGCGCCAAGGTGAGTATTGACCTCACTGCACAAACAGACCTAAACACTGTGGAAGAATTTGAAGAACTTATCGTGCACGAAGCAGACGGTGCCACAGTGCGTATTCGCGATATTGCTGAAGTGGAGCTCGGTGCTGAAAGTTATAGCACCACGGTTTCTTTTGGCGAAGAAGCAGCTACTTTTATTGGTATAGAAGTAGCACCTGATGCTAACGCGTTGGATGTTATTCAAGCCGTTCACAAGGTATGGAATGAGGATATTCTGCCCGAGCTGCCAGAGGGCTTATACGCCGACATCCCTTACGACTCCACTGAGTATATTCAAGACTCCATTAATGAAGTTATCAAAACCATTATTGAGGCTTTGTTAATCGTAGTTGCCGTTATCTTCTTGTTTTTGGGCTCAGTACGCTCTGTTTTCATTCCCGTATTGGCCGTGCCGGTATCCATGGTGGGCGCCCTCTTCCTCATGCTACTCATGGGCTTCTCCATTAACTTGCTCACCCTACTGGCCATGGTATTGGCCATTGGTATTGTGGTGGACGACGCCATTATTGTGCTCGAAAACATCCACCGTCACGTGGAAAACGGCATGCAGCCCTTTGATGCCGCCATCCGCGGTGCGCGCGAGCTTGCCTGGCCCGTAGTTGCCATGACTACCACCTTGATGGCGGTATACCTTCCCATTGGTTTTATCGGCGGCTTAACCGGTACCTTGTTCGTAGAATTCGCCTTCACACTAGCAGGAGCGGTGTTGTTGTCGGGGGTTACCGCCTTAACCTTATCGCCCATGCTGTCGGCAAAATTATTACGCTCCGAAGAAGAGGGCGGCACGGGCAAACTCGCCAACTGGCTAGATGCACGCTTTGATAGCTTGAAAAATCGCTACCAGCGCACCCTGCACTCCACCATGAATGATAAGCATGTGGTGGCCTTGTTCGGTTTAATCGTTTTAGTGTCTTGTTACTTCCTGTTCAACGCTATGCCACAAGAGCTAGCTCCTGAAGAAGACCAAGGCTTTATTATTACCATCGCCGACTCAGACCCTTATGCCACCATGGAATACTTCCAACAAAATACTGGGTTGTTTTATCAAAAAGCCATCGAAGTAGAGGAAGTGGAAAAAGTGTTCCTCATTAACGGTATGGCAAGCTCTGGAGCGGGTTCTGTTACCAACGGTATTGCGGGGGTAGTGCTAAAGCCTTGGGAGCAACGTAATCGCTCCACCACACAAGTGTTGGAACAAAACATTCAAGGTTTTACAAACCAAATTCCTGGCTTAAAAATGGCTGCTTTCCAGCCTCCCCCCCTGCCCACAGGTGGCGGCGGTGGTTTGCCCGTTGAGTTTGTGGTGGGTACGACACAGCCCATTGGTGCTGCTGAAGAGCTTATTGAGCAAATCCTCAACAAAGCCTACGCAAGCCGTAAGTTCATCTTCCTAGACACGGACTTAAAAGTAGATAAACCACGCTCAGAAATCGTTATAGACCGTGAGAAGGCTGCTGCTTTAGGCATCGATATGGCCGGCCTTAGCATGGACATGGCTGCCATGATGGCCGGTGCACACGCCAACCGTTTCTCCCTAGAAAACCGCTCCTACAAAGTGGTTCCGCAGGTGGAACGTGGCCAGCGCCTCAATCCAGAACAGCTATTGGATTTTTATGTGCGTTCCCGCAATGGCGAGCTCATCCCTCTGGCTACCATTGCCACACTGGAGGAAACCGTTCAGCCACAAAAACTCAACCGTTTCCAACAGCTTAACGCTATTACTATCTCTGCTGTTCCAAGGCCCGGCGTACCGCTAGGCGAAGCACTGGATGTGCTCGACCAAGCTGCTGCTGAGGTATTACCACAGGGTTACCGCATCGATTACTCTGGCCAATCACGCCAGTTTAAAACAGAAGGGTCGCAGCTAGTCACCACCTTCTTCTTTGCGCTGATCATTATTTACTTGGTATTAGCAGCACAGTTTGAATCTTGGCGTGACCCAATCATCATGTTGGTATCCGTACCCATGTCTATTGGTGGTGCTTTATTGAGCATGGCTATCCTCAATATTGTTAGCACCTTCGGTACCTTTAACGGCCTCTACATTCCTAACGCCACCATGAACATCTACACACAGGTGGGCTTAGTAACACTCATTGGGGTGATCTCTAAGCACGGTATTCTTATTGTGGAGTTTGCCAACCAACTGCAAGAACAAGGGCTCGCCAAACGCGCAGCCATCGAAGAAGCGACAGCGATTCGTTTGCGCCCGGTGTTAATGACCACCGCAGCACTCGTACTCGCCATGTTCCCCATGCTCACAGCTTCAGGCCCTGGTGCCGGCTCGCGCTTTGCCATGGGCTTTGTCATCGCCACAGGCATGACCATGGGAACCTTGTTTACGCTGTTTGTAGTGCCCGCCATGTATCTCTACCTCGGCCGAGATAGAGGTAACGACGGCACAGAGCTAGCAGTATAAACACCGCCACCTCAACAGCCCTCTACTGCACTTAACCTGTGTTGTAGGGGGCTTTCTTTTGTTAGGAATTTTTATGCGCCGTTTCTATCATCCCGAGCCCCTTCATCTCGAACAAAGCGTGTCGCTTAACGAAAGCGCCAGCCATCATATTGGCCGCGTACTCCGGCTTGAACCCAACACCCACATTGTGGTGTTTGATGGTGTACAGGGAGAGTGGATATGCAATATCGAGGCTATTGCGCGCAAAGAAGTCACCGTTTTGCCATTGCAATTCAACCCCATACAGCGCACTCCTGTTGCAGAAGCCACTCTAGCTATACCGCTGATTAAAGGCGACCGCATGGATATGGCAATTCAGAAGGCCACTGAAATGGGGGTGCGCCGTATTCAGCTACTGGATACACGCTACACGGATGTGCGCCTACAAGGAGAGCGGCTAGAGAAAAAACTGATACATTGGCAGCGCATTATTATCAATGCGTGTGAACAGTGCGAGCTCAATCTATTACCTGAACTGCTCACCGTAAAACCCTTATTAGAGTGGCTACCTAGTGTCGGCACTCCATTGCGCCTTATCGCCCATCCAGGCCAGCAACCCTTGCGCCAGCTGTTACCCGAACAAGCAACACCTTTTACTTTGTTAACCGGCCCTGAAGGCGGCTTCACTGACGAAGAAGTACAAGCAGCACAAACACACGGCTTTGAGTGTATTACGCTAGGCGAGCGTATTTTACGCGCTGAAACCGCACCCATTGCGCTGCTCGGCGCTATCTGGGCACAGTGGTAACACCTTAGTTGTGCAGGCATAAAAAAACCCAGCTTGTTACAGCTGGGTTTAATTTTTCTTAATTACTTGCCACTGCCCGGTAACATACGCTTCAAAGTGTCATCTTTATCAATAAAGTGATGCCACAAAGCACCGGCAATATGCACCAAAATAATAAAGAATAAGAACGGCCCAGCAATTCTGTGCACGCTCATAATGGCGCCACCAATCTCTTCATTAATCGGTAACAATTGCGGCACGGTCACTACATTAAAGATCACTAAAGGGCTGCCAAAAAACTGTGACATTAAGAAGCCACCCACGGGAATCATCAGCACAAACAAAATCATAGCCCAATGTGTTACTTGCGCTAAACGAACCTGCCAAATGGCACCGTACGCAAAAGGGCGTGGAGAGAAAGCGCGCTTAATGCGCCAAATAACCATCAACAACAATGCCGTTACAGCAAAGCTTTTATGCAACATCATCAAGAAACCTTTAGTGGGGTCTCCCCTTTCTAAGTCTATAGCCATATTCACGGTAATGAACACGCCTGCTAAGACGAGAAACAAGCCCCAATGCATCAATTTATTGAAGGCGCCCCAACGGCTAGTAGTATTGCTTAACGACATAACTTATCCTCATTTTTATTAATAGCTGTACTGTTTGATAGCAGTTACTCGCGAGTACCTAAACTAGCGATATCTGCCACCGTTAACGCTTTACTTTTCTTTCTTGCTTCTCTTAATAAAGGCGTTACCTCTCGTTTATAAACATAATAAAGCGCCTCATTAATGCGACGAAAACGCTTATAAGTCCAATGGTATTGCTCTGGATGACGGTTAATAATTGTTTCTAACATATCATTCATTGCCGCTAAACTTACCGCTTCTTCGTTGCTGTAAATATCCTCTGGCGCCGGTTCTATACACATGCGTACATCGTTTACGCCACCTTCGCCACGATAGCAGCTTACAAAAAATACCGCCGGCTGGAAACGCTGTATTAACTTGTAAGGCAACGTAGAAGTACGCAACGGATGGCCATAAAAAAGCGCCTGGGGGTTATTACCAGTATGGGGCGTATGGTCAGCCAAAATCGCCACGGCCTCATTGCGTTTCATAGCCGCAAGGCTTGCTCTAATACCATGGCTGTTAGCCGGCACCAACTTGCTCCCCGTGCCCTCTCGCGCATTCGTCACCAATCTGTTCAACGCTGTGTTTTTATGTTTTTGATAAAACACTGTCATGGCTGTTTCCTTGCCCAAGAATAAATTGGGCAACTCCCAGCTAGACTGATGCAGCGTTAATAGCAATACGGGCCGCTTTTCCCACAGTTCAGCACGCAGTGCTTCAAGGCCACTCACTTGGGTAATGCGGGCTAAGCTTTTCTCTGCAGGCTGTGTCCAAACATGAGCAAACTCCATTAGGCTGCCACCTGTTTCACGCAAAGAACGACGTGCCAACTTCGCAGCCTCTTTATAGGTGAGCTCTGGGTAGCACAACATAAGGTTTACGATGGTGGTTCGAAATGCGCCAGCCCACGGCAAAGGTGCCCAACTAATTAAACCGGCTAACGCTGCACCCAACCTTGTGGAAAACGCCAATGGCAAACGGCCCACCCACCTTAAAACAGCAATCAGTAGCCGATCTTGCAACGATATTTTCTTTGTTGTCATTCATTAACTCGCTAAACCTAGCAAAAAAAGCGCCCTAACACTGCGAAAACCACAGCGAGCCTCATCATGGAGCAAAACACATATCGAGAGCCAAGCATTAAACGCGTAATTCTATCAGATAAATATCATTATAAGAGTAAAAACAACTAACTATATAACCCAAGCAGGCCACCTTTTCAGCAATATAGCCACCTTGCTGTATCATGCTTGCACCCCCTCCCTCTCGGGAAACCCTCTGGTTTTTTTAGCCCTTTAATTACTTTATTAGCTGTATCATGGAGGTATAGCACGATCTCACCTACCTTGCTAACATCAAGGCTCACACAGGAGAAAATATATGTCATTAGCCCTAGGGGTCATTATGGACCCTATCGACACCATTACCCCTTACAAAGACACCACCCTTGCTATGATGTTGGAAGCCCAGCGTCGTGGTTGGACGTTATATTATATGACGCCGGAACAGCTCTACCTTGCTAATGGCCTTGTACGTGCCACGGTGCAAAAAGCACGTGTTAAAGACGATAATCATCACTGGTATGAACTAGCTGAAAAAGAAGATATTTCCATTGCTGATTTACACATTGTATTAGTACGACAAGATCCCCCTGTGGACCGCGACTACCTTTATTGCACGTATTTACTCGATCAAGCTGTACGCGAAGGCGTATTAGTGAGCAACCACCCTAGCAGCATCCGCGATTGCAACGAAAAGTTATTTGCTACGCAATTCCAGCAATGCACAGTGCCCACAATGGTTACTAGCGATGCCGCTCAACTAAGGGCTTTTGTGGCTGAACATAAAGACACCATCATGAAACCACTAGACGGCATGGGTGGCAGTAACATTTTCCGTGTTAAAGAAGGCGACCCAAACTTTGCCGTAATCGCTGAAGTACTCACTGAACATGGCACCACCCCTGCAATGATTCAGCGTTTCATTCCCGAAATCACCAACGGCGACAAGCGCATTCTCATGATTAATGGCGAACCTGTTGATTACGCTTTGGCACGCATTCCCATGGCCGGCGAGACGCGTGGTAACATCGCCGCAGGCGGGCGCGGAGAAGGCCGTGAACTTACTGAGCGTGACCGCTGGATTTGTGCACAAGTAGGGCCTGTGCTTAAAGAAAAAGGGCTGCATTTCGTAGGCCTCGATGTAATTGGCGACTACCTCACAGAAATCAACGTTACCAGCCCCACTTGTGTGCGTGAGCTCGATGCTATCTACGGCATTAATATTGCCGGCGATTTACTCGACTTCCTCGAAACCCAAGTCGAACTGTAGTAACACCCGAACGACAAGCGTATCCGCTAACAATAGCTAACACTGCAGCAGCACCGCGACACACGGGTTGCTGCAGTAACTGTTGGCGGTTACCACGTCCATGCCCACCTTTCTCACCCCCACTATGCAATGAAACAACAACTTGCAACGAACAGCAGGTGCTATCTAACCACGAACACAGTAATCTGGTGATAACAACATTAAGGATGAATGATGGCATTTAATAGTTTAGAGCAGCAGTTATTACTCGCCATGCCGCAACTAGCTGATGCATGGTTTAAAGAATCTGTCATTTTACTGTTAGAACACAACGAAAAAGGCGCTATGGGTTTCAGCATTAATAAACCGGCCCCCATTGGCATGGAGGGGGTATTGGCACAGCTAAACCTAAGCAGCCAAGATATAGATACCAACGCACATAAGGTGGTGATGGGCGGGCCCGTGCAACCTGAAGCAGGTTTCATCTTGCATCCCCCCACCGAGCAAGTATGGGAAACCAGCCAAGTGATTAACGAGCACTTATGGCTTACTCATTCAAAAGATATTCTTGCGGCGATCGGTGTAGGCCGCGGCCCCACCCACTCCCTCACCGTGCTTGGTTATGCGGGTTGGGGCAGCGAACAATTAGAGCAAGAGCTCCTACAAAACGCTTGGCTAAATGTACCCTGCCCTGAGGATATTTTATTTCATGTTCCCCTAGAGGAGCGTTGGCGTTACGCTGCCAATGCCGCAGGTATAAACTTAGATTTACTCTCCACGGACATAGGCCATGCATAAAGCACCCTTTACCGTGCTATCTTTTGATTTCGGTGCTAATAAAATTGGTGTAGCTGTGGGACAATCTCTTACGGGCACAGCAAGCCCTCTTGCTGCACTTAGTGCAAAAGATGGCCAACCAAACTGGCAGCAAGTGCAACAACTAATAGAAGAATGGGAGCCCCAATACCTTATTGTGGGGCTACCTTTAAACATGGATGGCAGTACTAGTGAATCTAGCCGCAGAGCACGCCGCTTTGCTGGCCGGCTACAAGGCCGGTTCGGGGTTCCTGTACGGCTTATTGATGAGCGCTTAAGCACACGAGAAGCACGTGCACGCTTAGGTGATAACTACCGCGGCGGTGCTGATCCAAAAGTGGATAGCATAGCAGCCTCTTTATTTATAGAATCGTTCTTTAACGACGATCCAGGAGCACCTTTGTGACCCATTTCGATACCCCTTATATCTCTCAACTGCTCGATAAAATGACCACGCAGCTACAGGAATACCTTGCCTCCCACAACATTGAGGAATTTCACCTTATTGGCATCCATTCAGGGGGAGTATGGGTGGCAGAAGCACTGAAGGAACGCTTGCAGCATACCGCCCCGTTAGGTGCTTTAAATATTAGCTTTTACCGCGACGATTTTTCTCAGCGCGGCTTACACCCAAGGGTAAAACCAAGCAACCTACCTTTTGACATTGAAAATGCGCATGTTGTTTTGGTAGATGACGTACTTATGAGTGGTAGGACTGTGCGTGCTGCCCTCAACGAAATTTTCGATTATGGCCGCCCAGCGAGCATTACCTTAGCTACTTTGTTTGACATTGGCCGCCGTGAACTCCCTATAAGCCCTGACGTATGCGGCGAACCTTTATCACTAACGCTGCCCTTGCGCGTTAAGGTAAACGGGCCCACCCCATTAACCGCTGACATTATCGACCCAAACAAGGCCAACCATGACTGATGCGCACGCCAACATACAACTAACTGAAAGCGGCCAGCTGCGTAATTTTATCGCTTTACGCGGCTTGCCTAAACCCATCTTAGAGCAAATCCTCGATACAGCAGCTTCGTTCGTTGATGTGGGCGGCAGAGAAATTAAAAACGTACCACTGTTACGAGGTAAAACAGTGGTTAACTTGTTTTTTGAACCTAGCACGCGCACACGTTCCACCTTCGAGTTAGCCGCTAAACGGTTGTCTGCCGACGTGCTCAATATAGATATTGCCCGCTCTGCCACCAGTAAAGGCGAGTCGTTGATGGATATGCTGCGCAACCTCGAAGCCATGGCTAGCGATATGTTTGTGGTGCGCCACGAACAATCTGGCGCACCTCATTATATTGCCCGCCACGCCACCCCAGAGGTAGCTATTATTAATGCGGGGGATGGACGCCATGCGCACCCCACTCAAGCCATGCTCGACATGTACACCATTCGGCACTACAAGGGCGGGTTTGAAGGGCTCACCGTTGCCATTGTGGGAGATATTTTGCATTCACGTGTGGCGCGTTCACAAATTTATGCTTTACGCACGTTGGGCGCTGCTGAAATTCGTGTTGTGGGCCCGCACACGCTGATACCCACAGATATCGACAGCATGGGCGTTAAGGTATTCACCCATCTTCGTGATGGGCTTAAAGACGCTGACGTAGTCATCGCCTTGCGTTTGCAAAAGGAACGCATGGATGCAGCGTTACTGCCCTCTGAAAGTGAGTTTTACAACCATTATGGGCTTAATAACGAGCGTTTAGAGGTGGCACACCCAGAAGCCATAGTGATGCACCCCGGGCCTATTAACCGAGGGGTTGAAATTGCTTCCGAAGTAGCCGACGGACCACGCTCCGTTATTCTGCACCAAGTGACTTTTGGCATTGCCGTGCGCATGGCTGTAATGTCCATGTGCATGGGCGGCCGAGAAACAGAACGCACCGCCCGTCGCCAGCAACAAGAGAGCCAACATGTACGCTAAAACCGATTTACTCATTCGCCAAGCACGCATTATCGATCCTGCTTCTAACCGCGATGAAATAGCCGATTTGTTGGTGGAAAAAGGCCGTATCAGCCGTATTGGCGCTAGCTTAGAAGCACCCGGCGCCAAAATTTTTGATGCTGAAGGCAGCTGGTTGCTGCCCGGCTTAGTGGACACTTGCGTCAACCTGCCTGAGCCTGGCCATCATCGTGCTGGCACCATTGCCACAGAGGTTCGCGCAGCCGCGGCTGGCGGCGTCACCCATCTTTGCGTGCCTCCCGACACAGACCCTGTGGCTGATAGCACCGCTGTTATTCGTTTGATTCGTGAACGCGCCACCCAAATGGGCTTAGCGCGCGTATTACCGCTAGGTGCTCTTACGCAAGGCTTAGAAGGGCAACAATTAGCCGAAATGCAAACCTTGAAAGAAGCGGGCTGTATTGGGGTAAGTAACGCGGGGCGGCGCATTCAAGACACACTCGTATTAAAGCGCAGCCTTAACTACGCCTCCACCTTCGATATTCCGGTAATGATTCGGCCACAAGATGGTGCCTTGAGTGCTGGCGGCTGTGCTCATGACGGCCCCGTGGCCACACGCTTAGGGCTACCGGGCATCCCCGCTGTGGCGGAAAGTTTAGATATGGCGCGTACGCTCTTACTCATTGAGCACACAGGAGCGCGAGCACACTTTCATCAATTAAGCTGCGTTGACAGTATTGAACAACTGCGCCTTGCCAAAGCTAAAGGGCTGCGTGTTACGGCTGATGTTAGCATCCATCACTTACTGCTTGATGAAACAGCCGTTGAAGGCTTTAACAACAACTGCCGTATTGATCCACCTTTGCGCAGCAAAAAAGACCGTGAAGCACTGGTTGCTGCCGTGGCAGATGGCACCATTGATGCTATATGTTCACAGCACACCCCACTAGACAGCTCGTCAGAGTTGGCGCCTTTCCCTGCTGCCAAACCAGGTATTTCCGGTGTCCAAACCTTGCTCCCTCTGGTGAAAAAATTAGTGGATGAAGGCCAACTACCACTACATCGAGCCATTGATGCCCTTACTCAAGCACCAGCTCGCTGCCTTGGTATCAATGCAGGCCAACTCGTGGCGGGCCGCCGCGCTAACCTTTGCATCCTTAATCCAACGGCCACACATACGCCCCGTGAGCGGTGGTGTTCAGCGGGCAAGAACTCACCTTGGATTGATGCACGTTTAGCCGGTGTTATCCAACTAACTATCACTGATGGCCGTATTACTTGGGAAAACACCTAGCAGCACTTTTGCTAGTGCCTTGAAAGGAGACATGCTATGAGCATCCGTAACATCATTATGGGCCGTTCCACCGCAGATGGTGCTGGCGTGAAACTAAGGCGCTCAATCGGCGCCACGCCACAAACGCGCATGGATCCTTTCTTAATGCTCGATGAGTTTTACTCTGATCATCCCGATGACTATATCGCTGGCTTTCCTAGCCATCCGCACCGTGGTTTCGAAACCATTACCTATATGCTTGAAGGCCGCATGCGCCATGAAGACCACCTAGGTAACTCAGGCCTGCTTGAAACCGGTGGCGTGCAATGGATGACCGCGGGGCGCGGTATCATTCATTCAGAAATGCCAGAACAGGATGCTGGCCGCATGCGCGGCTTTCAAATTTGGCTCAATTTGCCTGCTGCCGACAAGATGGTGCCAGCCAACTATACAGACATTCCCGCTGAATCCTTTGGTTTGCTTGAACTGCCCACAGGTGGGCACATTAAGGTAATTGCCGGCCAAGCAAAAGTGAACGAACAACATGCTAACGGCGCCATTAACCCAGATGGTAAAAAACACACAGACCCACAGGTGTGGGACATTCATTTAGTGGCTGATGAAACCCTCACTTTTACCCCTCCTGCGCACCTGCAAGGCGGTTTTTACCTCTATGAAGGCAGCGCCCACCTAGGTGACAGCGCCCTCCCCATACGCAGTGTAGCGATACTAGAACAGGGGCACAGCCTCACCCTCCAAGCTGGAGAACAAGGCGCACGCATACTCTATTTAGCAGGCAAACCTCTCCAAGAGCCCATCGCTCAATATGGGCCCTTTGTTATGAACACAGAGGAAGAAATCGTGCAAGCCATTCAAGATTATCAGGCTGGCCGCCTCACTAAATGAAGCGTTTATTAGGCTATGCCTCAAGCACTAAAGAGGCAAGCTGATCTTCCGAAGGCAGTGGCACACCCCCTTCGTTTTCTGCCGCTAACTTAATCATTAAGCGTAAATCATTGGATGAGTTAGCGTGGAGAATGGCGCTTTCATAGGATATTTTTCTCTGTTGAAACAAATCAAACAGCGCTTGATCCATCGTTCTCATACCAAGCTCAGTAGATTTACCCATCAGTGTTTGAATAAGGCTTGTTTCACCCTTACGAATATACTCTGCCATCAGCGGTGTATTCAGCAGTATTTCGTCTGCCAAATGAACTTTTGAAGTATCCTCAGCATCAGGGATAAGTTTTTGCACCACTACAGCCTTAAGGTTACGCGACAAATCTAAATAAAACTGATCGCGCGTATCGGTGGGGAAAAAATGCACGACACGATCAACAGCCTGACTTGCGCTACTAGCGTGCATAGTGGCCACACAAAGGTGCCCCGTTTCAGCAAACGCAAGCGCGTATTCCATGGTTTGGGCAGAACGAATTTCACCGATATACACCACATCTGGAGCTTGGCGTAGCGTATTTTTTAACGCCGCTTCGTAGGATTCCGTATCGATACTAACTTCACGTTGAGTAACAATGCACTGATCATGCTCGTGCACAAACTCAATGGGGTCTTCAACGGTAATAATATGGCCACTCGCGTGCGCATTACGGTAACCAAGGAGCGCTGCCAAAGAGGTGGATTTACCCGAACCCGCCGGCCCCACAAAAATAATCAAACCACTTGGCTCCATGATGAGCTCTTTCACAATTGGCCGTAAACCAAGCTCTTCAATGGTAGGAATGCGCGTTTGTACGCGGCGGACAACCATCCCTACTAAATCTCGTTGGTAAAACGCACTAATTCTAAAACGCGCCACCCCTTCAATATTAATCGCAAAGTTGCTTTCCTTGGTACGTAAAAATTCAGATTTTTGTTCTTCTGTCATTACAGAATGAACTAACCCTTCAGCCATTTCTGGTGTTAACACCGTCTCTGAAATGGTTTCTGTTGTGCCGCGAAAGCTCAGGGTAGGTGGAACACCAACTGTGATAAAGAGATCCGTTCCCTCGCGTTCATCCATTATTTTTAATAGTTGTTCTAACTGCTGGCGCATAGCATCACCCTTTATCTACTTAAATTTATCTGGCTGCTCGGCACGTTCACGCGCTGCTTCAAGTGATACCACTCCACTTTTAACCAAATCTTGTAAGCTTTGGTCTAATGTTTTCATACCTATGCTTGCGCCTGTTTGAATAGCTGAATACATTTGCGCTACTTTTTCTTCGCGGATCAAGTTACGAATAGCGGGGGTGCCAATCATAATTTCATGTGCAGCCACACGCCCGCCCCCCACTTTCTTCAACAAGGTTTGTGATATTACTGCACTGAGCGATTCAGACAGCATGGAGCGCACCATGGATTTTTCCGCTGCTGGAAAGACATCCACCACACGGTCAATGGTTTTGGCGGCTGAACTGGTGTGCAACGTAGCGAATACTAAGTGCCCCGTTTCCGCTGCGGTTAACGCTAAACGGATCGTTTCTAAATCTCGTAACTCACCTACAAGAATAATATCTGGGTCTTCACGTAACGCTGAACGCAAAGCATTTGAGAAGCTGTGCGTATCCCGATGTACCTCACGTTGGTTGATGAGGCTTTTCTTCGATTCATGCACAAATTCGATGGGGTCTTCGATGGTCAGGATGTGCATTTGTTTATGGGTATTAATGTAATCGATCATGGCGGCTAAGGTAGTGGATTTACCCGAACCTGTGGCACCGGTAACCAACACGATGCCTCTTGGCACATCCGCAATCCGTTTAAACACATCGCCCATGCCTAACTCATCTAGCGTTAATACACGCGAAGGAATAGTACGGAACACGGCGGCGGCGCCGCGGTTTTGAACAAACACGTTAACCCGAAAACGCGCTAAACCTGGTACTTCAAAAGAAAAGTCCGTTTCTAAATGCTCTTCATACTCTTTGCGCTGTTGGTCGTTCATGATGTCGTAGATCAACGCGTGAGTAGTTTTATGGTCAAGTGGTGGTAAATTTACCCTACGCACTTCACCATCCACTCTGACCATTGGTGGCAACCCTGCGGACAAGTGCAAGTCCGATGCTCCATTTTTGGCACTAAAAGCCAGTAATTCAGTTATATCCATGAAGATTGAATACCTTGGTTAAAGTCTGTGGAAATGGCTCTCGGGCCTGATTCTTATTTGGTATCATAGCTGTTTTCTAGCCTTGGTAAGGGCTATAAGCCATCCAATGCTGATTTTATAGCACTTACGTTACCCCGACAGGGGTAGAGGTTCAATACAAAACTGAACAGCCACTTGGCTAAACTATCACAGCTTGTAGGAGCAAGGCATGACAAACATCACCATCGGCTTTATTGGTGCGGGCAATATGGCCGCCAGCATTGTGGGCGGGCTGCTCGCAGAAGGCCATGCACCAGAGCGCATCTGGCTTAACGACATTGCAGCAAGCCGCTTAGATGAGCTAGAGCAACAGTTTAAGGTTAACACTAGCTTAAACTACAGTGATTTTGTCGCCCAATGCGATGTCATCGTACTCGCCGTAAAGCCACAGAACATGGAAGAGGTTTGCCAAGCCCTGCAAACGGCATTACCCACTCCCTTACCACTGATCATTTCTATTGCTGCGGGCGTAACCGTTTCACGCTTACAAAGCTGGTTAGGAGCCGCCCCCGTGGTACGTGCCATGCCCAACACTCCTGCTTTAGTACAAACGGGCGCCACCGGCCTTTATGCCAGCACTGAAGTTACCGCAGAACAACATCAGCAAGCAGAACAGCTACTAAACAGTGTGGGCATCAGTGTATGGTTAAGCGACGAAGCACAAATGGATGCTGTCACAGCGGTATCAGGCTCTGGCCCTGCTTATTTTTTCTTGCTCATGGAGCACATGATAGCCAGTGGGCAAGCATTAGGACTTGATGAAAGTACGGCCCGCCAACTGGTACTACAAACAGCCCTAGGCGCAGCTACATTGGCCAGTAACAGTGAAGAGCCGCCTAGCGTGCTACGTGAGCGGGTAACTTCGCCGGGTGGCACCACCGCCGCAGCGCTCAACACCTTCATGCAAGGAGGGTTTGATACCTTAGTGGCGGATGCCCTTGCCGCGGCCAAACGCCGCTCTGAAGAACTCGCTTAACCACAGGCCTTAATACAGGAGCTTTTATGAATACGCCCGGCGCATTTAATTTTCTTATCTCTGTTGTTTTTGATTTTGCTATTTTTTTATTTTTAACACGTTTCCTATTACAGCTCGTGCAAGCAGATTTCTATAACCCTATTTCTCAACAAGTGGTTCGCTTCACACACCCTATACTCGGCCCTCTTCAACGGCTTATTCCTGCCGTAGGGCGTTTTAATTTAGCAGCTTTACTCATCATTTTTGCTTTGTTGATTGGTAAGTTAGTGGTGTACTTTTCCTTCCAAGGCTTTTCAGTGAACGGGCAAGTGCTTTTACTATTAAGTATCAAGCAATCAGCTGACTTACTCTTAAGATACCTTTACTGGGCTGTGATCGCGCGTGTTATCCTCAGTTGGATCGCGCCTGACCCACGCCAACCTTTTACCGCTATTGTGGCCGATATTACTGAACCGCTCATGGCGCCAGTACGAAACATTCTACCGTCCTTAGGCGGCTTAGATTTCAGCCCCATTGTGGTGTTGTTAGGCCTACAATTTTTACGTGTTTTATTTGCATAATGAGTACAGCTATTTGGGAAGGCAGTGATTTACTGCTGCAGTGTTATCTACAGCCTCGTGCAAGCCGCACAGAAATTACTGGCTTGCACGACGGCGCGTTGCGTATCCGCATTTCTGCGCCGCCCGTAGACAATGCTGCCAATAAGGAATTGATTGATTTTTTTGCGAAACAACTGAAGTTGCCGAAACGGCAAATCACGATTGAGAGCGGCGCCACAGGAAGGCGCAAAAGGATCAGGCTAGCGGGTTTGGGGCGTTTACCTAAAGTGCTCCAAACACACCTGCCTGATGCCCCTATAAAGCCACCAACCGGGCGTACTGGTTAACAAGCCACTTGCTTCCCTCGCGGTCAAAGTTCACCTGTACCCTTGCGTTGGGGCCGCGGCCTTCAAAATGCAAAATCGTGCCCTCACCAAACCTTGGGTGGCGCACGCGCATACCCAACTGGAAACCACCGCTGCCTTCGTCAGACAAGCCGGTTTTCACCGCCGCAACAGGACGGCTTGCACGGGTGCTACGCAAGCGAATATCTTGCAATAGCTCAGCAGGTATTTCGCGCAAAAAACGCGACGGCGAGTTAAAGGTTTCCTTACCATACAAACGACGGCTTTCAGCATAAGTAAGATAAAGCTCACGCATAGCACGGGTAATGCCCACGTAGCACAAGCGGCGTTCTTCCGCCAAGCCATCGGGGTTATCCATAGACATTTGGTGCGGAAACAACCCTTCCTCCATGCCCGCTACAAACACCACAGGAAACTCGAGCCCTTTTGCTGAGTGCATCGTCATCATTTGCACCGCATCTTCATTTTCATCGGCTTGGTGATCACCCGCCTCTAACGCCGCATGGTCTAAGAAAGCCACCAAAACATCTTGGCCATCTTCCACTTCCTCATCACCAAACTGGCGAGTTGCAGTAACAAATTCTTTTAAGTTATCAACACGCTGCTCCGCACGTTCACCTTTTTCTTGTTTATAGAACGCGAGCAAACCCGATTTATCGAGCACTAATTCTGTTCGCTCCCATAGGGCCTTGCCTTCCGATTGTGCGGTGATTGAACTTAACAAATTCAAAAAATCGGCAACGGCATTAGCAGCACGCCCACTCAACGCCTGCTGAGCAACAAGCTGCTGCGCTGCAGCGTATAAACTCACATTTTCAGCGCGGGCCACTTCACGAATCCGCTCTACGGTACGTGCACCAATACCCCGCGTGGGCTTATTCACCACTCGCTCAAAAGAAGGGTCTGCATGGGGATTAATCGTTAAGCGCAAATATGAGAGCGTATCTTTAATTTCTGCACGTTCATAAAAGCGGTGGCCGCCATAAATGCGATAGCTAATACCTTGCTGCATAAAGGCTTCTTCAAGCACCCGTGATTGCGCGTTAGAACGATATAGCACAGCCATTTCGCTACGTTTCAAGCTGCCTTGCTGCAATAAATCTTTGATGCGGCCTGCGATGAAACGTGCTTCATCAATTTCATTAAAACCGGCGTAAAGCTTAATGGCTTCCCCTTCGCCTGCCTCTGTCCATAAATTTTTACCTAGCCGCCCTGGGTTATTGGCAATAACGTTATTGGCTGCTTGCAAAATGGTTTCTGTGGAACGGTAGTTTTGCTCTAAACGAATTGTGTATAAGTTGGGGTAGGTGTCGTTTAAATGATGGATGTTTTCCACCTTGGCACCGCGCCAACCGTAAATCGATTGGTCGTCATCGCCCACTATAGTTAGGCCTGCATTGGCCCCTGCTATCAGTTGTAGCCACGCATATTGGATGGCGTTCGTATCCTGAAATTCATCTACTAAAATATGCTGGAAACGTTCTTGGTAATACTGGCGCAAATCGTCGTTATCGCGGATCAATTCCAACGCCCGCAAAAGAAGCTCATTAAAATCAACTAGAGATTGTTGCTGACACAAAGCTTCATAATCAGCGTACAAGCGCTGCATGGTTTGGCTATATAGATCACGGCCTGGCACCACATGGGCAGCTCTTAAGCCTTCGTCTTTTTGCCCATTGATGTACCACTGCACTTGCCGTGCAGGCCAACGTTTTTCATCTAGCTGATGCTCAGCCAAAATACGTTTGATTAAACGTTGTTGGTCATCACTATCTATAATTTCAAAGGTTTCTGTAAGCCCTGCTTGTTGCCAATGACGACGCAACAAACGATGTGCAATACCGTGAAAGGTGCCCACCCACATGCTTTGTGTGGGAGCGTCAATCAGTTCGGCAATGCGCTGGCGCATTTCTGCCGCAGCTTTGTTGGTAAAAGTAACCGCTAAAATGCCGTATGGAGAACATTGCCCTGTGCTAACTAACCAGGCAATACGGTGCACTAGTACGCGTGTTTTACCGGAACCCGCTCCAGCTAACACCAAAAGATGTTGGTGCTCAGCTGCCACAGCTTCACGTTGGGCATCGTTTAAATCATTCAATAGGTGTGAAACATCTTCCATGGATACATTTTCTACAAAAGCAGGGTTTCGTTTGCGCAGAGCAAACGGTGATAAAAGCCCGCGTGGAAGCGGGCTCCAATGAGAATATTAACCTAAGCCGAGCATCACTGTGGCGATGCCAAAGTAAATCAGCACCCCAGAGACGTCTGCAATAGTGGTAATAAGAGGAGTACTCGCTGTGGCTGGATCAAAATTTAACTTATTCAACAGCAATGGCAAACCCATACCGATAAGGCTGCCCACCATCACCACAATAATCATGGTTAGCGATACCACCAAAGCAATATCAGGGCCTGCGCGAAAGTAGCCTACTGCCATTACAGCCAACGCCATGGTTAACCCCAGCGCTGTGGCAACGAATATTTCTTTACTGATCAGCTTGCCCCAATCTCTCGCTGTAACATCGCCCGTGGCCATACCACGCACCATTAGCGTTGCAGATTGTGAACCCGCATTACCGGCACTGGCTACCAGCAGAGGCATAAAAAACAGCAGCGCGATATGGGCTGCAATTGTCTCTTCAAAATACGCGATGCCTGCACCCGTGAAAATATTGGCGAACACCAATATCACCAACCAATGAACGCGCGAGCGGTACAGATCAAGCGGCTTCGCATCACTGAAATTCACTTCCAGTTTACTGATGTTAGCACCACGGTGGATATCATCCGTT
Source organism: Alcanivoracaceae bacterium (assembly GCA_035301485.1). Taxonomy (GTDB): domain Bacteria; phylum Pseudomonadota; class Gammaproteobacteria; order Pseudomonadales; family Alcanivoracaceae; genus CALEAR01. The sequence goes on from DATGUF010000023.1 coordinate 69,924, forward strand.
GTCTCAGCTTCTTGTACGTCCATGGCATCGTCATAGGTAACAATGCCCACCAACTTCCCTGCTGCATCCACAATGGGTAAAGCGAGTAAATCGTAACGTGAGATCAAACGAGCTACTTCTCGCTGCTCTTCGTTCACAAAGGCGCTGACGATGTCTGTGGTCATGAGATCGTCCACGAGAACATTACCGGCGGCCACGATCAATTCGCGTAAGGAGACAACCCCCATCAATTGATGCGTGTGGTCTAAAACATATACTTGGTAAATGGTTTCTTTATCAGGCGCCGTGCGACGAATAACATCTAATGCTTCGCCCACCGTCATGCCCACATTCGCCCATACGTAATCTGAGCTCATGATGGCACCCGCCGAGCCGTCTTCATAACTCGCTAAACGGCGGATATCTTCACGTTCTTCCCAAGCTAAACGCTGAAATAGCTGCTGCTTGCGAACCTCATCTAGAACATTAAAAAGATCTGCACGTTCATCTGAAGGCATATGAGTGACGAGCTCGGACAGCTGCCCAGCCGTCATCATGGGGGCAATGGCTTCCTGTAATGAAAGAGGTAAATAACCAAATACTTCTGCTCGGCGTTCAATGGTTTGTGTTAACAACACGTCCACTTCTTCACCAGGCAAAACAATCTCAGCAATAAAATCAGCGAGATCAGGGATATTTACATCAGCCGTCAGCGTGGCCACTCGTTCCATATCCGCGCTGGCTAAAGCATCTGTTAATGCAACTGCTAACTGCTTATCAAGCATCATGCCCCCTACCGCTTAGCTTCAATTAAACAACGAGTATAACACCGCTATAGAATGGCTAACGACACTTTAGCCACTCATTTAAACGTTTATTTCGATTTTTTTGTGGGCCTTTCCCAACCCGTAATGGCACGCTGCTTCGCACGGGTGAGGGCCAGTTCATTAGGCTGCACATCTGCGGTAATAACGCTGCCCGCTCCCACCGTGGCATTCGCGCCCACTGTTACGGGTGCCACCAAACTCGTGTTGGAGCCGATAAACGCATTATCTTCGATGGTGGTGAGATGCTTGTTGGCACCATCGTAGTTACAGGTAATAGTGCCGGCTCCCACGTTAACATCGGCGCCTAAACGAGCGTCTCCAACATAGCTTAAGTGATTAATTTTGCTAGCTTTCCCCACAATGGCTGCTTTTGTTTCAACAAAATTCCCCACTTTTACTTTCTCAGAGAGCTGTGTGCCAGGGCGTAGGCGGGCAAACGGGCCAATGTTACAGGCTTCTCCCACCACGCTATCCTCAATAATTGAGTGCGCTTCAACCACTGTGTTAGCGCCAATGGTGCTGTTTTTGATTACGCAGTGTGGCCCAATGACTACGTTTTCACCCAATGTCACTTCACCCTCAAGCACAACACCCACATCAAGCGTCACATCTTGCCCTACGACCACATTACCGCGCACATCTAGGCGGGCAGGGTCTAATACCGTAGCCCCCTGTTGCATGAGGGTAGTGGCCATATTTTTTTGGTAAATACGCTCTAAACGAGCCAACTGTGTTCTATCGTTTACACCATCCACTTCCCAAGGCTGAGAAGGTTGATGCGCTGCCACGGTAATACCATTCTCAACCGCTAAAGAAATAACATCGGTGAGGTAATATTCACCTTGGGCATTACTGTTAGAAAGTTGAGGCAATACTTTTTCTAATAATTCACGGCGGCAGGCCAAAATACCTGTATTAATTTCGTTAATCGCTAACTGCGCTTCAGTGGCGTCTTTTTGTTCCACAATAGCCTGCACTTCGCCTTGCTCATTACGAATAATACGACCGTAACCTTGAGGGTCTTCCATGGTGAGTGTGAGCAACGCCATTTGCTTATCGTTCACTAACTCGAGTAACTCTAATAAGGTATTTGGCTGAATAAGGGGAACGTCACCATAAAGTACCAACACGTTATCAGCTTTCACTTCTGGCATCGCTTGCGCTACTGCGTGGCCTGTACCTAGTTGTTCGGCTTGCTCTGCCCACTGCAGCTGCCAATCACTCATGTGATCGCGTACCACGTCACCCGCATGGCCATATACCACAATAGTTTGCGCCACATTGATGCTTTGGGCTGTGCCAGCCACATGAGTCAACATACTGCGTCCTGCAATGCCATGTAATACTTTGGGGAGCTTAGAGCGCATGCGGGTACCCTTACCCGCAGCTAAAATAACGGCTGCTACATTCATCCCATTCCCTCGCTTATTCTTCTAACAATAAAAAAAGGGGCAGCAAGCGCCGCCCCTTTTTAGGATATACCACGCTAACAGTATTATTTAGCGCCATATTTCTTTTTCAACTGTCGAATGGTGCGCAATTGCGCTACCGATTCTGCCAGCTGAGTGGCTGCAGTGGTGTAATCTAGCTCAGACTGCTTGCCTTCGATAACCTCGAGGGCGCGTTGACGAGCTTCTTCTGCTGCCGCTTCATCAATGTCTTTCGCGCGCGCCGCAGCATCCGCTAATAGCGTTACTACTTTCGGCTGCACTTCAAGATAGCCACCATTGACGTAAAATACTTCTTCAGTATCGTCGGCCATTATCACGCGCACAGGGCCTGGCTTTAAGCCAGTTAACAGTGGGGTGTGGCCAGGCAAAATACCTAGCTCACCCTCTGTACCTGTTGCGACGATCATTTTCACCGCACCTGAAAACAGTGGCTCCTCTGCACTGACGATCTCACAATGTAAGGTTTTCGCCATGGGACTCTCCCTGATTCAGGGCAGCTTAGCTAGCCTGCCTTTTGTTGTAGCTCTCGAGAACTTCGTCGATAGAGCCTTTCATGTAGAAATCTTGCTCTGGAATGTGGTCGTATTCACCAGAGAGAATTCCTTTAAAGCCTGCGATGGTTTCTGTTAGAGAAACGTACTTACCAGGTGCACCGGTAAACACTTCCGCTACGAAGAAAGGCTGAGACAGGAAGCGCTCAATTTTACGTGCACGCATTACAGTCGTTTTATCTTCTTCGGAGAGTTCATCCATACCGAGAATAGCGATAATATCTTTTAGTTCGCTGTAACGCTGTAGTACGGTTTGTACGCCACGTGCTACTTCGTAGTGTTCGTCACCAATCACTAGTGGATCGAGCTGACGAGAAGTAGAGTCTAGCGGATCAATCGCTGGGTAAATACCACGTGCGGCAATATCACGGCTTAGTACAACCGTTGCGTCTAAGTGAGCAAACGTTGTAGCTGGGGATGGGTCAGTTAAGTCATCCGCAGGTACGTAAACGGCTTGCACCGATGTAATAGAACCTTGCTTCGTGGAAGTAATACGTTCCTGCAATACACCCATCTCTTCAGCTAGCGTAGGCTGATAACCTACCGCTGAAGGCATACGGCCTAACAATGCAGATACTTCGGTACCCGCTAGGGTGTAACGGTAAATGTTGTCAATAAACAACAGTACATCACGGCCTTCATCACGGAATTTTTCCGCCATGGTTAAGCCGGTTAGTGCAACACGTAAACGGTTACCAGGTGGCTCGTTCATCTGACCGTATACTAGGGATACTTTGTCTAGTACGTCAGAATCTTTCATCTCGTGGTAGAAGTCGTTACCTTCACGAGTACGCTCACCAACACCGGCGAACACTGAGAAACCTTCGTGCTCAATCGCGATGTTACGGATGAGTTCCATCATGTTTACGGTTTTACCAACACCCGCACCACCGAACAGACCTACTTTACCACCCTTAGCAAATGGGCAAACGAGGTCAATAACTTTAATACCGGTTTCTAGCAGTTCGTTACCACCTGCTTGTTCGGCGTAAGTAGGCGCTTTACGGTGAATAGGCATACGCTCTTCTTCACCAATGGGGCCTGCTTCATCAATGGGGCGACCTAATACGTCCATAATACGACCGAGGGTTTTGGTACCCACAGGTACTTCGATTGGACCATTTGTGCTCGTTACGCTCAAGCCACGCTTCAACCCTTCGGTGGAGCCCATGGCAATGGTGCGCACGATGCCGTCGCCGAGCTGCTGTTGAACTTCAAGAACGGTCTCTGTGCCGTCCACATTCAGCGCGTCATAAATATTTGGCACGTTATCGCGGGAAAATTCCACGTCGATTACCGCACCGATAATTTGAACAATACGACCGCTACTCATGCTTGCATCCTCTTGGCTTGTATGCCACCACGGTTATACCGCTGCGGCACCACTGACAATTTCGGAAATTTCCTGGGTAATAGCCGCTTGACGGGCTTTGTTATACAGGAGTTCCAGATCACGGATAATATCACCAGCGTTATCAGTGGCCGCTTTCATAGCAACCATTCTGGCTGCTTGCTCACAAGCGAGATTTTCCACTACGCCCTGATACACTTGGCTTTCGATAAATCTTACTAATAAACCGTCTACTAATTCTTTAGCAGAAGGCTCATAAATGTAGTCCCAGTTTTGCTCTGGGTTTGTTTTAAACTCAGATGCATCACCCTGTGGTAGGGGTAACAACTGATTAATGTTTGGGCTTTGTGTCATGGTGTTAACAAACTCGTTATACACCAGATAAACACGGTCCACTTTGGCTGCCACAAAATCGTCAGTCATAGCGCTAATAACACCGATAAGATCACTCATACGCGGTGCATCGCCTAGACCCGTTACAGTGGAAGTGACTTCGCCACCAACGCTCTTAAAAAAGCTAGCGGCTTTACTACCCACAACACCATATTGAACACCAACGCCCTTGTCGTACCACTGTTTCGCATCTGCGATCAGCTGGCGGAACAAGTTAACGTTTAAGCCACCACATAAACCTCTATCAGAAGAAACAACAATATAAGCCACATTTTTCGGCTCACGTTCTTCAAGGTAGGGGTGATGATATTCTAAGCTGGCATCTGCTAAATGGGCGATCACTTCACGGATACGCGTTGCGTACGGCTTCGAAGAAGCCATACGCTCTTGCGCACGACGCATTTTACTGGCAGCAACCATCTCCATAGCGCGAGTAATTTTACTCGTGCTTTGGACACTAGCGATTTTGGTTCTTACCCCTTTCGCGCCTGCCATAGTTTTATCCCTTTAACGTCGATTACCAGGTTTGGGTGGCTTTGAAACTTTCGATAGCAGCTTTAATGCTACCGGCAATTTCATCGTTGTAGTCACCCTTTTCGTTGATTTTATCCATCAACGCTTTGTGTTCGCTGTTCAAGTAGGCGAGTAATGCTTTTTCGAAGCTGCCGATCTTGTTCAGTTCAACATCTTTCAAAAAGCCTTCGTTAATAGCGAAGAGCATTACACCCATTTCAGCTACTGACATGGGGCTGTACTGTGCTTGCTTCATCAACTCGGTAGCACGCTGACCGTGTTCGAGTTGTGCACGTGTACTTTCGTCTAGGTCAGAAGCGAACTGAGCAAACGCTTCAAGTTCACGATACTGAGCTAACGCTAAACGAATACCACCACCTAGCTTTCTAATGATATTGGTTTGTGCTGCACCACCTACTCGCGATACAGATACACCCGCGTTCATCGCAGGACGAATACCCGCGTTAAACAGGTCAGTTTCTACGAAGATCTGACCATCCGTAATAGAAATTACGTTAGTAGGTACGAAAGCGGATACGTCACCAGCCTGTGTTTCAATAATAGGCAAGGCAGTAAGAGAACCGGTTTGGCCTTTCACTTCGCCTTTTGTGAACTCTTCCACATATTCTGCGCTTACACGTGCGGAACGCTCTAGTAAACGAGAGTGCAAGTAGAACACGTCACCTGGGTAAGCTTCACGGCCTGGTGGACGACGGAGTAAGAGAGAAATTTGACGGTATGCCCAAGCTTGCTTGGTGAGGTCATCATAAACGATGAGCGCATCTTCACCACGGTCACGGAAGTACTCGCCCATGGTGCAACCAGCAAACGGTGCTAGGTATTGCATCGCTGCAGGATCTGAAGCAGATGCTACCACCACAGTGGTGTATTCCATTGCGCCGTGCTCTTCGAGCTTGCTCACTACGTTAGCAATCGTAGATTGCTTCTGACCAACCGCTACATACACACACTTAATACCAGAGCCTTTCTGGTTAATAATGGTGTCTACGGCTATCGCAGTTTTACCGATCTGACGGTCACCAATAATCAGCTCACGCTGACCACGGCCAATTGGAGTCATAGCGTCAATCGCTTTCATACCAGTTTGCATTGGCTCGTCTACGGACTGACGCCAAATTACCCCTGGGGCAACCTTTTCTACTGCGTCAGTAAGTTTTGCGTCGATAGGACCTTTGCCATCAATGGGAACACCAAGAGCGTCCACCACGCGGCCTAATAGTTCAGGGCCCACTGGCACTTCAAAAATGCGGCCAGTACATTTAACACTTTGTCCTTCAGCCACGCCTAGGTAATCACCTAGTACTACGGCACCAACGGAGTCACGCTCAAGGTTGAGGGCCATGCCGTAAACACCGCCTTCAAACTCGATCATTTCACCGTACATTACGTCAGCCAGACCATGAATACGAACAATACCGTCGGATACGGAGACGACGGTGCCCTCATTTCGGGCC
>DATGUF010000024.1:0-9151 GCA_035301485.1 Alcanivoracaceae bacterium
TTCTCAAGCAAGGCCAGCAAATCTTCTTCTACCAAGTGCTCGCCCCGCGCGGGGTTAATTAAAAACGCGCCTGGGTTGAGTGCGCCCAAGGTACGCCGGTTCAAAATATGGCGCGTGTGGCGGGTGAGGGGCAGCAAACACACCAGTACATCTACACCGTGCAAAAATGCATCTAAGGCATCGGCGCCGGCATACGCGGTGGCAATATCAGTGGTTTTGGGGCTGCGTGCCCATACTTTTAATTGAGTAAACCCGTTTAAATGCAAATGCTCCGTAACGGCTTGGCCTAAAGCGCCGTAGCCCATAATGCCAATGGTGAAATTGTGCGCATGATGGCGCTTTAACGGTTGCCACTGTTGTTGCAGCTGCTGCTGTTGGTAATACTGCAGCTTTTGAAAGGCTTTTAGCACGCCATACAACACGTACTCGCTCATTTGTTGGGGCATGTCGTTATCCACCACGCGGCTAATGGGCACCTGTGCGGGCAAATCAGGGCAGGCGAGCAAGTGGTCCACACCCATGCCTAAGGATTGAATCAGCCGCAAGCGCGGCAGTAACGGAAACACCCCCGCTTCAGGCTGCCACGCTAATACCGCCTCAATGTTAGCAAGGTCGGGGTTATCATCTAAGGCCACCAACTCCATGGTGGGCGCCACCTCAGCAAATTTCTTTTTCCAAGCAGGAAACACAGCGGGGTTGGGGTGCAGAAACAACACTTGCATAACAAATCCTTAACACAGAACAAGCTTTGTGCTTTAAAAAACGAGCATCCATGTTAACGTAAGCGGAGAATAAAAGTAGTGCGCTTACCGCACAGCACAGTTCATACGTGAACGGGAGAGCTTTATGTTTAAATGGTTAGCAGTACTGACTATCGTTATATGCGCCGCACCTTTGTGCTTGGCTTTAACGTTGGGGTTAAAAATTGCCGAATGGCCCGATGTGGTGGCGTATAGCGCAGGTATTTTCGCGTTTGTGGTGTCCACCGGTTTTTTATCTAAGTATCTAGTGTTTGCCAACGTGCGCAAGCAAAGCGCCTAAGGAAATATTAACAGCAGCACAAGCGCTACCTTGTGCTGCTAGCCCTGTTTTGGTTTACGCAGCGCGTTCGTTAAAGCTGTTTAAGCTCGCCAAAATATCTTGCCAAATAGGCTCGTTAGCAGAACGGAAATAGCCAAAGTGGCCCACGCTTTTTCTAGGCATATCAGCAGCGTTATAACGGGTGAATTTTACCGGTTCTTTAGTGCTAATGTGCTTCCAAAAATTCTTCGTATTACCTTCTGTGGAAATCTCATCATCGCTGGCTGTGTACACATGCACAGGAAATTCCAAGGTGCGATAAGTGCGTAAGAAAGGGTCTTTTCGCGCAAACTTAGGCGCAAAGAAGAAATCCTCATTGGTGCACCAGCGGGCCCATTCACGCGCTAGTTTAGGTGGTAAATCTTCCATCAAATTTAAATCTTTAGCGCGCACATAACCAAACAAAGCATTGGAAACAGGGGTGATGGCTTTAAAGAACAAGTGCGCGCGTAGGCGATACGCCAAGGGCATGGTGCCAAAGTACCCTGTGGATACAGCCACTCCTACCATGCCGCTGAGCTCGTTACAGTTGGCGGCAAAACCCACGTGCTGGCCTCCAGCGCTGTGGCCCACACAATATACCGGTAGCTGAGGGTACAAGGCTTTGGTTTTGTTGATCACCGCTGGAATATCCCAACGGCCAAGATCAGTGTAGCTAATATCGCTGCGGGCTAAGCTGCCGCCACGGTTTTCACAAAAGCCACGGTAGTTCCACAGCACGGCATGGTAGCCATTGGCCGCTAAAAATTGTGCGAAAGATAAATAAAAAGAGGTTTTGGTGGCGGTGCCGGGGTTAATGATGACCGCGCCTTTAGCGTTTTCCGCCTCCACCACTTGGCCTTTCAGGGTAACGTTATCTTCAGTAACGAACTGGATGTCCATGGCAATTCCTATAGTGATAAACACACGCGTGTACCGCGCCATAAAAAGGCAACATCATAACCTTTAAGGGCGTGGAGGGGTCAAGCTTGTGGGGCGCAATAAAGCGCTGAAGAATGGGCGGGGAAGTCAGGATTGGAATAGGGGTGTGGTGCTCTTCAAATTCAGGGAGGGCTCATGTCATATTGTATGGTGAGGTAATTAACTGTTAGCTACTAGATCGCACTCTTCGGCACTTTCTTACTTAAATTAAACAAACGTTTTACTTCTACTGTAAGCCCTTTGCTGGGTTTGCTATCTATTCTGCGGCGGTTTAGTTGCACGTTTACGGCGTGCTCAAACTGCTGTTGTATTTCATTTTCTAATGTTTCAAGGCCGTACGTTGGTTTGCCTGCGGGCAGGGCGAGGGGATACAGGTGCTCGATGCCCAGGATGTGGCGGTTGTAGGCCAGCGCCTCATTGATGGTGTTTACTTTGGCGTTGTTTGTGTCGCTGAGTTCATAAGGCGGTGCCCACTCGTTAATAGGCTTGAGCAAATCCACTTGGTTGAGCACACCAATAATGGGTGGTTTTTTGCGAGAAATGTTTTCTTTGCGAGCATAAAAGGCCTGTACTTTTTCTTGCAGTGCCACATCCAATTGCCGTGAGGGTTGGTTAGCTTTCAGCACCCACAGCACTAGGTCGGATTGGGTGATTTCTTTGAGTGCGCTTTGCAAGGTGGCATCGCTGCCATCAAGGCCGGCCATGTCTATTAAGCGCAGTTGTTCTTCGCCCTCAATAAAACATGGATACACCGCCACAGTATGGGTGGCGGGCAGGGTATCTACTTCGGCGTGCATGTTTTTTATTAAGGCATTTACTAACGATGATTTACCGGCGCTGACTTGCCCCACGAGGCACACGCGTACGGGCTCTGGCGGCGCGGCTAGCTTCGCTTCATCTTGTTGTTGCGTGGCGCTGCTTCCCACTTGGCTCGGCTCGATTACAAAGCGGCCGCTGTAAAGGTCTAAGCTAACACTCACCACTTCTTGCAACAGCGCGCGCTTAACGGTGTGTTGAATGTTGGCGAACGCTTGCTCCGACATAGAACCCAGAAATTTGTCGCGTAACTCGCTAGCAAGCCCAGTGGCGGGGTTGCTCATGCGTGCTGCACGCCAGGCAAGCAAAGCGTATTTGGCAATTTCTTGCGCTGTGGCGCCATATTTATCATGAATGCTGTAAAGCGTTTTGGCCTGTGAAAGGCTGATTCTATCGATAGCGGGCGCATGTTCGTTTAGGGCTTTACGATAGCGGCGGCTGATCTCTTCAAGCATTTGCAGCCCTTCGGGCACGGTGAAATCGAGCTCTTTTTTGCCATAAGCCTGGGCCACCTCGAGCGTTAGGGCAATGGCATGCTCTTTCAGTGCGCCCCAATCGTCGTTGTGCTGGAGTTTCTTGGTAATAGAAACATTGAGGTTATCCCATATTAGCCGTTCTGCTTGCGACCAATCAGCAGAAGGTTCCACGAGCTGTTGCTCGGCAATTTGATTTTTTGCCGCCTTGTTTTTTCTCACTAATAGCCACCGTGGAATGCCTATCAGTAACGAGGAAAGCAGCAGTACTGCAGCGAAATAAAGGCCGTAGCCGTGTGCAAAAATGGCATAAATACCAAAGCCAATGAGCAAAAGCGGGGGCAAAATAAAGCCAACAAAAGAGAGGGCCAACAAACGGTTTGAGTAGATGTTTAAAAACTTGAAGGTGTTTTTGAGGCTATTCATGGGGAGCTACCTGCTTGCCGAGCTCGAACGCTTCTTTGTAATACTGTTGCACCTCTTCGGTGCTCACTGCTTCGCCTTGGCTTTTACGATAAAAATAGTAACTCGCTGCCCGGCCTAGCCCATAGGTGGTGGCAAAACTCACTGCGGCGGCTGTGGCGGCACCCACGGTTTGGCCATATACGGGGATAAACTTGGCTAGCTGCCGCGCGCCGAGTTTAACACCATATTGAGTGCTAAAACTGGTGCCCAACACGGCTAGCAGCTCTGCGAAGGCGCGTGCGCCCCATTTTACGTTGTATTGTTTTGCTAGGCTGTGCAGCATTTTGGTTTGTAAAGCAGGTACTGATACCAAACCCACAACGGGGAATAAATCGGTAAAGCTAGCGCCGGTGGCGTACCACAGCACATCATTTCGCACCTGTGCGAAGCGTTGCTCTTCATGGTTGGTTTGTTGTTCTTTGTCTAGCATTAAGCCCACCAGCGGGATGGTTTCAGCGAGTGCATCCACGAGTGCATCACGCTGATAATACACTTGCGCGTCGCTATCCATATCCACTTCAATGGCGGGAATAGGGCGACCCCATGCGGCATCAAATAAGGTTTGATGGTGGGCCACGGAACGATTTTTGTCTTCTTTTGGCAGTGTATTAACCGCGGTATAAATCAGCAGCACATGCTGAATATGTTTTTGTTTGCGGATGGTATTAAGCGCTTCTAGCACTGCACTTTGTTCGGGTTCATCGGTTTTTACCACCACTAATAAAAGGTGGCTTACCGCTTGGCACAGGGCGATGTCTTCACTGGGGTCGTAATGAGCTTCACCTAAACCACGTGTATCTAAAAAACGCAGCAAAGGTTTGTTCGGCGGAAAAAGATACGCCGCAGAGGTTTTTGTACAGGGCGCAAACCCGTTGCCCACTTCCACTTGGCTGTTGCCGGTGAGGGCTTGAATTAACGAGGATTTTCCAGCGCCAGTTTTGCCCAGCAGCCATAAGGTGGGTAGAGGCTGCGCCATGTTGGAAGGTGTGTCGTTAGGGGTTGCCATGCAGTGTTCTCATTAAGTGTAAACACGCCATAGTATAGGGCTTTAAGCACTAAGAGTGGGGAGTTTTTGTGTTGAAGATTGAGTTGATTTAAAGCGTTGTTGTTTTTAGCTAGCCATTTAATTAAATATAAAGGCAACGCTTGGCTAAATTTGCTTTTAGTCAGCGTTTGTAAAACAAAATGCTTGTAAAGTGAAAGCAGTACAGGCCATGGAAGATAAAAGCGAGGTGAACAGGATGTTTTGTAGTAGTTGTGGAGCAGCAACCGGTGCGGGCGCGCTTTTTTGCAGTAATTGTGGAGCGAGTATTTCCACTTCCCCAGTAGCGCGCAAGCCTAGCCATCCAACTGCAGCAGTGGGTTCAACACAGCCCACGTATGTGGGTTTTTGGATGCGAACCCTTGCGTACATCATCGATTACCTGCTTTACCAACTCGCCTTTGTTCTTATGGTAATACCGCTTGGGTTCGCCTTAGGCATAGCCATGGCAGAAGACTTCACGCTAGATGAAATTGAAGCGGCGGGTGCGCTTTTTGGTTTTGCCTTTTCAATGTTTGTGCAATGGCTTTGGTTTACGGTGTTTGAAGCGTCGGCTTGGCAAGCAACGCCTGGCAAAAAAATGCTTGGTTTAAAAGTAGTGGATGAACAGGGCCGCCGTATCAGCTTCGGCAGAGCCAATGGGCGCTACTGGTCGAAAATTATATCTGCCGTGCTGCTGTGCATTGGCTTTTTAATGGTGGCGTTTACCAACAAAAAACAAGGGTTGCACGATAAAATGGCAGAAACTTTTGTGGTAAAAGCTAATGTTTCTTAAGGGTAAACAAATTTAATAAACCCCTTGTTTGTTACACTTTTTAGTAAATGTAAATAAGAAATTATATGAAAAATTACGCACTCTTGATTAAAAAAATGCCCGTTGAAGATCATGCTATTGAGACAAAGTACACCACATGGGAGAAATATAAAACGCAGCTTCCGCAAGCATGGAACATTATAGAGTCTCTTTTTTCAGAGCAACCAATACTTAAACTAAATAGAAATGAATTAAAAAAATTGGCAGCAGCCAAAATTATAAAAAGTTAATTATAGCGACCATTTTATGGGGCTACTCAGCCGGAATGAGAGGTAACCACTTCGCAAAAATTGCTGAAAATTTAGAATCGATTGCAGAGCTACTAGCTGAGGCTGAAAATGGCATAGAGGACTGGCCGTCTCATTACGATAAAGTGCGCAGCATCAAAGGGTTGGGTTTGTCGACTTACTCGAAGTTTATTTACTTTATGGGTGCGCAGGTTGAAGGGTTTGGTGCACTAATTTTAGACATGCGTGTGATCAATGCAATAAACACTGGGCATTATTAACAATTCGAAGGTGTTGGAAAAATGACCTATAAAAATGCACCAAAATTGTACCCAAAATATTTAGAAGTAGTGCAAAAGTTTGCGGAAAAAACAGACTGCTTGGCAGAGCAAGTGGAAATGTTTTTGTTTCTGCTTGGCCAAAACCTGAAGAGAACTGTGAAAAAAGCCATCGATAAACAAGGCCAATATCTACCATTGCTTTAGTGGCTGGGTGTAAATGAGCGTTCGCTGAAATTTAGAGTCATAAATAAGAGGGCTCCTTGGTAGCTGCACCATTTATCCCTATTGGGTAGACTGTGGCTCCTCAGTACATTTATTTGTTGGAAGCAGGATGCTATGCAAATTTTAGACAATGTGAACCAACTCTTTGGGGATGATTTAAAAAAGACAATTACACCTAATGCCAAGCTGAAAATTGCAGCATCCTGTTTTTCTATTTACGCTTATGCTGCGTTAAAAAAAGAGCTCAACAGCATCGAGTCGCTTGAGTTCATATTTACCTCACCAACCTTTGTCCCCGAGCAAGCTACAGATAAGCTTAAAAAAGAACAAGCCGCTTTATTAGGTGAGTAGTAAGCACTCAGTCATTAAACGCTGCGCGCGCCTGTGTGCAGCCGCTATAAAACAGAGCTATTTATTAACAGTTGAATGGGGCTAACGCCCATTCGGTTTAACTTTACGGGATACATCCATGGACAAGCTAAAAATGCACAGCCAAGACCTGACGCAAGATAACCTCGCTAAAATTCAGGCGGCTTTCCCCAATTGCATTACTGAATCTCGCGATGAGCATGGGTAAGTTAAATTAGCGGTAGATTTTGACCTGCTGCGCCAAGAGTTATCCGACAGCATCGTTGAAGGCCCGCAAGAGCGCTACCGTTTAGATTGGCCCGGCAAGCGTGAAGCCATGCTCACCGCCAATGCGCCCATTGCGAAAACCCTGCGCCCAGCCCGTGATGAAAGCGTTAACTTTGACGACACTGAAAACCTGTTTATCGAAGGCGACAACCTGGATGCGTTAAAGCTGCTGCAAGAAACCTACCTCGGCAAAGTCAAAATGATCTACATCGACCCGCCGTATAATAGAAAAAAAGGTAATAATCTTGTTTATAGAGATGACTTTGTTGGCAACACATATGAATATTTAATTGAAAGCAACCAGTCGGATGCCCAAGGGAATAAACTGCTTGCTAATACTGAGTCTAATGGGCGATTTCACTCTGACTGGTTAGGAATGATGTATCAGCGCTTGCAACTGGCAAGAAATTTGTTAGCGCAGAGTGGAGTAATAGCTATATCAATCGATGATGCGGAAACAGCAAACGTATTACATTTGTGCTATGAGATTTTTGGTGAAAACAACTTCGTGGGTACATGTATTTGGAAAAACGCGACTGATAACAACCCAACCAATATAGCGATTGAACATGAAAGTATTCATGTGTTTGCTAAGAGTAAGCAACAACTTGAAAAAGTTTGGAAAAGTAATGTCTCTGATGTAAAGCAAGTTTTGATAGATGTCGGGAATAAACTTATCAAGAAACACTCTAAAAACCTTGAAGAGCTACGCCTTGCTTATGAGAAATGGTTTCGTGGTAATAGAAACCAGCTAGGTCAGTTAGATCGATATAGGTATATTGATTTTGATGGTGTATATACTGGTAGTCAAAGTGTTCATAACCCTGGTAGAGAAGGCTACAGATACGATGTGCTACACCCAATAACAAACAAACCCTGCAAAGAACCTCTAATGGGGTATAGATTCCCTCAAGAAACTATGCGTCGCTTACTAGATGAGAACAAAATACTGTTTGGAGATGACGAAAACAAAATAATCGAATTAAAAGTATATGCATCTGATTTTGAAGATAAAATGTCTAGCGTTTTTGAATTAGATGGTAGGACAGGCCCTTACGAATTAAAAAACTTGTTTCCTGAAGATACAAAGATTTTTTCAAACCCAAAACCAGTAGTTTTAATGGAGCGACTCATGTCTTTTATGAGTGGCCCGAATGATATTTGTTTAGATTTGTTTGCTGGTTCGGGAACACTTTCGCATGCTTTACTTAGATTGAATAGCCGCACAGGTAGTAATAGAAAATTTTTAAGTTTGCAGTATCCGGAGGTAATTGATGAGAGTAATAGTGACTCTAGGAATGCATATCGTTTCTGCAAAAAAATAGGTTTAAGACCTGTCGTATCTGATATCACTAAAGAACGCATCCGTCGCGCTGGTGCGCAAATCCTCGAAGGCGACTGCCACGAGAACTGGAACAAAGACATCGGTTTCCGCGTACTGAAAGTCGATACTTCCAATATGCAGGACGTGTACTACCAGCCGCAGCAACTGTCCCAAGGTGATCTGCTTGCCAGCGTCGACAACATCAAGCCCGACCGCAGCAGCGAAGACTTACTCTTCCAGGTGCTCTTAGATTCGAATGTTTATTTAACCCAGCCCATCCGCCGCGAAAGCATCCAAGGCAAAGAAGTGTTTATCGTCGACGACAACGCACTGGTTGCCTGCTTTGAACAAGGCATCAGCGAAGCACTCATCCATGAACTCGCCGAGCTAAAGCCCTTACGCGCCGTGTTCCGCGACAACGGCTTCGCCAGCGACGCTGTCAAAGTCAACGTCACGCAAATTTTCAAACAAAGCTCGCCCATTACAGAAGTGAAAGCGATTTAAGCTATGCACGAATCTCAAAACCTAGAGTTTAAGCGTGAGTGGAAGGACGGGTACCTGAAATGGATTAGCGGCTTTGCTAATGCCAATGGCGGGACGCTGTTGATTGGTGTGGATGATAACGGCCAAGCAGTAGGCGTGCACAATGCCGCCAAACTACTGGAAGACCTGCCCAACAAAGTCCGGGATGTGCTGGGTATTGTGGTCAAAGGAGCTATGGTCAAATCTGGTGTACAGAGCTAAGCAGCGTCTCTTGCTGATGCTCCCTCCATCTGTATGCCATCTTGGAACTTCACGTTGTTAACCACGAGGGTCAGTAACGCAAATCCATGAAGGCGGTTCCAGCGCT